>JBFLWR010000285.1:0-18924 GCA_040755925.1 Pseudomonadota bacterium
AGCACCGCGACGAGCCAGGCGCCGACATTGGCGACCAAAGGCGGCGCTCCCAGCTTCATCAGGAGGAAAAACGCGGCGAGGTCGATGCAGGTGTTCGCCAGCCCCACAAGGGCGAAGCGGATGATCTTGTTGCCGGTCGAACGCCCGGGCTCGCCGGCGCCGCTCATGCCTTCCCGTCCATGACCCGCATACCAGCCCTGGCCAACCTGGCGCCGAACTCCTCGCCGCCGAGAACCGAAAACTCGACCTCACGTACTTGCTGCATCGGGTCGCGTGCCCGCAGCGTCTCGTCGACATGGCCCGGATGGCACATGAACACGCCTGCTTCCGGCAGCGTTTCGACGGCGGCGTAAAGCGTCGGCGCGAATTTCTCCGGCTGCCGCCAATCGTAAATGCCCGAAAGCGGTGTCATCACGGCAAACCCGGCGCGTGCCATTGCGCGGTTGAAGCCGGCGGCCAGGGTGGCGATCGCCGCGATCTTGGGCGCGGCCATCGAGGTGGAGAGAGCCGGCGCGCCGCGCAGCGCCGGCTGGTCCGAACCTGCCGCAAAGCGCGCCAGCAGCCACTTTCGCACCACGGGCAGAAAATGCACATGCTGATGCCCGTCGATAAAGTCCGGCCGTCGACCAAGCGCCCCGACAAAACGACCATACTGGGCGTCCAGTTCGGCATGGACCTCGCGCTCCTCGACGCGTCCGCGCCGGATCGGCAGCGCGAGCGAGGACAGCGGCGGCAACCTGCCTTCCGGCGCCAGGCTCGACGCGCCGGTGGCGGCAGGCTGGTCGGTCAGGGTCAGATGCAGTCCGATCGAGGCCCTGCCGCAAAGCGGCTTTATGCGGGCCGCCTCCTGCTCCCATTCGGGAAACCCGGTCATACAGCCGGTGCCGGTCAGGCGACCGCGATCGATGAGATCGAGGATCGCGCCAGACACGCCGGGCGCCAGGCCGTAGTCGTCCGCGACCAGACGGATCGACGACCTGGTCATCTGTCGGCGTTGACCCGCGGACCGGAGTCGTTGCCGGCATCGGCGCCATGCACGACATCCCGCACGATGTAGACGGGCCGGTCCTTGCTCTCGCTGAGCGTGACCCAGACATACTCGCCGATCAGGCCGAGCAAGGTGAGATTGAAGCCGCCGAAGAAGACCACCGCGACCATGAGGCTGGGATAGCCCGGCACGGCGATGCCGTAGAACACCACCTCGAAGAACACCTTGATGCCATAGAGCGCGCCGGCCAGCGCCGCCAGCAATCCGCAAATGCTGATGATCCGCAGCGGTATCACCGAGAAGGAGGTGAAGCCTTCCAGCGAGAACGCCAGCAGGTTGAGCTGGCTCCACTTCGAGGTGCCCCCGACGCGCTCGGCTGGCGAATAGGGCACTGCCTTCTGGCGGAAACCGGCCCACGCGAACAGGCCCTTGTTGAAACGCCGCTTGTCGCGCAGGCTGGTGACGGCGCGCACCACCGCGCGGCGCATGACGCGGAAGTCGCCCGCGTTCTCTGGGATATCGAAACGCTGGCTGCTGTTGATCAGGCTGTAAAAAAGCTTGGCCGACTGGCTGCGCCGCCAGCTTGCCCCGCGCCTGTCGTTCTGCGCATAGGCCACGTCGAGCGTCGGGTCCGCCACCAGTTCGGCAATCAGCTGGATGCTGACATCCATGGAATGCTGGAGGTCGGAGTCCATGATCAGGACCATGTCGCCCCGCGACTGGTCCAGCCCCGCGAGCACCGCGGTCTCCTTGCCGAAATTGCGGCTGAGACGAACGATTTCCCACGACCCGGAAAGCGCCTGCGAAAACCGCTCGACGCTGTCATCCTTGCTGCCGTCGTCGACCAGGATCTTGTGGACGGTCATGCCGAAACGATCCGCCACGGTCGCTTCGAGCTTGTCGAGCAGGCCGGCGAAAGCCGCGGCGGACTCAGCCTCGTTCAGGAACGGCGCGACGATGTCGAGGGTAAGCGGTGCTTCAGCCATGCGCCATCCGTCCGGCATCCGGCTTGGGTTGGCGCGCCCTGACCCAGAACCATCGGATCAAGGTGCAGGCAATGACAGTCACCACGACCGGCCGGAACCAGGGATGGAAGAAATTGTGCAGGTGACGTTCGATGCTGGTCAACCCGGACAGGAATAGCGTCGTCGCCAGCGCCTTTGCCAGGACGCTGCCCTGCTCTTCTCGCCACAAATAGGCGATGGCCACGCCTGCCGGAACGGCGATCATGGCATAGGTGTTCGGCTCGACACGCGGATTGAAGACGCACATGTAGAAGGTGGCCGTGAGGAAGATGGCAATGCTCGATACGTCCGGCTCGGCCTTGCGGTCGAACCAGAGGACTGCGGAAAGCGTGAGCAGTGCCGCCACGATCCGCACGACCGTGGCGTCGAATTCCGGAATGGGCAGCCCGATCATGGCGAAGGGCACGGTGAAATCGGCGGGCGCGAATGGCCCTTCCCTGTCGACGGCCATCGATGTCAGCATCTGGAAGAAATCGCGATACTGGTCATTGATGTAGCCGACGGGCGCGAAGGCGTAGGGGATGACCAGCACGACCAGCACCGCGAGCACGAGCCACGGGATCAGCCGGGGCCGCAAGGCCCCGACCAGGAGCAGCATGATCAGCCCGGTCGGTTTCGCAATCAGCGCAACGCATGCCCAGAACAAGGGCTCGGCGCGCCGCCCCTCCAGCGCCGAAAGGGTCAGGAGCCAGCAGGCGCCGGTCAAAAGGATGGTCGACTGGCCGTTGCGGATCGCCCCCAGGGCCATCGGCATGGCCAGGAAGAGCGCGTAGGAAAGCAGCCACATCCGGTCCTGGCCGCCGATTTTCCGCACTTGCCTGGCCGCTGCGAAAGTCAGCACGCCGAAGCAGAGCGTGTGCCACAACACGCCCCCGGCGGACGGTCCCAGCTTCACGAACGGAACGTAGAGCGCGGCAAAAGCTGGCGCGTAGAGATAGCCCATGGCGAGATGGACCTTGTACAATGGTTGGCCGGCCGCGAAGGCTTCGCTGCCATGCCTGTAAGCGGACACGACCGACCGGACGTCTGGCGCCCACCACGCCAACACGAGCACGATCAGAAACGCTCCGATCCATAGCAAAAGTCCCAGACGGTCGAAAACCGGCTTGGTTATCGTCATCAAACACCCCGCATTCCGGCCAGGACGGTTTTCCCATCACCTCCTGGCTTTCAGCGCCGGCGACATATCACGTTGAGGGCGAAGCGGAATAGAGTATCCCCGCGTGATGGTGGCCGGCGCCGCGCAAAGGATGAGTGGAACAGCGGCATTTTTCCGTCCGCTTCACGTTTGATCACAACTTTGTGTTCGGATCGATCGGCGCATCGCCATACGCATAATGGCAATGGCGCTCATGCGATCGAGCAGTTCCGAGCCCGGACCGGCTGCGGCCCTGTGCGATTTTATGGCTTGATGAAAACCTTGCCGTTGGGTCTCGCAAGTTCGGCCGGCAGCCGCGCCATCGCCTCGTCCAGCGACACCACCGCGGTCACATCGGTCGACCAGCGCCCGTCTGAAAAACGCTTCTGCGCCTCCATCACCGCCGGGCCGAGCCTGTCGCGGAATTGACGCATCCATTCGGCGAGCCAGAAGCCCTCGACACGCTTGTGCTGGAAGATCAACTGGCCGGGCTCCCGGATAACAGTCGGCTCTGCGTCGAGCCTGCCATAGACGATCCAGCGCGAGCGCTTAGGCATGGCGTTGAAGATGGCCGAAGCCAACGGCCCGGTGACCGCGTCGAGCAGGATGCGCGGCTGCTCGGCCTTGACCGCCTCGCGCAGCGCCGCCTCGAAATCCGCCGCCTTCTCGTTGAGCACATGCGCCACGCCCAGTCCTTTCAGCAAAGCGATCTGCTCGTCGCGGCGCACGGTGACAATCGGCCGGAAGCCTTCCTCCTTCGCCAGCCCGATGATCAGCTTGCAGAGCTGGCTGGCTCCGGCGGTCATGATGAACGCCTTCTCGCCCTCCTGCTTGACGATATCGAACATGGCCAAAGCGGTGAGCGGATTGACGATCATCGCCGCGCCGTCCTCGTCGCGCACCGTGTCCAGCAGCGGAATGCATGACGCCGCCTCCGCGACCGCATAGTCAGCCCAGGAACCCCAGTTCGAAAGGCCGGTGGCGAAGGCGACACGCTTGCCCGCCAGGCTGCTGGCATAAGGATCGTCTCCCGTGGCGACGACGACGCCGACGCCCTCGAAACCGGCCGGCTGGCCCTTCACCCGCGGCTGGCCGTACTGCCCCTTGATGAAGGAGATGTCGGAAGGATTGATCGAGGCGAGGCTGACCTTGATCAGCGCCTGGCTGGGCCCTGGCTTCGGCACCGCTATGCTGCCCGGTCGCAAATAAGGCTCTGTCGCCTCCAACGCGGCGGGCGATGGCGTCCTCGTATAACCGTCGCCGACAAGCAAAAGGGCTTTCATTTCCGACGGAAGCGTCATGGCGGTCAGACCTTTTCCTGCGTGTATTTCCTGAGTTCCGTGCGCGCTACCTGGCGCCGGTGCACGGCGTCCGGCCCGTCGGCAAGCCGCAGCGTCCTCAAATGCGTCCACGAGCGGGCGAGCGGCGTATCCTGGCTGATGCCTTGAGCGCCGAACATCTGCACCGCCTCGTCGGTCACCTTGAGCGCGACGCGCGGCGCGATGACCTTGATCTGGCTGATCCAGGGCGCGGCGGCCCGCGCATCGCCCTGGTCGATCATCCAGGCCACCTTGAGGCAGAGCAGCCTCGCCATCTCGATCTCCATGCGGCACTCGGCGATGATGTCGAAATTGGCGCCGAGCCTGGCCAGCGGCTGGCCGAAGGCCTCGCGACGCACCGAGCGCTGGCAAAGCATCTCCAGCGCCATCTCGGCCTGGCCGATGGCGCGCATGCAGTGGTGGATGCGCCCCGGCCCCAGCCGTCCCTGCGCGATCTCGAAGCCCCTTCCCTCGCCAAGGATCAGGCTCGAGGCCGGCACCCGTACATTCTCGAACCGCAGATGCATATGGCCGTGCGGCGCGTCGTCGTCGCCATAGACCTGCATGGCCCGGACCTTGGTGACGCCCTTGCTGTCGGCGGGCACCAGGATCATCGAGTGCCGCCGATGCTGCGGCTCCTCGTCGGAGCCCGTCCTGACCATGACGATGTAGATGGCGCAGCGCGGATCGCCGGCGCCCGACGCCCACCATTTCTCGCCGTTGAGCACATAATCGTCGCCGCTCCGCTCGCAGCGCATGGAGATGTTGGTCGCATCCGACGACGCGACGTCCGGTTCGGTCATGAGGTAGGCCGAGCGGATCCTGCCGTCGAGCAGCGGCTCCAGCCACGTCTGCTTGTGCTCGTTCGAACCGTAACGCTCCAGCACCTCCATGTTCCCGGTGTCCGGAGCCGAGCAATTGAAGGTCTCGGCGCCGAGATGCGCCTTGCCCATCTCCTCCGCAAGATAGGCGTATTCGACGGTGGAAAGGCCGTAGCCGCGCTTGGAATCGGTCAGCCAGAAATTCCACAGGCCGCGCTCGCGCGCCGTCTTCTTCAGCCCTTCGAGGATTTCGGTCTGCCTGTCCGTATAGGTCCAGCGGTCTCCGTTCCTGCCGACCTCGGCGAGAAACGCTTCTCCGACCGGCGCGATTTCGTCGCGCACCATCGCCGCCACGCGCTGATGGATCGGCTTCAGCCGCTGGGTCATGCCGAGATTCATGTCCGCCATCGGTTCCGGCCCTTTCGAAGATAAGTCTTTACCCATGGCAAGGATGACCGTACTTCGGCTAGCCTTGTCAACGCGAGTCCTTGGTTTCGATCGAGGATGAGCAATGCGGAGGAATGCGATGAGCTATCTGGACAAGCTGTTCTCGGTCGCCGGCAAGACGGCGCTGGTGACCGGCGCGGCGACCGGTATCGGCCGCATGGTGGCGACATCGCTTGTCCTTGGCGGCGCCAGGGTGATGATCGCTTCCCGCAAGGGCGAGGACTGCGCGAGGGTCGCCAGCGACCTGAACGCGCTCGGCGGCCTCGGTCACGCCGAGGGCTTTGCCGGCGACGTTTCCAGCGAGGCCGGCATCGCCGCGCTCGTCGCGGAGGTGAAAGCGCGCGCGGAGTGTCTGCACATCCTCGTCAACAATGCGGGTGTGTCGTGGGGCGCGCCGCTGGAGGAGTTTCCCTACCACGCCTGGGCCAAGGTGTTCGGCGTCAACGTCACCGCCGTCTTCCACCTGACGCGGGAGCTTCTGCCGTTGCTCGATGCCGCCGCGAGCGACGACGACCCGGCCCGCGTGATCAACCTGGGCTCGGTGATGGGCAGCCAGCCGCTTGCCGACGACGCCTATTCCTACACCGCCTCGAAGGCCGCGGTGCACCACCTGACGCGCACCTTGGCGCTCGAATTCGCCGCCCGCCGCATCACCGTCAACGCCTTTGCGCCCGGTCCCTTCCAGAGCAGGATGACGGCGTTTGCGACCGCGACCGAGGAGCAGGCGAAACATGTCGGCAACCACGTTCCGCTTGGTCGCATCGGCGTGCCGGATGACATTGCCGGCGCAACGGTTTATTTGTGCAGCCGTGCCGGCAGCTACGTCACTGGCGCCATCCTGCCGATCGACGGCGGCCAGTCGGTCCAGCACGGGATGACATTGTTCAAGGAATGAAGGCGCTCGTTGTCCGGACGGGGGTGAGGAGGAGATCAGCGTGGAACCGATCAGTCTCGATACGCTTCTGGCCAGCGTCGGCAAGGAAGTAGGCGTCTCGCCCTGGCGGACGGTGACGCAGCGCATGATCGACCAGTTCGCCGACGCCACCGACGACCACCAGTTCATCCATTGCGACCCGGAGCGCGCCAGGCAGGAGACGCCGTTCGGCGGCACCATCGCGCACGGTTTCCTGTCGCTCTCGCTCCTGTCGGCGATGACTTTCGAAACCATGCCGCCGATCGAAAACACCAAGATGGGCGTCAACCACGGCTTCGACACGCTGCGCTTCCTGGCGCCGGTGAAGACCGGCTCGCGCATCCGCACCCATTTCGTGCTGGCCGACGTCAAGGTGAGGCCTTCGGGCTGGGTGCAGACGGCGCATGACGTGACCATCGAGATCGAAGGGTCGAAGAAGCCGGCGCTGACTGCCCGCTGGCTGACCCTGACCTTGCTCGAACGTCAGCCTGAGACGGCATGAGCGGCGACGCCAACGCGCTCGACAAGTCGGCGCTTGCGCTCGACAAGTCGGCGCTTGCGCCCTACCTGGAAGCGCACATTGCCGGCTTTGCCGGACTTTCCGAGATCGAGAAATTCAAGTCGGGACAATCGAACCCGACCTATCTGCTGACTGCCGCCAGCGGTCGCTACGTGCTGCGCGCCAAGCCGCCGGGTCAGTTGCTGAAGTCCGCCCACCAGGTCGACCGCGAATTCCGGGTCATGCGGGCGCTTGCCGAAACGGCGGTGCCGGTGCCGCGCATGCTACATCTTTCGGGCGAAGATTCGCCGATCGGCCGCATGTTCTACGTCATGGAGTTCCTCGACGGCCGCATCTTCTGGGACCCGTCCCTGCCGGAAGCTGCGGACAATGACGAGCGCGCCGCGATATACGATGCGATGAATGCCACGCTTGCCGCCCTGCACGATGTCGATGTCGCGGCCGTTGGGCTCGGCGATTTCGGCAAGCCCGGCAGCTATTTCGAGCGTCAGTTCGCCCGCTGGACCAGCCAGTACCGCGCCTCCGAAACCGAGGCGATTGCCGACATGGACCGGCTGATTGCCTGGCTGGAGGCGCATATGCCTGCCGATGACGGCCGGGTTTCGCTGGTGCATGGCGACTACAGGCTGGACAACATGATGTTCGCCAAGGACGAGCCTCGGGTCATCGCCGTGCTCGACTGGGAACTTTCGACCCTTGGCCACCCCTTCGCCGATCTTGCCTATCAGTGCATGCAATGGCGGCTGCCGCATGCGTCCGGCTTTCGCGGCCTCGGCGGCATCGACCGAGCCGCGATCGGCCTGCCCTCCGAGGAAGCCTATGTCGCCGCCTACTGCAGCCGGCGCGGTCTGGAATCGATCGGCAACTGGACCTTCTTCCTTGCTTTCTCCTTCTTTCGCCTGGCGGCGATCTGCCAGGGCGTCTACCGCCGCGCGCTGGATGGCAACGCCTCCAATCCGGAAAAGGCGAAAACCTACGGCCAGGCGGTGAAACTGCTTGCTGCTCTTGCGATGGATTTGATCGACAAGGATGTCTGAAAACCGGGAGGGCTGAGCGATGAGCCGTTTCGACGGAGCGACGGTGTTGATAACCGGTGCAACAGGGGGTCTGGGCAGCGGCGCGGCAGAGGCCTTTGCCGCGGAGGGCGCGCGGCTGGTGCTTTCCGATCTCGACGAGGGGTCGCTCCGCAATTTCGCCTCCACTGTTGACGCCGAATGCGCGATCCTTGCCGGCAACATCGCCGAGGAGAAGCTCTCCGAGGATCTGGTGGGGCTTGCCGTCGAGAAATTCGGCCAGCTCGACGTTGCCGTCAACAATGCCGGCATCGTGCACAGCTTCGTGCGCCTGCCGCAGGTGACGTCGGAGGAAGCAAGGCGCGTGCTGGAGGTCGACCTGCTCGGCGTCTTCTACGCCATGAAGCACCAGATCCTGCGGATGGAGCGGCAATACAAGGAAAGCGGCAAGGGTGGCGTCATCGTCAATGTCGCCTCGGTCGCCGGCCTTTCTGGCGCGCCCAAGCTTTCGGTCTATGCCGCCGCCAAGCACGGCGTGATCGGCCTGACCCGGTCCGCGGCTGCCGAATACGCCACCAAGGGCGTGCGCATCAACGCCGTCTGCCCGGCGCATACCAGGACGGCGATGGTGGATGGCTTCGTCCGCTCGTCCGGCGCGGGGGAAGCGGACGCGCTGGCGGAACTCACGCGCGGCGTGCCGATGAAGCGCGTTGGCGAAGTGGATGAGATCACGACCGGCATCCTGTTTCTCGCCGACCCCGCCAACTCGTTCATGACCGGTCACGCTCTTGCCCTCGACGGCGGCATCGGCGCCGTCTAGGGCGTTTCGGGAAAGTGGTTAACGACCTTCGGTCGGAACTGCACTAAAACAAGGAGTTAGTGCGAACGTTGCGGAACCTCCGGGTCCCTTGTCCGTTGTCGTACAGCGTATATAATTTGGTAAGGCAACCAACTACAAAAGGCAGGGCGGACATTTGGCGCTGAGCGTTCAGAAACGCCGCGAAAAACAAAAGGCGGAGCTTCGTTCCGAACTGGTCGCCGCCGCCCACAAGCTCGTCCAGGAAGAAGGCTACGAGGGCCTCACCATCCGCAAGCTTGCCAAGCGGGTCGGCTACGCGCCGATGTCGGTCTACTCCTACTTCGCCGACAAGCAGGACATATTGTTCGCGCTCGCCGAGGACGCGTTCGAGACGCTCGCCCGGCGCATCGAGGAGCACCCTCACGACGATCCTATCGAGGCGCTGCGGGCGGTGATGACCGAGTATGCGGCTTTCGGCCTCGGCAATCCCAATGAATACCGCACCGTGTTCATGACCGAGAAGACCCACCTGCCTGAGGGCCGCAGCTATGAGGACATGGAAGAGGGCAACCCGGCCATGAAGGTGCTGATCAAAAGGGTCGAGGCCTGCGTCGCGGCAGGCAAGCTCAAGGGCGACCCGCGCGCCATCGCCACCATGCTGTGGACCGTCGGCCACGGCACGATCTCGCTGCTGATCACTTTCCCTTTCTATCCGTTCGGCGATCCGCAGGCCTATGTGAAGCGCATGTGCGACTTCACGCTGGCGTCGTTGTCGGCGCGGGACGTTCCTCCGCTCACCGAGACCCCCGCTAACTGCTGACTGGCTGTTCTCGAGCGCCTTTCCGCCTCGTTGGTCAGAGCGACCCGCGGTCGCAAATTCCTGCGTTCAAGAAAAATTGTCGTACATGTACAAAAACCCTCTTGTCTTCAGCTTCCATTAACCGTATATGTACGCCGTATCGTACATGTACGAGATTGAATTGGAGACGGAAGATGAAAAAGACGATCCTCGCTATCGCAACCGTATTGGCTTTCTCAGGCGCCGCTTTTGCAGGTGCGAACCAGCCGGCCAAGCACGCACCGGCGGCCTGCGTCCAGACCAACGCCAATGTGATGGTGGACTGCACCGCGACCGGCTCGCTCGAAAAGGCGGACGCCAACAAGACGCAGACGACCGACGGCAAGGGCCCGCGGCTCGGCATCGACGTCAACCCGTGGTTTGTGCCCGGCGCGCTCTGAGCGCGGCGAAATTCTAACGAAAACGGGCGGCTCGGGCCGCCCGTTTTCGTTTGCATTGAACTCCGACCGTCCGAAGCGATCTGCCCGACGCGCTATTTCTTGCGCGGCTTCCTGCCCGGCACGGTCTTGGCCTTGCCGGGCTTTGCGGGAGCGCCGGGAATGGCCGTGCCGGTGATCGACACTGGATCGCTGGCCGGGAACGTGTCCTCGAGACCTTCCTCGAGTTCCTCTTCCTCGGCCTCGTGATGCCTTTCCTGCTCCAGCGAGCGGACGGCCGCCGTCTTTTTCGGCGACTTGGGCGCGGATTTGGATGGCATCAGGATCCTCCCTTGCGTGTCGCGGGAACGGAACAGACCCGGCGATGGTTCCTGCCGCTCCCTTGGCCAGCAGCGGCAGGCAGGCTCAGTTCGCCGCGTCGCCCGCCGCTTCCGACAGCAAAGTAAAGACATAGTCCGAGAAGGAACGCCAGCATTCCACCCGGAAGGTGTCCGCCGCGGTGCGCAACAGCAGGATTTCAGACTTTCCGAGGATGGTGCGCGAGGCTGCTCCGACCGGGAATGCATCCAGCGACAGGTCCTGCGGGCAACCCGAATTGACCGTCACGGCAGCCGCCGGACCCGTGACAGCGATCGCGACATTGCGATGCGAAATGCCGACGGCCGAATGCAGCGCCGTGACCTTGGCGCAATCGGCAAGCGGATCGTTGCCAGCTTCGTCGATGATTATCCACTCGTCCGGTCCGAGCCATAGCGCTGTGCGCCCGCCCTTGCTAGCCGAGGTTTTCGGCTTCTCCGGCAGCGTCACGCCGAGCGCCTTGGAGAGCTCGGCGAGCGACCCCTGCGGCGCGCGCAGCGAAATTCGCTCGGCCGACGGCAGCATTTCGACCTTGACCCCGGGCGCCGACAGCGTGCGGCCGGCAAGTGCCGGGCGCCGTTCGACTGAGGGCGAAGCCGGGGCGGTTGTCCTGGCGGCAGCCTTAGCCATTGAGGCGCTCTCCCTTCTCGTCGACGAACACCATGCCGGTGACCTCCACCTCGATCGTGCCGTTCGGCATCGGCACGTAGAGCGTCTGGCCGATCCTGTCGCGGCCGCCGGCGACCAGCGCAAGCGCGATCGAACGCCCGCAATTTTCCGACCAGTAGCTGGAGGTGACGTGGCCGATCATCTTCATCGGGATCGGCTGCTTCGGATCGTCGACGATCTGCGCGCCCTCCTCCAGGACGACCTTCGGATCCTTGGTCTTGAGGCCGACGAGTTGCTTGCGCCCCTTGGCGACGAGGTCTGGCCGGGTCAGGCCGCGAATGCCGACGAAGTCGGTCTTCTTCTTGCCCACGGCCCAATCGAGCCCGGCATCGTTTGGCGTCACCGTGCCGTCGGTATCCTGGCCGACGATGATGTAGCCCTTTTCAGCGCGCAGCACGTGCATCGCTTCGGTGCCATAGGCCGTCGCGCCATGCTTCTGGCCTTCGGCCCACAGAGCCTCCCACACGGCTTCGCCGTAGTCGGCCGGCACGTTGACCTCAAAGCCGCGCTCGCCGGTGAACGACATGCGGAACAGCCTCGTCGGCACGCCGCAGATCTTACCCTCGCGCACCGACATATGCGGCATCGCCTCGTCCGACATGTCGATGCCTTCGACCAGCGGCGCGATAATGTCGCGCGACTTCGGTCCCTGCACGGCAATGACCGCCCACTGCTCGGTGATCGAGGTCAGCCAGACATTGAGATGCGGGAACTCCGTCTGGAGGTAGTCTTCCATGTGGTTCATAACGCGCGGCGCGCCGCCGGTCGTCGTCGTCACGTGGAAACGGTCCGGCGCCAGCCTGCCGACGACGCCGTCGTCATAGATGAAGCCGTCCTCGCGCAGCATGATGCCATATCTGCAACGGCCGGTCTCGAGCTTCTCCCACGGGTTGGTATAGAGCAGCTCCATGAACTTGGCCGCATCCGGCCCGACCACCT
This sequence comes from Pseudomonadota bacterium, assembly GCA_040755925.1. Taxonomy (GTDB): domain Bacteria; phylum Pseudomonadota; class Alphaproteobacteria; order Rhizobiales; family Rhizobiaceae; genus Mesorhizobium. The sequence goes on from JBFLWR010000285.1 coordinate 12,185, forward strand.
CGATCTTGCCGAGCGTCGAGGCGTCGAACAGGCCGCCGACCTTGCGCACGGTGACGCATTCGCGGTCGACCGCCTTGTGCATGTCCTCGCCGGCCTTCGGGAAATACCAGGCCCGCTTCCAGTGGCCGACATCCTCGAACACCGCGCCGTGCGACGCGGCCCAGCCATGCGTGGCCGTCCGGCGGGTCGGATCGAACAAAGCGCCGCGCGCGTGGCCGACGATGGATCCGAAGGTCACCGGCGTGTAGGGCGCGCGGAACGTGGTGAGGCCGACCTGCGGGATCGGCTTGCCGAGCGTCTCGGCGGCGATCGCCAGGCCATGCATGTTGGACGTCTTGCCCTGGTCCGTCGCCATGCCATTGGTGGTGAAGCGCTTGACGTGCTCGATCGAGTGCATGCCCTCATGCACCGCCTGGCGTATGTCCTTGGCGGTGACGTCGTTCTGGAAATCGACGAAGGCCTTGACGGTGGTGTCCGGCCCGGCGCCGGGCGCCGCGCCCAGCATGCCGCGCGACCAGCTCTCGCCGGCATCGACCTTCGGCTTGGCCCCCTTGCCCGTCTTGACGCCGGAATCCTTGCCGCCGGCTTCCTTCGCCGCCTTCGAGCCGGCCGCATAGGCCTCATCGACGGTTGCCGACAGCCCGTCGGTGCCGTTGCACGCGCCTACCGACACGCAGTCCTGCGCGTAGGTGCCCGGCACGAAGCGCTTCGTCTCGTCGTTGAAGGCGACCTTGCCGCGGGACTGGGAGAAGAGATGCACCGACGGCGTCCAGCCGGCCGACATCAGGATGGCGTCGACCGGAATGGTTCGCTCGCCACCGCCATTTTTCGGCTGCACGGTCATCGAGGAAACGCGCAGCTTGCCGCCGGCGCTGACCACCGCGCGGCCGAAATTGATCTCGATGCCGAGAGCCCTCGCCTCATCGATCACGGGACCCGACGGATTGTCGCGCAGGTCGACGATCGCAGCGATATTGACGCCTGCCTTCTTGAGGTCGATCGCGGCCGCATAAGCGGAATCGTTGGCCGTGTAGACGCCGACATTCTTACCCACCGCGACGCCATAGTGGTTGAGATAAGCGCGCGCGGCCGAAGCGAGCATGATGCCCGGCCGGTCGTTGTTGGCGAACACCATGTGGCGCTCGATGGCGCCCGTCGCGATCACGACCCGGCTGGCGCGGATCTGCCACAGCCGCTCGCGCGCCAGTTCCTTGCCGGGGCTCTTCAGATGATCGCTGACCCGCTCGACCAGGCCGACGAAATTCTGCGCATAGTAGCCGAACGCCGTGGCACGAGAGAGCACACGGACATTGTCCATCGCCTTCAGTTTGGCGATCGCCGCCTGCGCCCAGGCGAAGCCGTTCTCGCCGTCGATCCTGGCGCCGCTCTCGAAGCGCAGGCTGCCGCCGAAATCGGCCTGCTCGTCGGCGAGGATCACCCGCACGCCCGTTTCGGCAGCCGCAAGCGCCGCGGCAATGCCGGCGGCGCCGCCACCCAGCACCAGCACCTCGCAATGCGCGTAGCGCGCGGCATAATGGTCCGGGTCCGGCTTTTCGGGAGAGACGCCAAGGCCCGCGGCAGCGCGGATCTTAGGCTCATAGAGATCCTTCCAGGCCCATTTCGGCCACATGAAGGTCTTGTAGTAGAAGCCGGCCGAGAACATCGGCGAGGCGATGTCGTTGACCGCGCCAACGTCGAAGGCCAGCGACGGCCAGCGGTTCTGTGAATTGGCGGTCAGCCCGTCATAAAGTTCCTGAACGGTCGCCCGCACATTCGGCGTCTTGCGCGCATCGTCGCGCACGATCTGCACCAGCGCGTTCGGCTCTTCCGCGCCGGCCGACAGGAAGCCGCGCGGGCGGTGGTATTTGAAGGAGCGGCCGACCAGATGCACGCCGTTGGCCAGCAGCGCCGAGGCAAGCGTGTCGCCCTCGATGCCGGTATAGGACTGGCCGTCGAAGCTGAAGGACGCGGTCCTGGCCTGGCTGAGGCGCCCGGCGCCGGAGATGCGGAACGGGGCGTTCATTTCGAGGCTCCAGGCAGCTTCGCGGGCTTCGGCTCGCCTGCCTTGTAGGTCATGACGAACTTGTCGGTGACGGTGTCGCGCACGGCGTTGAAGAAGCGCGCGCAGCCGTGGATATGCCGCCAGCGCTCATAGATCACGCCCTTCGTGTTCGAACGGATGAAGAAGAATTTCTCGAAATCGTCGTCGCTTTCGGTCGCAATGTTGCCCGAGCGCGCGATATGCGCCTCGCCGGCATTGCGGAACTCGAGCTCCGGGCGCTCTTCCTCGCAATAGGGGCAGCGGATGAGAAGCATTTTCGGTCCTACAGTTCGCCATGGCCGACATGGGCGCCGGCCGGTTGATCGCAAAGTCTTTCGCCCAGCGCCGCGAAGGGCGCCACGAGCCGCATACGCTCCTCGACGCTGGCCGCCGGCTTGAACAGCGCCCGGTTCGCCATATTGGCGAGCGTGAGCTGCAGCGGGTCGGTGGTGACGATGACCCCACGCGGTTTAAAGGGTTCGGCTTCGGCGAGGTTCTTCGGCCTGTTCTCGAAGAACATCACCACCTTGCGGCCGCCACTCCAAACGCAGGTGAGCAAGCCGTCGTCGACGGAGAACGGCCAGGCCGTCTCGTTGTCCTCGCGGCTGATCGGCTGGATCCGCACTTCGCGGGCCGAGGGAATGTGAAACAGCCCCTGCTCGCCGGCGAGCACCAGCGGCATCGCGACGGCCATTTCGGCCATCATCAGTGCGCCACTGCCGCCGCCGCGGCTTCGTCGATGAGACGGCCGGTGCGGAAGCGTTCGAGCGTGAAAGGCGCGTTGATCGGATGCGGATCGTCTTTTGCAATCGTATGCGCGAAGACGTTGCCCGAACCAGGCGTTGCCTTGAAGCCGCCTGTGCCCCAGCCGCAATTGACGTAGAGGCCCTTGACCGGCGTCTTGGCCAGGATCGGCGAGCGATCGGGCGTCACGTCGACGATGCCGCCCCAGGAGCGCAGCATCTTCATGCGCGTGAAGATCGGGAACATCTCGCAGATGGCGTCGAGCGTGTGCTGCAGGATGTGCAGGCCGCCGGTCTGCGAATAAGAGACATACTGGTCGGTGCCGGCGCCGATCACCAGCTCGCCCTTGTCGGACTGCGAGATATAGGCGTGCACGGTGTTCGACATCACAACGCAAGGCACCACCGGCTTGATCGGCTCGGACACCAGCGCCTGCAGCGGATAACTTTCGAGCGGCATGCGCACGCCGGCCATGTTCATGATCACCGAGGAATGGCCGGCAGCGACGACGCCGACCTTCTTGGCGCCGATGAAGCCGCGCGTCGTCTCGACGCCGCTGACCGCGCCGTTGGCAGCGCGCTTGATGCCTGTGACCTCGCAATTCTGGATGATGTGCACGCCACGCGCCGAGGCGCCGCGCGCATAGCCCCAGGCGACGGCGTCGTGGCGCGCCGTGCCGCCGCGGCGCTGGAGCGCGGCGCCCATCACCGGGTAGCGCGCGTCCTTGGAGATGTTGAGCGGCGGGCAGAATTCCTTCGCCTGCTCCGGCGTCAGCCATTCATTGTCGATGCCGTTGAGGCGATTGGCATGGATATGGCGCTTGAACACCTGGACGTCATGCACGTTGTGCGCCAGCATCATGACGCCGCGCGCCGAATACATGACGTTGTAGTTGAGCTCCTGGCTGAGCCCGTCCCACAGCTTCAGCGCATGGTCGTAGATGCCCGCGCTTTCGTCATAGAGATAGTTGGAGCGGATGATGGTGGTGTTGCGGCCGGTGTTGCCGCCGCCGAGCCAGCCTTTTTCAAGCACCGCGATGTTGGTGATGCCGTGCTCGGCAGCGAGATAATAGGCCGTCGCCAGGCCATGGCCGCCGGCGCCGACGATGATGACGTCGTATTCCTTCTTCGGCTCAGGCGAGGTCCACTGCTCTTCCCAGCCCTTGTGGCCGCGCATGGCCTCGCGGGCAATGGCGAATACCGAGTATTTCTTCACGTTAAGCCTCGCGCCAAAAATCGCGGATGTCGTTCGGGCCTTTCCCGTCACGCGAGGTGTATCACTAGCGAAACCGCGATGTCATCCTTGCGCTGTTTGCGACGGCGCTTGCCGCTTTGCGCCGTCGCGAAAGATGCTTTCAGCTGGCCGACAGAGCCGCGTTCGGCAACACTCGCCGATCCAAGGATAGATTCGAGGATTCGGGGACGACGATGGGTAACGCCTGGTGGAATCTGACCTTACGCTTTCTGCTCGAACTCGCGGCGCTGCTCGGTCTCGGTATGGCGGGCTGGAGCCTCTCGGCCGGGTTCTGGCGCTGGATTCTCGCTGGCGCCTTGCCGCTGCTGGCGGCTGTACTGTGGGGCACCTTCGCCGTGCCCAAGGACCCGAGCCGATCAGGTCGGGCGCCGGTGCCGGTGCCGGGCAGCATGCGGCTGGTGCTTGAACTGGTCATCCTGTTCTGCGGCGTCGGCGGATTTTATGCCGCCGGTTTCACCACCACCGGCAGGATCGTCGCACTGCTCGTCATCATCAGCTACGCGTTTTCGCTCGACCGTCTCAGGTGGTTGTTGAAGCAATAGGTCGAGCCGAAACAGGGCCAGTACCGATCCGGTGGGTCAGGCAGATGGCTTGCGTTGCCTGAGCAATGTAGACGGCCCGATTGCATAGGTGGGTCGCAGAAAACCCTTGCGGCAATCGGCTGCGATTTTGCGAATTTCCGCATCGTGCGACTGCTCCGCCATAGCCACGAAGCGCTCGATGATCACGTCGCGTGGCCTGATAGCCAATGCTGCCGCAAAGCGCCGCAATAACGCATCCGGATGCTCCAGCAATCGCGGCAGGTCTCTGGCGCGCGGCATGACATAACGACCATAAGCGTTGACCAGAGTTTTGAAGACAGAATTCGGACGCAGCGCGGCGGCATTTTCCACAGCGAGTTGCAGTTGCCAGCGCTCGGCGAGGCCGATGAATTGGACGACTTTCCATCGAACGCCGGCATGGTCATCATCGAGCCGCAGGATCACGCGGCCTAGAATGGCGCCGTCGGCCGGGGTGGTACAGCGTCCAAGCGCTTCGATTGCATCGAACCGGATGCCCGAAGATTCGCTGTCGAGCAGATTGGCGATTTCCGCCACGACGCAATTCATCTTGTAACTTATTCTGGAATTGGCTTCGGCCACCAGGAAGGCGGCGGCCGCCTGAGTGTGAAGGTTGCCGGACCCAAGTAGCGGCCGGAGGTTTGAGTTCCGATTGAAGAGCGAACGTCAACTTGCTGTCGCCCTCGAAATCGGGGGCGAGCAACTTGCTCACTATGTTTTCAGGGGTCATTGGAATGGGTGGCGCGTCCACCCGCAAAGTCTGAAGGCTTTCTTGGTAGCGCGCTGCCGGCCGCGCGTCAACGACACCCCGGCGCCACGACCACCACGCCCGAGGCCCGCGCCTTCGTCGAGGGCATCCATGCCCTGAAGCGCATGGCCCAGCCGGAAGAGATCGCCCGCTCGGCGCTCTATCTCGCGTCGCACGCACCGAGCTTCACCACCGACACGGCGTTGTTCGCCGATGGCAGCGTGTCGATCAACCGGACGTGACCTTTTGGCGGACTGCAACCATGCCCATCCGCTGAAATGACGATATGCGGCCTTGCATTCCGGTCCGATTTGACGATTTTGGTTTCCCGTCGAAACCGGATCGCAAAGATGCTGCTGATCAGAACCTATGTCGCCCAGAGCGCTATCGAGGGCGTCGGCGTTTTCGCCGCCGAGCCAATCCGCAAGGGCGCCACGATCTGGCGGCTGGATCCGGATTTCGACCGGCTGATTGCGATGGAGAAATACGAGGCGGCGCCACCGCATCTGCGTGAATTGCTCGACCGCTACGCCTATCCGAGCCCCGACAAGCCGGGCTTCATGGTCTATGAGGTCGACAATGGTCGCTTCATGAACCATGCCGAGCGGCCGAACACCGATTTCTCCCAATATGGCGGCGCCACCGCCGTTCGCGACATCGCGGCCGGCGAGGAAATCACCTGCGACTACGGCGAGTTTTTCGAGGATTTCGCCCGCCTCCATCTGGCCACCGCCTAGCGCGGTCGGACATCACCGCGGCGCGCTCCTTCTTTTGATCGTCGCTTGCAGCAATCAACGGTGGACATGACGGCTTGATTCTGGTATCAGCCGCCACAATTCGCGGTGCAACCCGCCGCGGAGGCATGGCGGCTATGGCCGCTAGCCTGTAGATTTCAAACCCGAAGACAGGATTGCACGTGCAGGTACTCGTCCGCGACAACAATGTTGATCAGGCGCTTCGCGCGCTGAAGAAAAAGATGCAGCGCGAAGGCATTTTCCGCGAAATGAAGATGCGCGGCCACTACGAGAAGCCGTCCGAGAAGCGTGCCCGTGAAAAGGCTGAAGCCGTGCGCCGCGCCCGCAAGCTGGCCCGCAAGCGCGCTCAGCGCGAAGGCCTGCTGCCGATGACCCCGCGCCCGGCTCCGGCTGGTGCTGCCGGCGCATCGCGCTCGCCGCGCTCATAACGCCTATTTTTCGTCCTTTTCGAAGGATACCGAGGGTGGCGCGATGCGGAATCGCCGCCACCTTTTTGTTTATGCATTCGAGCCGGTTCGGAGAGGGAACGGACTGACGGCGCTGCGGCAGTGAGGACAAAGATGAACGCAATTACCGTGGAGCGCAAAACCGCTTTTCGCGGCTTCGCCCTGACGGCGGCCCTGCTTTCGGGTCTGGCG
>JBFLWR010000286.1:0-16363 GCA_040755925.1 Pseudomonadota bacterium
CCCGCGGCTTCGGCGCGACCTTCCGACCGGGAAGGTAGGCGTCGCGCGAACTCGCCTTTGTTCGACCCGACAACTGACTGACAGCCCATGACCTCTGCCGTTTCCTTCAAACAAGTCTCGCGCCATTTCGGCAGCGTGCGCGCCGTCGACGCCGTCGACCTTGAGATCGTGCCGGGCGAGTTCTTCGCCATGCTCGGCCCGTCCGGTTCCGGCAAGACCACCTGCCTGCGGCTGATCGCCGGCTTCGAGCAGCCGACTGCGGGATCGATCTCCATCTTCGGCGAGCGCGCCGAGGGCGTTCCGCCCTATCGCCGCAACGTCAACACCGTCTTCCAGGACTACGCGCTGTTCCCGCACCTCAATGTGCTGGACAACGTCGCCTACGGGTTGATGGTCAAGGGTATCGGCAAGGCCGAGCGGCTGAAGGCGGCCGAGGAGGCGTTGTCGCTGGTGCGACTGCCGGGCTACGGTGCGCGCCGCCCTGGCCAGCTCTCGGGCGGCCAGCGCCAGCGTGTCGCGCTTGCCCGCGCGCTGGTGAACCAGCCCAAGGTGCTTTTGCTCGACGAGCCGCTCGGCGCGCTGGACCTCAAGCTGCGCGAGAACATGCAGGAAGAGCTGAAGTCGCTGCAGAAGGCGCTCGGCATAACCTTTGTCTTCGTCACCCACGACCAGGGCGAGGCGCTCTCCATGGCCGACCGCGTAGCCGTCTTCAACGACGGCAGGATCATGCAGGTTGGCACTCCGGAGGATATCTACCAGCGGCCCAGGACGCGTTTCGTCGCCGATTTCGTCGGCTCGTCGAACGTGCTGCCGCCGGATTTCGTGCAGCGCTATTCCGGCCAGCAACGCTGGGGCAGCCTGCGCCCTGAATCCATCCGTGTTTCGCGTGCAGCCAGCGGTGACGGCGTTGCCGCCCGCGTGGTCGGCACGAACTATCTCGGCGCCACCACGAGGCTGGCCCTCGATGCCGACGGGCTGAGGCTGCACGCGGTCGTGCCTGCCGGCGCGGCGCTGCCGGTGGAAGGCGAGGCGGTGATGCTTACCTTCAATCGGGAAAGCCTGCATCTGATGGATGAGCCGGCATGAGCCTCGAGGCCGCCATGCCGCGCGCCAGCGCTCCCGCCATCCTGCAAGGCAGCGGCGGCATGCGCGGCACGCTCTCCGACCTCTTCTGGCGCCGGCCGAAACTGCTCTTGCTGCTGATGCTGCTGCCGCCGGTGTTGTGGCTCGGCATCGTCTATATCGGCTCGCTGTTTGCCCTTCTGGCGCAGAGCTTCTTTTCGATCGACGAGTTCTCCGGCCTCATCAATCGCCAATTCACGCTGAAGACCTATGGCGACCTGTTCCAGGCCGCAAATCTCGACATCATCCTGCGCACGGTGACGATGGCGGCACTCGTCACGCTCGCTTCGGCGGTCGTCGCTTTCCCCATTGCCTATTACGCGGCGCGCTATGCGCGCGGCCGCTGGAAGGCGCTGTTTTATCTCGGCGTCATGCTGCCGCTATGGTCGAGCTACCTCGTCAAGATCTATGCCTGGAAACTGATCCTCGCCAAGGAGGGCATCCTCACCTGGCTGTTCGCCAAGCTCGGCCTGTCGTGGCTGCTCGATGCCTGGCTGTCGCTACCGATCGTTGGCGGCAACTCGCTGTCGGTGTCTTTCACCGGCACCTTCATCGTCTTCGTCTATGTCTGGTTGCCCTTCATGATCCTCCCCGTTCAGGCGGCTTTGGAGCGTGTGCCCGGCAATCTGGTCGAGGCTTCGTCGGATCTCGGCGCCTCGCCCGGCCAGACCTTCCGCAATGTGCTCTTCCCGCTGGCGCTGCCAGGCATCGTCGCCGGCTCGATCTTCACTTTCTCGCTGACGCTTGGCGACTACATCATCCCGGCGATCATCGGCACGTCGCGCCTGTTCATCGGCCAGGCCGTCTATTCGCAGCAGGGCACCGCCGGAAACATCCCTTTGGCCGCCGCCTTCACCGTCGTGCCCATCGTCATCATGGGCTTCTACCTCTGGGGCGCCAAGCGCATGGGGGCTTTCGATGCGCTCTGACCGTGGCCAACGCGCTCCGCTCGGCTTGAAGATCGCCGCCGCCTGCGGCCTGCTCTTCCTGCATTTGCCGATCCTTTTGATCTTCGTCTACGCCTTCACGACGGAAGAAAAGAGCTTCGTCTGGCCGCCGCCGGGACTGACCACGCAGTGGTTCGCCGTCACCTGGAACCGGCCCGACGTCTGGGCAGCATTGTCGCTTTCGGTCCGCGTCGCCGCGATCTCGACCTCGATCGCGCTGGTGCTGGGCACGCTTTGCGCCGCGGCCGTTTCGCAGACCCGCTTATTCGGCCGCGAGGCGATCTCGCTGCTGGTCATCCTGCCGATCGCGCTGCCCGGCATCATCACAGGCATCGCCTTGCGGTCGGCTTTCGCGCTCGCCGACATCCCGTTCTCGTTCTGGACGATCGTGCTCGGCCACGCCACCTTCTGCGTGGTTGTCGTCTACAACAACGCCGTCGCCCGCTTCCGCCGCACCTCCGGTTCGATGATCGAGGCCTCGATGGACCTGGGCGCCGACGGCTTCCAGACCTTTAGGCATGTCGTGCTGCCCAACATCGCGACGGCACTGCTTGCCGGCGGCATGCTGGCCTTCGCGCTGTCCTTCGACGAGGTCATCGTCACCACCTTCACCGCCGGCCAGCAGCAGACGGTGCCGATCTGGATGCTCGAGGAACTGATCCGCCCGCGCCAGCGCCCGGTCACCAATGTCGTGGCCATGGTCGTCGTGCTGGTGACGCTGCTGCCGATCCTCTTTGCCTATTACCTGACCCGCGACGGCGACCAGATCGCCGGTTCGGGCAAATAACGGAATGATTAGGGAGTGACATCCATGGACACCCAGATGCTGATCGGCTCGAAGTTCGAGAAGGGCACCGAAACGGAGGAGCCGATCCTCAATCCGAAGACCGGGGCGACCATTCTCAACCTTCCGGAGGCGAGCCCCGCGCAGATCGAGGCGGCCGTAGCTGCCGCCGAAAAGGCCTTTGCAACGTGGTCGCGCACCACGCCGGCGCAGCGCTCCGGCTACCTGCTCAAGATCGCCGACCGCATCGAGGCCGAGGCGAAGGAGTTCGCCGCGCTCGAGGCGTTGAACTGCGGCAAGCCGATCAATGCCGCGCTCAACGACGAGATCCCGGCGATCGTCGACTGCTATCGCTTCTTCGCCGGCGCGGTGCGCTCGATGCCCGGACAGGTCGCGGGCGAATACCTGCCCGGTCACACCTCGATGGTGCGGCGCGACCCGATCGGCGTCGTCGCCTCGATAGCGCCGTGGAACTATCCGCTGATGATGATGGCCTGGAAGCTGGCGCCGGCCATCGCCGGGGGCAACACCGTCGTCTTCAAGCCGTCCGAGCAGACGCCGCTGACGGCGTTGAAGCTGGCCAGGATCCTCGCCGAAATATTGCCCGAAGGCGTCGTCAATGTCGTGCTCGGCCGCGGCGACAGCGTCGGCAACGCGCTGATCAACCACCCCAAGGTCAATATGATCTCGATCACCGGCGACGTCGCCACCGGCAAGAAGGTGCTGCAGGCGGCCGCCAGGTCGGTCAAGCGCACGCATCTGGAGCTTGGCGGCAAGGCGCCGGTCATCGTCTTCGACGATGCCGACCTCGGCGCCGTCGTCGCCGGCCTGCGCGCCTTCGGCTACTACAATGCCGGCCAGGACTGCACCGCCGCCTGCCGCATCTATGCCGGCAAGAAGGTCTACGACAAGCTCGTCGCCGACCTTTCCTCGGCGGTCTCGACCATCAAGTACAATCTGGCCGACGACACCGAAAACGAGATCGGGCCGCTGATCTCGCGGCGACAGCGCGACCGCGTGTCGAGCTTCGTCGAGCGCGCCACCGAGCTGAAGCACATCGAGATCACCACCGGCGGCAAGCCGGGAGAGGGCTCAGGCTTCTACTACGAGCCGACAGTCGTCGCCGGCGCGCTGCAGGAAGACGAGATCGTGCGCCGTGAGGTCTTTGGGCCTGTCGTCTCCATCACCCGCTTCTCCGACGTCGACGAAGCGGTGAACTGGGCGAACGACAGCGACTACGGCCTTGCCTCCTCGGTGTGGACGAAGGACGTCTCGCGCGCCATGGCGACGGCTGCCCGCCTGCAATATGGCTGCACCTGGATCAACACCCACTTCATGCTGACCAACGAGATGCCGCATGGCGGCCTCAAACAGTCCGGCTACGGCAAGGACATGTCGCTCTACGCGCTGGAAGACTACACTGCCGTCCGCCATGTGATGGTGGCGCACGGATAGGAAAGGCAAGCATTCAACCAAGAGGGAGGAAGACAATGCAGCGTCGACAGTTTCTGACATCCGCGGCCATCGCCGCCACGTTTTTTGCCGTGACGCCATCATTCGCCGCCGATACCGCGCAGTCGGTGGTCGAAGCCTACGTCGCGGCCTGGAACGCGCATGATTCGACCAAGGCCGCCGGCTACTTCGCCGACGACGTCACCTATTACGATGCGTCAGTGGGCAAGCCGGTCGCCGGCAAGGACGCCGCCAAGACCGGCGTCATCGACAATTTCCTGAAGGCCGTTCCGGACGCTGTCTGGGCGATGAAGGGCAAGCCGGTCGTGGACGGCGACCGCGTCTCGTTCGAATGGGAATTTTCCGGCACCAACACCGGCGCCTGGGGCGACGGCACGGCCGCGACCGGCAAGAAATTCACCTTCACCGGCGCCTCGATGTTCTCGATCAAGGACGGCAAGATCGCCACCCAGAGCGACTACTACGACGCTCTGGGGTTCTATAAACAACTCGGCCTGATGTAGGTCGCTGACCTCGCCTTCCCCCTTGCGGGACCGCCGCTGGAGCAGTTTCGCAAGGAGGAGAAGTAAGGCCGCTACTCCACAACCCGGAAGATCTGCCACTGGCTGGTGCCCGACACCACATAGGGCTCCATCTCCTTGCCCCATTTGGCGTGCGCGTCGAGCTTGCCGATCTTGGCGAAGAACTCCTCCAGCTGGGCCAGCGTTTCGACCTGGTGATGTGTCTCGATCGTCGCCTCGCGCGCCCCGATCGATCCGGTCATGATCTGGAACTTCAGTTCGGCGATGCCGACCTGCGCGCCGATCTCGCGCTCCCATCTGCGCATCAGGTCGAGCACGGTCTGCTTGTGCCCGAACTTGGCGTCGATCTGCCATCTGGCGCTGAACATTTCCTTCTCCTCCACGATTGCGCTCGGTTTACTCGTCCCAGGCCTGCACGACGGTCTGCCGCGCGATGCGGCCGTTCTTCAGCTCCAGCATCGCCGCGCAGAACACTCTTGTGCCGTCCGGGTAGGCGCAGGCCTGGGTGAAGGCGAGGCTGTCGCCCTCGGCGATGGTGGTGTCCACCTTGTGGGTCATCGCTCGGCTGCAGATGTCGTCCCAGAAGGTGCTGATCGCCGCGCGGCCGCGGATTTCGCGCGGCTTGCTCGGCGGATTGTTGCGGTCGATCACCCGCACCAGCGCATCGTCGGCGTAGAAGCTCGACAGCATCTTGCCGTCACGGCCCTCGATCGCCTTCCTGATCGCCGCGCCGTCCACTGCTTGTGTCTTGGTCAACATGTCATCCTCCGCGTGCCCGTCTTCCTGATCGGGCGGTTGATGGTTGAGGCGCTGCCCGGCGCTCATCGCCGGGCAGGATCATGTCATTGCGACTTGGCCTTGACGGCCTCGAACACCTGGTCGGTCTGTTTCTTGAAGGTCGCCAGGTCGACCTGGCTGCCATTGAGCATCGTCGACCAATGGCGAACGATCGCCGCCATCGTTATCGCTTCCTTGATCTCCTCGTCGGTCGCGCCGTTGAGCTTGGCGGCCTGCGTGTGGAAATAGATGCAGTACTGGCAGGGGATCTGCGAGGCCACCGCAAGGCCCATCAGCTCCTTGGTCTTGCCGTCGAGCGCGGTCTTGGGGTTGAGCTGCACGGACTTGATTTCCGCCCAGGCGCCGGCGACGGCGACGTCCGGCAAGGTCTTGAACATGTCTGGCACCGAGCCAAGCGTGGCCTGGATGTCCTTGTAGGCGGCGGTGGCCGAAGCATCTTCGGCCCGTGCCGGAGCGACGGCCAGCAATGCGCCGGCCGCAATCGCGAGCAATACGGTCTTACTATTCAGTCTCAGCATTTCATCCTCCGTTCGCAGTGCCTTCGCGGCGATATCGCCTGGCCTGCATGGGATGGATTCGTACCGCTTAACGCACCTCGGCCGCTTCGCCCAAAAGCGCCATGGCTCTCATGGCCCGTCCGGGCCAGCATGCCTTGCCGAAAAGGCCGCCGCCGCCGCTCGCGACGGCAGATCGAGCTTCAGCAAAATGTTGGCGACGTGCCGCTTCACCGTATGCTCGCTGAGGCTGAGCTCGGCCGCGATAGCAGCATTGCTCTTGCCGTCGGCAATAAGGTTTACCACCTCGCTTTCCCGCGCCGTCAGTGTGGCTGGCTCCGCCGGCTTGGTCTTGGGCCGGCAGGCCGGCTCAAGATGCTGTTCGGACGTCGCCTGCACCACCGGCAGCGGCTCGTCCATCTCATCGAGATCGATGCGGCCGGCATCGACGAAATGCAGGCCCGAACCGACGGCGAGATCGGCAACCAGGCGAGAGGCGAGGATTTCGCCGCGCCCGGCATGGGCCGCGAGCTGCATGGTCACACGCGCCGTCAAGCCTATCGGCGGACCACGCAACTCGATCTCGCCGACATGCGCTCCCTGCGCGCTCGCCACCCCGATCTGCTGCGCCGCCTCGCGCAGCGCGGCCGCGCAGCGTATGGCGCGCGCCGGTCCGTCGAAACGCGAGACCATCAACTCGCCATGCACCCCGGCGACACGCCCGCCATGGCGGCTGACCAGCATGCGCCAGCTTTCCTGGAAGCGCTGGCCGCGCTCGATCCACATGCGATCGCCGAGCTTCGCCGTGTCGTAGATGCGCGTCACCAGCAGCGCCGCGAGCACGCGTTCGACATCGGCCACGGCCGGCTCGCCGGTCAGGAATTCCTCGATCAGGTCGGCCACGCGATCGACATCGCCGGTCCAGATCGGATGGTCCCGTCCGGGGATTTCCAGCAACTGGGCGCCAGGGATGTTCCTGGCCAGGTATCGGCTGGCGTCCGGATCGACGCGGGCGTCGTTGCGGCGATGGATCAGAAGCGTCGGCACACTGATCGTTGCAAGGATGTCGCGCACATCGACGCCGGCATTCATCCGCGCAAGGGCCACTGCTGCCGTCGGACTGGCCGACAGCCGCTCGAACCGCGCCCACCACTGTGCAAAATGCGTGTCGTCCACCCGGCCCGGCGCGAAACCAGGCAAAGTGGCGCCGGTCCCCCACGCCGTTTCCGCCGTTTCGATGAAGGCTTCCAATTTGTCCGGTGGCATCACCCATTTGTGGAAATGCGCATAGCCGCCATAGAGCACCAGCGCGCGCGTGCGCTGCGGATAGGTGGCGGCGAACAGCATGGCCATCGGCGAGCCTTCCGAGGCGCCGAGGATCGCCGCGCGGCCGCTGCCTGCGGCGTCCATCACAGCGCGCACGTCGTCCATACGGGTCTCCAGGCTGGGCAGTTCGCGCGCGTCGACGCGATCGGATAGGCCGGTGCCGCGTTTGTCGAAGAGGATCAGGCGCGAGAAGGCGCTGAGCCGCTTCAGCAGGCGGCTATAGCCTTCGTCTTCCCAATGCAGGTCGAGATTCGAGATGAAGCCCGGCACGAAGACCAGATCGAACGCACCCTGGCCGACCACCTGATAGGCGATCCGCACATCGCCGCTGCGGGCGTATCGGGTCTCGATCGGCCTCACGCAATGTTCCGCCCGGCCAGACGATTTCTGCCACAGCATAGCAGAAAGCGGCCGTTACCGCATCGGAACTTTAGCGAGTGGAAATGTAATGCCTTTGGATGGCCGGTCGTCGCGTCACTTCTGCGACGATACGCCCTCGGCTTCCGCGGGCCGCACATAGCCGAGGCTCTTGTCGGCCTGTTCGGACGTCTGGGGCCGCTTTATCCTGGCCGAAGCCGCGATCACGAGCTCGTCGAAATCCTCGGCGTCGCCATCCAGCAGCTCAAAGAACTGCCTCCGCATCCGGGGCTCCCAGAACTTGTTGATGTGTTCGGCGACGCCGGCGATGCCTTCCTCGCGTGGCTTCGAATGGAAGAAGGTCGCGATCTGGTTGGCCATGCGCACCAGCTTCTCCCTGGTGCTGGTGATGTGGTCTTCATCATGCGACATGCTGGGTAACTCCGGAAACCACCCGGTCCGGGTGGGTGAAAATATCGAAATCGTCGCCGCGCACCAGCGCGACGAGTGTCATCCCGGCCACTTCGGCCGTGCGGATGGCGAGCGCCGTCGGCGCCGAGACGGCGATGATGACCGCGGCACCGATGGCGGCCGTCTTCTGCACCATTTCGACTGACACGCGCGAAGTGACCACGACCGCGCCGCTAGCGCCGGCGATACCGGCCTTGGCCAGCGCGCCGGCGAGCTTGTCCAGGGCATTGTGGCGGCCGACATCCTCGCGCGCCATGACGATGCCCTTGCCGGGAACGTAGAAGCCTGCCGCGTGCACCGCGCCGGTCTCGGTGTGCAGCGGCTGAACCTTAGACAGGAGCCGGACGGCACTCGTGATGTCTTCCGTCTGAAGCGTAAGTCGAGACGCACCAACCAAATCGACCGAGCGCATCGCTTCCTCGATGGATTCGATGCCGCACAAGCCGCAACCGACCGGTCCGGCAAGCCTGCGCCGCCGCGCCTGGAAGCGCGTGTTCGCCTTGTCCTTCAGCCGGATCTGGATATCGATGCCCGCGCCGAGGTCTTCGATCTCGATCGCCTCGATTTCCAGCGGGTCGGAAATGATGCCCTCGGTCAACGAGAAGCCGAGCGCGAAATCCTCGAAGTCTGCCGGGCTCGCCATCATCACAGCATGTGTGGTGCCGGCATAGGAAAGCGCAACCGGCGTCTCCTCCGGCACCATGCGGTTCGCGGCTGTCGTGCCGCTGGCGCGATGCGCCAGCCGCGAGATTTGCGTCGTCGCTTTGCGGCGCGCGGCCAAGACTACTCCGCCGCCTGCAGCGGTGCGATGCGCCGGCTCTGCTTCGCCTGTTCGTTATAGTCCTTCTGCCAGTCGGTCGGGCCGTTGGACGGCGCCACCTGCACGGCGGTGACCTTGTATTCCGGACAGTTGGTCGCCCAGTCCGAGAAATCGGTCGTGATCACGTTGGCCTGCGTGTCCGGGTGGTGGAAGGTCGTGTAGACGACGCCGGGCGAGACACGGTCGGTGATGAGCGCGCGCAGCGTGGTTTCGCCCGAACGGCTAGCCAGCCGCACCCAGTCGCCTTCGCGCACGCCACGGACTTCGGCGTCGTGCGGATGGATCTCCAGCCGGTCCTCGGCATGCCACATCGAATTCTCGGTGCGCCTGGTCTGCGCGCCGACATTGTATTGCGACAGGATACGGCCGGTGGTCAGCAGCAACGGATAGCGTGGGCCTGTCCGCTCGTCCGTCGCGACATATTCGGTGCGGATGAACTTGCCCTTGCCGCGCACGAAGCCGTCGACATGCATGATCGGCGTGCCCATCGGCGCCTTGTCGTTGCAGGGCCACTGCACCGAGCCGACACGATCCAGCAACTCGAATGAGACGTTGGCGAAGCTCGGTGTCGTCTTGGCGATCTCGTCCATGATCTGCGACGGATGCGTGTAGTTCCAGTCGAGGCCGATGGCGCGCGCAAGCTCCTGCGTCGCCTCCCAGTCGGCGTAACGCGCCTTCGGCTCGATCACCTTGCGCACCATATTGATGCGGCGCTCGGCATTGGTGAAGGTGCCGTCCTTCTCGAGGAAGGTCGAGCCCGGCAGGAAGACATGCGCGTAGTTCGCCGTCTCGTTGAGGAAGAGATCGTGCACGACGACGCATTCCATCGCCGCGAGGCCGGCCGCGACATGCTTGGTGTCGGGGTCGGACTGCAGGATGTCCTCGCCCTGGATGTAGATGCCCTTGAACGAGCCGTCGACAGCGGCATCCAGCATGTTGGGAATGCGCAGGCCCGGCTCGTCGTCGAGCTTCACGCCCCACAGGCTTTCGTAGATGTCGCGCACCGCTTCACCGGAGATGTGGCGGTAGCCCGGCAATTCATGCGGGAACGAGCCCATGTCGCACGAGCCCTGCACATTGTTCTGGCCGCGCAGCGGGTTCACGCCGACGCCAGGACGGCCGATATTGCCGGTGGCCATGGCAAGGTTGGCGATGGCCATGACGGTCGTCGAGCCCTGGCTGTGCTCGGTAACCCCGAGTCCGTAATAGATCGCGCCGTTGCCGCCCCTGGCGTACAGCCTTGCGGCGCCGCGGATCAGCTCGGGATCGACGCCGGACAGCTTGCCGACCGTCTCCGGGCTGTTTTCCGGGAGAGCCACGAACGAAGCCCAGTCCTGGAATTCGGCCCAGTCGCAACGCTCGCGGATGAAAGCCTCGTTGAACAGGCCTTCGGTGACGATGACATGCGCCAGTGCGGTCAGCACCGCGACATTGGTGCCGGGCTTCAGCGGCAGGTGATAGTCCGCCTCGATATGCGCCGACTTCACCATCTCGGTGCGACGCGGATCGAGCACGATCAGCTTGGCGCCCTGGCGCAGCCGCTTCTTCAGCCGCGAGGCGAAGACGGGATGCGCCGAGGCGGGGTTGGCGCCGATGATGACGGCGACGTCGGTGAATTCGACCGAATCGAAATCCTGCGTGCCGGCCGAGGTGCCGTAGGTCTGGCCGAGGCCGTAGCCGGTCGGCGAGTGGCAGACGCGGGCGCAGGTGTCGACATTGTTGTTGCGGAAGCCCTGCCGCACCAGCTTCTGGACGAGATAGGTCTCCTCGTTCGTGCAGCGCGAGGAGGTGATGCCACCGATGGAGCTGCGTCCATACTGATACTGGATGCGGCGGAATTCCTTGGCGGTGTGGGCAATCGCCTCTTCCCAGGTCACTTCGCGCCACGGATCGGAGATCTTCTCGCGGATCATCGGCGACAGGATGCGATCCTTGTGGGTGGCGTAGCCGTAGGCAAAACGACCCTTCACGCAGGAGTGGCCGTGGTTTGCCTTGCCGTCCTTATACGGCATCATGCGGATGACTTCGTCGTCCTTGACCTCGGCCTTGAACGAGCAGCCGACGCCGCAATAGGCGCAAGTCGTGACTGCCGAACGTTCAGGCATGCCTTTCTCGAGCACTGTCTTCTCGCGCAGCGCATCGGTCGGGCAGGCCTGCACGCAGGCGCCGCAGGACACGCATTCGGAGGCGATGAAATCCTCATGCATGCCGGCGACCATGCGGGATTCGAAGCCGCGGCCCTCGATGGTCAGCGCGAAGGTGCCCTGCACCTCTTCGCAGGCGCGCACGCAGCGCGAGCAGACGATGCATTGCGCCGGGTCATAGGTGAAATAGGGGTTCGATTCGTCGCGGGCGATGTAGTCGACCGCCAGCGAGCCGTGGCCGGGCGCCACGCCACCCTCTTCCTTGACGTGGTTGCGGCCCTCGACGCCGTAGCGGTTTTCCGCGAGACCAACCGACTTCGCCACAGCATCGAATTCGCTGGCGCCGGTGCCGGCCTTCTCGTTCCACCCGGTCGGGTGGTCGGAAACGTAGAGCTCCATCACGCCGCGGCGGATGGCGTCGAGCCGGTCCGATCGGGTGCGTACGATCATGCCTTCGCCGACCGGTGTCGTGCAGGAGGCCGGCGTGCCGCCACGGCCTTCGATCTCGACCAGGCAAACGCGGCAGGAGCCGAAGGAGTCCAGCATGTCGGTGGCGCAGAGCTTGGGGATCTCCACCCCGCCTTCCATCGCCGCGCGCATGATCGACGTGCCTTCCGGCACGGTGATGCTCTGCCCGTCGACGGTGAGCGTGACCTGCTTGGTCGCTCTCGACTCCGGAGTTCCGAAGTCGATCTCTTCGATGAGTGTCGGGAAGTCGGCCTTGATGTTCATCTGCCAGCTCCTATTCAGCAGCCACGCGCGCCGGCGCGGGCTTGAAATCTTCGGGGAAATGCGTGATCGAGCTCATTACCGGGTAGGGCGTGAAGCCGCCCAGCGCGCAGAGCGATCCGAACTTCATCGTGTTGCAGAGGTCGGTGACCAGAGCGAGGTTCTTTTCCGTCTCGATCCCGGAAGCGACCTTGTCCAGAACCTCCATGCCGCGCGTCGAGCCGATGCGGCAGGGCGTGCACTTGCCGCAACTCTCGATGGCGCAGAATTCCATGGCGAAGCGCGCCTGCTTCAGCATGTCGGCCGTGTCGTCGAACACGGTAATGCCGGCATGGCCGATCAGGCCGTCACGCTTGGCGAATTCTTCGTAGTCGAACGGCGTGTCGAACAGGGCGCGCGGAAAATAGGCGCCCAGCGGCCCGCCGACCTGCACGGCCTTGACCGGCCGACCCGTCGCCGTGCCGCCGCCGATATCGTCGACGATCTCGCCCAGCGTAAGGCCGAACGCCGTTTCGAACAGGCCGCCATTCTTGACATTGCCGGCGATCTGGATCGGGATCGTGCCGCGCGAGCGGCCCAGGCCGAAATCCTTGTAGTAGACGGCGCCCTTGTCCATGATGATCGGCACCGAGGCCAGCGAGATGACGTTGTTGATCACCGTCGGCTTGCCGAAAAGACCCTGGATCGCCGGCAGCGGCGGCTTGGCGCGCACCACGCCGCGCTTGCCCTCCAGGCTGTTGAGCAGCGAGGTTTCCTCGCCGCAGACATAGGCGCCGGCGCCGACGCGGATTTCCATGTCGAACGCGTTTGGCGAGCCCAGCACATTGAGACCGAGTACGCCGGCCTTGCGGGCGATCGCGACCGCCTTGTTCATCGTCGCCACCGCGTGCGGATACTCCGAGCGGACATAGACGAAACCCTTGGTCGCCCCGGTGGCGATGCCGGCGATCGCCATGCCTTCGATCAGCACGAAGGGATCGCCCTCCATGATCATGCGGTCGGCGAAGGTGGCGCTGTCGCCCTCGTCGGCGTTGCAGACGATGTACTTTTGCTCGGCGGTCGTATCGAGCACCGTCTTCCATTTGATGCCGGTCGGGAAGCCGGCGCCGCCGCGGCCGCGCAGGCCCGATTCGGTGACCTGCTTGACGATGTCGGCCGGCGTCATGGCGACCGCGTTCTGCAGGCCCTTGAGCCCGCCCAGCGACTTGTAGGCATCGAGCGACAGAGGATCGTTGATGCCGCAGCGCGCGAAGGTCAGGCGGATCTGCTTGGCGAAGAACGGGATCTTGTCGGGAGAGCCGAGCCAACGCTTGTGATGGCCACCTTTGAGGAAGCCGCTGTCGAACATGCTTTTGACGTCCGAGGGCTTAACCGGCCCGTAGGCGACGCGACCATCGGCGGTAGCGACCTCGACCATAGGCTCGAGGAAATAGGCGCCGCGCGAGCCATTGCGCACGATCTTGGCCTCGACGCCGCGCTCCTTGAGTTCTTTTTCGATTGCCTTGGCGACCTTTTCGGCGCCCAGCGCCAGCGCGCCGGAATCGGCGGGAATGTAGATGCGCGGGATCATGAACGCACCTCCGCGACGATCTCTTCGATCTTTTCGTCGTCGAGCCTTCCGATCACTTCACCGTCCAGCATCGCCGACGGCGAGCAGGCGCAAAGCCCGAGGCAGTAGACCGGTTCCAGCGTAACCGATCCGTCGCGCGCAGTCTCGTGGAAATCGATGCCGAGCAGCTGCTTGATCTTGGCCGCGACTGCGTCCGAGCCCATCGACTGGCAGGCTTCCGCCTGGCAGAGCTTCAGCACATGCCGGCCGGCCGGCCGGGCTCGGAAATCATGATAGAAGGTGACGACGCCATGCACTTCGGCCCGGGAGAGGTTCAGCCCGTCGGCGATGACCGGCACCGCGGCCTGCGGCACATGCCCGAACTCTTCCTGGATCTCATGCAAGATCGGCAGCAACGGGCCTTCGAGGCTTTTCAACTCCTCGATGATCGCTGCAGTGCGCGACGCGATCTCGGTACTTGCAGGCTGCACCGTCATGCAGCGCCCTCCCTGGTCGTGGCGGCCCTCTCATACGTCATCCCAATATAGAGCGGTTTTGGGGCAACGACATATGCAGGGCGCAATATCGCTAAGTCCTTACGAAATCAGAGGAAACCTCCGAGATCAATAAAGCCGTTTCGTTGCTTGATAGAAATTCTCTATCAAGCACGATCGGTCCGCATGATCTAGCCTAGCGATGCGCGCGGAAATCGTCTGCCAGCGCCATCGCCTCGTCCAGCAGCGCCTGCACCAGCGGCGTGTGCGGCTCGCGCGGCGCCGCCACCAGCCCGACGGTGTGGCTGGCATCCGGCTCGACGATCGGTATGGCGCGGATCGGCTCGGAAAAACCGAATGTTTCCGCAAGGTTGAGCGGCATGATCGACGACCATTTGCCGGTCCGGATATGCGAGAACAAGACGATCATCGAATTGGATTCAAGCGTCGGCCGCACCTGCACGCCGGCATCCGCCAGATGCTGGTCGATGATGCGCCGGTTCTGCATGTCGGGTGTCAAAAGGCAGAGCGGCAGCTGGCTGATCTCCGCCCACGTCACATTGTCGCGGTCGGAGAAGGGGTTCCCCACCGCGGTGATCAACTGGTAGCGCTCGTCATAGAGCGGCACGCTGGTCACCCGCCCCAGCGGTTCGTTGTCGAGATAGGTGATGCCTGCATCGACGTCGAGATTGCCCAGCAGCGTCAGCACTTCGATCGATGTGCGCGACAGAATCGAAAAGGTGACGCCCGGATGCTTCTCGCGAAAAGGCGTCGTCAGCCGCGCCACCATGGCCAGGGCGGTCGGGATCGCGGCGATGCGGATGCGCCCCGAAAGGCCATGCCGCGCCGCGCGCATCTCCTCGCGCATGGTCCTTGAATCGCCGACGATGCGGCGCGCCCATCCGAGCACCTGCTTGCCTTCGGGCGTCAGGCCTTGGAAGCGCGATCCGCGCAGCACCAGCATCACGCCGAGCTGCTCCTCGAGCTGCTTGATGCCGGCCGACAGCGTCGGCTGGGTGACGCCGCAGACTTCCGCGGCCCGGCCAAAATGCTCTTCCTTGGCCAGGGCGATGAAGAATTCCAGCTTGTCGATCATGCGCTGAGGCTGCCATAGCGGCGGCCGGCTGTCAGCCCGTCAATGAGATGGCTTGGTTCCGTCTGGAAACTGCACTATCTCAGGCGCCAAAGCCTCTAGGAAAGAACCCAGCCATGTCCGTCAGCAAGGAAATCGTCATCGAGCGGCTGAAGACGGTCAATGGGCCGGACTTCACCGGCAACATCGTCGACCTCGGCATGGTCTCCGATATTTTCATCGCCGACTCCAAGGTCTTTTTCTCCATCACCGTTCCGGCTGCCCGGGCGCAGGAGATGGAACCCTTGCGCGCCGCCGCCGAGCGCGTCGTCAAGGCCATTCCCGGCGTGGCGAGCGCGATGGTCGCGCTGACGGCGGAGAAGAAAGGCGGCGGCATGGAAGCGCCGGTGCCGCAAAGAGCTGCGCCTCGGCCCGCGCCACCGGCCGCGCCGCAACGTCTCACCCCCCAGGCGCAGGCCTCGCAAAGCCACGGCAAGCGCGGTGTGCCGGGTATCGACGCCATTATAGCTGTCGCCTCAGGCAAGGGCGGCGTCGGCAAGTCGACCACCGCCGTAAACCTGGCGCTCGGCCTGGCCGCCAACGGGCTGAAGGTCGGCGTTCTCGATGCCGACATCTATGGGCCATCGATGCCGAGGCTGCTCGACATCCACGGCCGGCCGCAGACGGTCGACGGCAAGGTGCTGAAGCCGATGCAGAATTACGGCCTCAAGGTGATGTCCATGGGCTTCCTCGTCGATGAGGAGACGCCGATGATCTGGCGCGGCCCGATGGTGATGTCGGCGCTGACGCAGATGCTGCGCGAGGTCGAATGGGGCAGCCTCGATGTGCTGGTCGTCGACATGCCGCCCGGCACCGGCGATGCACAGCTCACCATGGCCCAGCAGGTGCCGCTCGCCGGCGCCGTCATCGTCTCGACGCCGCAGGATCTTGCCCTTATCGATGCCCGCAAGGGCCTCAACATGTTCAAGAAGGTCGACGTGCCGCTGCTCGGCATCGTCGAGAACATGAGCTATTTCCTCGCGCCCGATACCGGCAAGCGCTATGATATTTTCGGTCATGGCGGCGCGCGCCGCGAGGCCGAGCGGCTCGGCGTCACCTTCCTTGGCGAAGTGCCGCTGGAGATGGGCATTCGCGAGAGCTCGGACGCCGGCGCGCCGGTCGTTGCATCCAAGCCTGACGGCGCCGAAGCCAAGATCTATCGCGACATCGCCTCGAAAGTCTGGGATAGGGTCAACGAGGAG
>JBFLWR010000287.1:0-3702 GCA_040755925.1 Pseudomonadota bacterium
GCCGGCGTTTAAACTGGGGCCCAACCGCTGCTCCTCCCCGCTTGGTGTCTGGAGCAGCCCCGAGTGGTGTCCACCCCTTCACTCCGCTCTTTCCATTTCGACCGAGTCCTCCCATATTCGGGCCATGGCCAAACTCCCTGACAAGAAGACGCCTTCGCCGGCGAAAGATGGCGCGCCGAAGCGGCGCAGCCCGCTGACCGATTTCCTTGACGCCGCCGAGCCCTTGCAACGCGGCGGCTTTTCCGAGGCGCCGCAGGCCGACTTCGAAGGCGCCCCGCTGACCGGCTCGATCTCGGATTGGGCCGGGCAGATCGAACGCGAGGCGGAAAAGCAGCCGAAGTCAAAGGCCCCCAAGAAGATCCCCGAACGTTCCTCCGCGCCGGGACGCACGGCACGCGGCACCTCAATGGGCGGCGCGGCCTCGGCGAAGGAACGCGCGGCCGCCGGCCTCAATCCGGTGGCAGGCCTGGACATCAGCCTGGAGGATGCCGAGTCGGTCTCGTCGGGCGGCGTGACCGCCACAGTTGCGGCGCTGTCGGCGCTGATCGAATCCGGCAATCCGCTGCACAAGGACGGCCAGCTCTGGACGCCACACCGCCCGGCCCGGCCCGAGAAGTCGGAAGGCGGCATCGCCATCAAGATGGTGTCGGATTTCCAGCCCGCCGGCGACCAGCCGACAGCGATCAAGGACCTCGTCGAGGGCGTTGACCAGAACGACCGCACCCAGGTGCTGCTTGGCGTCACGGGCTCGGGCAAGACCTTCACCATGGCCAAGGTGATCGAGGAGACGCAGCGCCCTGCCCTGATCCTGGCGCCAAACAAGACATTAGCCGCGCAGCTCTACGCCGAATTCAAGAAGTTCTTCCCCGAAAACGCGGTCGAGTATTTCGTCTCCTACTACGACTATTACCAGCCCGAGGCCTACGTCCCGCGCACCGACACCTATATCGAGAAGGAATCCTCGATCAACGAGCAGATCGACCGCATGCGCCACTCGGCGACGCGCTCGCTGCTGGAGCGCGACGACGTCATCATCGTCGCTTCGGTGTCTTGCATCTACGGTATAGGCTCGGTCGAAACCTACACGGCGATGACCTTCCAGATGCAGGTCGGCGACCGGCTAGACCAGCGCGCCTTGCTTGCCGACCTCGTCGCCCAGCAATACAAGCGCCAGGACATCAATTTCGTGCGCGGCTCCTTCCGCGTGCGCGGCGACACCATCGAGATCTTCCCCGCTCACCTCGAGGACCGCGCCTGGCGCGTCTCGATGTTCGGCGACGAGATCGAGTCGATCACCGAGTTCGATCCGCTGACCGGACAAAAGACCGGCGAACTGAAGAGCGTCAAGATCTACGCCAACTCGCACTATGTGACGCCGCGGCCGACCTTGAATCAGGCCATCAAGTCCATCAAGGAAGAACTCAAGCACCGACTGCAAGAGCTTGAAAAGGCTGGCCGCCTGCTGGAGGCGCAGCGGCTGGAGCAGCGTACCCGCTTCGATCTCGAGATGCTGGAGGCGACCGGCTCCTGCGCCGGCATCGAGAACTATTCGCGCTATCTCACGGGACGTCAGCCGGGCGATCCGCCGCCGACCTTGTTCGAATATGTGCCCGACAACGCACTGATCTTCATCGACGAGAGCCATGTCACCGTGCCGCAGATCGGCGGCATGTATCGCGGCGACTTCCGCCGCAAGGCGACGCTCGCCGAGTACGGCTTCCGGCTGCCTTCCTGCATGGACAACCGGCCGCTCCGCTTCGAGGAATGGGACGCCATGCGCCCGCTTTCAGTTGCGGTGTCGGCGACGCCTGGCGGCTGGGAACTGGAGCAGTCCGGTGGCGTCTTCGCCGAGCAGGTCATTCGCCCGACCGGGCTGATCGACCCGCCGGTCGAGGTGCGCCCAGCCAAGACCCAGGTCGACGACGTCGTCGGCGAGATCCGCGAAACCACCCGCATGGGCTACCGCACGCTGGTGACGGTTCTCACCAAGCGCATGGCCGAGGACCTGACCGAGTATCTGCACGAGAATGGCGTCCGCGTCCGCTACATGCATTCCGACATCGACACGCTGGAGCGCATCGAGATCCTGCGCGACCTGCGCCTCGGCGCCTTCGACGTGCTGGTCGGCATCAACCTGCTGCGTGAGGGCCTGGACATTCCGGAGTGCGGCTTCGTTGCCATTCTCGACGCCGACAAGGAAGGGTTCCTGCGTTCCGAAACCTCGCTGATCCAGACCATCGGCCGCGCCGCCCGCAACGTCGATGGCAAGGTCATCCTCTACGCCGACCAGATCACCGGCTCGATGGAACGGGCGATGGCGGAAACCAACCGCCGCCGCGAGAAGCAGATGGAATGGAACGCCGCCAACGGCATCACGCCGGAATCGGTAAAGTCGCGCATCGCCGACATCCTGGATTCGGTCTACGAGAAGGATCACGTGCGGGCCGACATCTCGCAGTTCACCGACGATGCCGGCGCGATGATCGGCAACAATCTGAAAACCCATCTCGAGGCGCTGGACAAGCAGATGCGCGATGCCGCCGCCAATCTCGACTTCGAGAAGGCGGCTCGCGTCCGCGACGAGATCAAGCGCCTGCGCGAGATGGAACTTGCCATTTCCGACGACCCGCTGGCGCGCGAGGTGGAGGGCCAAAGCCCTGCCTCAGGCCGAGAGAAGGGCAAGCACAACAAGGGCGTTGCCAAACATCGCACGGCCGAGGAACAGGAACGTTTCCGCAAGCTCGATGAAGCACGCGCCACCGAAGAGGCGGCCAAGGCTGCCCGGCCCAACATGTTCCGCAAGCCGCATCTCGACGAGATGGGCGCGGACGGCGCCGTGCCGGCGAAGAAGCCGCTGTTCGCAAAACCATCGATCGACGACATGGGGCCTGGCACCGACATGACGACCCCTGCCGGAGCGGTCTCGCGCTCGCTGTTCAAGAAACAATCGGCCTCCGAAGCGCATGGTTCGGACTTCGGCATTCCGGGCGACCGCACCAAGCCGCTGTTCAAGAAGAACTCGCTGGACGAGATGACGGTGCGCCGGACGGAAAAGCCGGTTGAAGGAAAGAAGCCAACCAAGCCCCAGCCAATCTCCCCCCTTGTAGGGGAGATGTCCGGCAGGACAGAGGGGGGCGCGAAGGAACGCGGCGATTCCGATAAGCCGGTCGTGCGCCAGCGTGCCGGCATCGGCTCCTACGAGGACCCTGGCGACGAGCGCCGTCAAAAGCGCCGGCCGAGCAAGACCGGACGGCCGGGGCAGTAGCGTTCCCTACATCGAAGTGCTGGCAGGACGGAGGGGGGCGCGAAGGGACGCTGCCTCCATAGCGGCCGCCAACCTCGCCCAGCCCCTTGCCTCCTACCCGCCCCCGGTGTACCCAATCCCCAACACGAACATCCTGAAAGGAGGGCTGCGTGAACTACTATCACCATCGTCAGCGTGGCCCGATTTGCGCCCTGCGAGCTTGCTTGCAGGGCTGACCGGGACGGTCCGGGTTTTTCCCGTTTCGATTTTTGGTCTGCCCTTCGTGGTGCTGTTGAGCTTGGCCTGATGGCTAGCCGACGCACCGTCAAAGTGCATTGCGCCGACAGAGCATGATCCCGAAAAGTGGGAACCGGTTTTCGGGAAGATCATGCTCCGACAAAGAAGTCGGCAAAGACCAGAGAAAATCGACATGGCCCTGATCAGCCTCAAATCCCTCG
>JBFLWR010000288.1:0-5865 GCA_040755925.1 Pseudomonadota bacterium
GTCTCGTCCTTTACACCGGCTTTCTCGATCTGCCCTGGCCGGTATTCATACTCGCGTTTGCCTTCCTTGCCTGGCAGGTGGCCGGCATCCGGCTCGGCCTTTTCGCGCTCGTCGGCTTCGCCCTCATCCTCGTCAACGGACTGTGGCCGCAACTGGTCCAGTCGCTCTACCTCTGCACGGTGGCGGTGCTGCTTTGCCTGCTTGTCGGCGGCGCGCTCGGTGTGTGGGCGGCGCATAGCGACCGTGTCTCGCGCATCCTGAAGCCGATATGCGATGCGCTGCAAACCATGCCGCAATTCGTCTTCCTGATACCTGCGCTGATGTTCTTCAAGGTCGGTGAGTTCACCGCGCTGATCGCCATCATGCTCTATGCCATCGTGCCGCCCATCCGCTATGTCGAGCATGGGCTGCGGCATGTGCGCGCCGACGTGGTCGAGGCGGTCGAGCAGATGGGGGCGACACGAACGCAGACGCTGCTGCAGGCCAAACTGCCGCTGGCGCTCCCCGTTGTGATGCTCGGCCTCAACCAGACGATCATGGCGGCGCTGTCCATGCTGGCCATCGCGGCGCTTGTGGGCACGCGCGATCTCGGGCAGGCGGTCTATGTCGCGCTGGGCAAGGCGGATGCCGGCATGGGCCTGATCGCCGGCCTGTCCATCGCCTTCCTCGCCATTCTGGCCGACCGCCTGATCCAGGCCGCCGTCGCGCGGTCGGCGGCTCCCTGAGGCAGTCGCCCCATTCCAGCCTTTTCGCCATGCGATGAAGCCCTCGACGGCCGCCCCTTTCGCCCGCGGCAACATTTCCGGTTGAGCCGCCGGCGATAGGGCGATAGGTTATGCTGCAGTGCACAATGTATTCCGGCCAAGCCGCACATTGGCTGGTGCCGGTATCGAAGGCTCAACGGACAAAAAATCCGGCATGAAGATTCCGAAATCCATTCTGATCGATCCGGACAGGAACGAAACCTACGGCGTCTTTGCCGTGATGGTTTCGGTCTTTGCCTTCGCCTACTCGTCCAATTTCGGCCAGGTCCTGATCCTGGCGTACTACGCCGTCTGGCTGCCTCTTCTCCTCGTCGATTACCGGCGCTTCGCCCGCAATCTCTCCGATGCGTGGCTGCCGCTGCTCTTCGCGGCCTATGTCTGTTTTTCGGTGTTCTGGTCGCAGGCGGCCGGCATCAGCGCCCGGGCGGGGGTGCAGTATTTCTCGCATATTCTCTGCGCCTACGTCGCCGCTCGCACCATCAGCGTCCGCACGCTGGTGGTCGGCGCGCTGATCGGCACCTTCGTCGTCCTCCTCTATTCGCTGAAAGTCGGCGCTTACGCCCTCGACACGATCGACGGCACAGTCAACTTCGTCGGCGCTTTCGGCTCCAAGAACCAGGTCGGCCTCTTTTCCTCGCTGGGCATCTTCCTTTGCCTCGTCTTCCTCGTCTTTTATCGGCGCAACTTGCTGAGTTTCGTCTGGACCGCCCCGATCATGCTCTTGTCGGTCTACATGCTGGCGATCGCCCATTCCGCGACATCCGTTGCCTCCCTGCCGGTGGTCCTCGGCATCGTGGCTTTGCTCACCATGAGCAAGGTCCTGTCGCGCCGCTACCGCCGCGTGCTGTTCGTGGTCGGCGCCGGTGCGCTGGTCGCCGGCGTGGCGGCCGCTTTGAACCTCGGCCTGCTGGACGCTGTGCTCGGCATCTTCGGCAAGGACTCGACCTTGACGGGCCGTACCTATCTCTGGGAACAGGGCTGGGCGGCGGCGATGGAGCGTCCCTGGCTTGGCTACGGCTATGCCGCCTACTGGCTGCAGGGCTTTGCCGATCCGGAACGGTTGTGGGCAGAGTTCTATATCACGACCCGCACCGGCTTCCACTTTCACAACACCTATGTCGAAACCCTGGTCGAGCTCGGTTTCGTCGGCGTGACGATGCTGGCGCTGATCATCCTGCGCTCGTTCTACGGACATGTGTCGAAGGTGGTGTTCGGGGAGTGGAGCGCGGATTCGGTGGTGCTTGCCGGCGCCATCGGGCTGATGCTGATCCGCTCCTTCTTCGAGGTCGAGATGCTCGGGCCCTATTTCATGGCCTCTTTCATTGTCTACTATGGCCTGTTCAGGCTTAGCCCGGCGCCAGTCGCCCGGGCGCGTCGGAGATCGGTGCCGATCGAAGAACAGAAGCCTGCCGGGGGTCGCATGCCGGCGGCGGTCTGACGGGGATCAGGCCGAGACGACTACGGGATAGGGTAAGGGCTGTCCTAAGCCGCCACCCGCGAGCGCGGCATCTGTCGCTGCAGGAAGCGCCGCAGCGGTTCGTCGTAGATGCGCGTGGCGATGTCGGCGATGACGACGACCGCGACGGCCATGACGATGCCGAACCAGGGATGATGTGCAAACGGATCGATCGACACCGCCTTGCCGGCGCCGGCGATGATCATCAGCATCGGCGTGTGGATGATGTAGATCGGGTAGGATATCCGCCCCAGCCAGCCATAGAAGCCCGACAGCCGCGTGGAGGTTGGCGCAATGGCGCCGGTCACGACCAGGGCCGGAAACACCAGGACGATACAGGCGAGGTCGTAGGCGACGCGAGCGCCGCCGGCGGGCGCGATGGCGAATACCACGAGCGTCAGCGCGATCGCCGCTTCGACCCACCAGCCGCGCCGCAGGAAGCCAAGGCTGCCCTGGTAGCCGGCCAGCGAGCGGCATAGCAGGACTCCGAGGAAGAAGGAGAACGACACGCGCGGCAGCCCGCTGATGATGGTCTGGCCGGTCATGCCGAAATCGAGCGTGCCGGCGATCGCCGTCGCGACGACCAGAAGCACGAGGCTGCTGGCTATGATCGCGGTCAGCACGCGCCGGGACAGCAGGAAGAAGACGGCGACATAGGCGATGTTGACGATCAGCTCGAAGAACAGCGACCACGAGGCGGGGTTGAGCGGGAAGATCGTGTGATACGCCTCGCCGACGAGCGGGATGAAGAAGATGCCGGTCGTCAGCTGCGTGCCGATCTCGGACATCGGCATGTATTCCGCCGGCATCAGCCGGTTCTTGACCAGCAGGTAGAAGAAACCGAGCAGCGTGCCGGCGAGGTAGAGCGGGTAAAGCCGTATCAGCCGGATCGCCAGGAAGCTGCCGAAGCCCATGCCGTTCTCGATCTTGCGGTCATACGCATGCGCGATGACGAAGCCACTGAGCAGGAAGAAGAGGTCGACGGCGAGATAGCTCGACGGCAGCACCTTGCCGTCGGCGAGGAACGGCGAGAAGTGGTAGAGCATCACGCTGATCGCCGCCACGCCGCGAATGGCGTCGAGGTTCAGGTAGACGTGGCGCGGAGCGGCGGCCTGCATTTTATGCCTTCAAGCGGTCCAAACACTTCGCCGCCCGCGCGTCCGCGCGAGCGAGCCTTCCTTGTGCCCTCCCGCCTCTGCCGCCCGGGCCGCGTTCAGGGCAGGCCTGGCGCGGCAGGTTACTGGCTGGCCGTCGGCGCCAGCTTCACCTTGATCACGTCGCCCGGTTCCACGGGCGTGTCTTCCTTGGCTTCGATCTCGCTCGTCTTGCCGTCGGCAATGCGCACCAGCGAGTAGAGGAGGCTCGGTTCCTGGCTGCCTGTGATGGAGGCCGTCGTCTCGGGGTCCGATGCCTGGGCGATCAGGCCTTTCTGCATGCCCACCCTGAGCGCGGCCGTGTTCAGGTCGGCCTCCGTCTGCTGCCGGTCGGCGGTCAGCGAGGAGGTCAGGGTGTTCTGGGCGTCGATGGCGTCTTGGGTCGCCTTGCTGATCGACTGCTTGGCGGTCAGGATGGCCGTCTCATAGTCGAGGATCTTGCCCTGCAGGTCCGTGACCGTCTGTTGCGAGGAGAGCAATCGCGCGTTGGCGACGAGGCCCTTCTGCGCCAGCGGGCCGATGCTGGCGGCCTGCTGCTCGGCCAGGTCGACCTGCTTTTGCTGGTTGACGATCTTCTTCTGCAGCGATTCGATTTCCGCCTGCAGCACGCCCTTGAGATCGTCGAGCGCGTCCAGCTTCAGCTTCAGCGCCTTCCGGTCGGAGGTGAGGATCGCCGTCTCGTCGGCGACGATGGTCGACAACCTCGGATCGCCCTCGATCTCCTTCGGCACCTCGAAGGCCGTTTGCCCGGCGAGATCGGCGTCGATGCGGGCGCGTTTGACGAGGAGACGTATGCGCTGGTCGTCGTAAATGTCGAAGTTGCCCTTGGCGGTGACGAGGTCCTTGCCGAGCTGCGGGCCATAGTCGGCATTGCGGCGGACACCGCCGGCAATGCTGATGGCCTTCAGCACCGTCAGGTCGGGCACGAAGGGAAACTGGCCGGGGTTCTGCACCTCGCCGGAAATATAGAACGGCCGGAACTGCGCCATTTCGACCGAGGCTTCGGGCTTGTCGGGAAGGGCCAGCTTGCGCTGCAGGGCAAGTCCGATCGCCGCGGCGATTTCCGACGTGGTCTTGCCGGCTGCCGGAATGTCGCCGACGAACGGCACCGAGAGTGTTCCGGCGGGCCCGACCGAATAGTCGCCGTTGACGGCCGACCAGTCGCGGAACGTGCCATCGACCGTCTGCCATTCGGCGACACGGATGTTGAGCTTGTCGAGCGGCCCCAGGCGATAGTCGCCGGCCACCGCGGCATGCGGCGCCGCAAGCGACATGGCAAGCGCCGCGACCGCGAAGCGGCCCGGCGCCCTGGCAAGGAGGCTGCAGGCGAGGGGCAGTCCGAAGATGTATTTTTTCAACTGAACGTTTCCGATCCGCTTTGCCCCATCCGCCCGATGAGATCACTGCCGGATGCCGGCCCCGAAATTGTCCGGGGCAAGCCTGATGGTCAGTAGGAGCCGCGCGACATCCACACGGCGGGCACCGTCTTCACGATGATTCGAATGTCCTCGAACATCGACCAGTTTTCGACATAGTGACGATCGAAGGCGACGCGGCTGTCGTAGGACACGTCGTTGCGACCGCTCACCTGCCAAAGTCCGGTCAGGCCGGGCCGAGACTTCAGGTAATAGACCGCGGCGCTGCCATAGATCTCGAGTTCGTCTCGGACGACCGGGCGCGGTCCAACGAGGCTCATGTCGCCCTGGAGGATGTTGATGATCTGCGGCAGCTCATCCAGGCTGAGCTTCCTCAGCACCTGGCCGACGCGCGTGACGCGCGGATCGTTCTTCAGCTTGCGCGTCGCGGCCCATTCGGCGGCGGCTTCCGGATTGGCGGCCAGGTGCGCGGCAAGCACCCGCTCGCCGTCCTGGACCATGGTGCGGAACTTGAGGCAGGCAAAAATCCGGCCGCCGCGGCCGATCCGCTTATGGCCGTAGAAGATCGAGCCGCCGTCGGAGAACTTGACGAGCAATGCGACCATCAGGAAGAGCGGGCTGAGGGCGACCAAGCCGGCCAGTGAGCCGACGATATCGAAACTGCGCTTCAGCAGGCCGCCGATCGGGGGTGGAAAATCGATGCCGGCTGGCGAAAATCCGGCGCTTGCCGACTTGGCGACGTCCCTCATGCAAAAAGCTCCATACGTTGAACGGATGGTTTACGGCACGATACCAAAAAAATGCTGCAGCGCAACACACAATTTCCTATATGCGTGAAATGCTCACGTCATGAATTGACTAAATAATAAACCGCGCCTGCTCAAATTTTGGTCTTTGTGGCGCGTTTATGACAAGCTGAGAGAAAATCCCGGAAATGTAGTGCCATTTTTGGGCCGTTTTTGGACAGCGCGTTCTTTGCTGCAGAGGAACCGCCTACGCAAGCAGCGGGAATCACTCGCGTCGGCAAGGTATTCCCGTAAAATACTAATTAATATTACAGGCGTTACTGGGGTAGGCTTCGATGCTCTGAATAGGTGGCCGCACCGGAGTGTGCG
>JBFLWR010000289.1:0-11808 GCA_040755925.1 Pseudomonadota bacterium
GGCTCTCCAAAGCTTCGGGCGAACCGTGCCTCGCAATGCCGGTCTCCACCCTGTTCCTCCCGTCGTTTCCCCTCGATGCTTTTTGTTCAGAATGAGGGAACAACGCAAGCCTGTCAATAATAAATAAGAGTGATTTAATTATTGACAGGCGTTGCTTACTGGTGTTTTTTTGACTGGCGTTCACGCTGGGAGAGCTTCGTTGGGCGCGGGTGCCGGTTGGCCGGCGCCGGAGATGGTTCACTGGGAGGAAATCATGGGTAAATGGAATATCCTGAGGGCGGCCGTTGCCGGCCTTGCCTTTTACGGCGCGATGGCCACGGCCTCTTACGCGGCCGACATCGTCGGCCTGATCACCAAGACCGAAGGCAACCCGTTCTTCGTCAAGATGCGCGAGGGCGCGCAGGCCAAGGCCAAGGAACTCGGCCTGGATCTGCGGACCTTTGCCGGCAAATTCGATGGCGACAATGACAGCCAGGTCGCGGCCATCGAGAACCTGATCTCGGCCGGCGCCAAGGGCTTCGCCATCGTTCCGAGCGATTCCAGCGCCATCGTGCCGACCATTAAGAAGGCGCGCGACGCGGGCCTGCTGGTTATCGTGCTCGACACGCCGCTCGATCCGATCGACGCCGCGGACGCAACCTTCGCCACCGACAATTTCAAAGCCGGCGAACTGATCGGTCAGTGGGCCAAGGGCACGCTCGGCGACAAGGCCGCGAGCGCCAAGATCGCCTTCCTCGACCTCGCCACCAACCAGCCGTCCGTCGACTATCTGCGTGACCATGGCTTCATGAAGGGCTTTGGCATCGAGTTCAAAGACCTGAAGCATTATGGCGACGAGACAGATCCACGCGTCTGCGGCCATGAAATGACCGGCGGCGCCGAGGATGGCGGCCGCACCGCGATGGAAACGCTGCTGCAGAAGTGTCCGGACGTGAACGTCATGTACACGATCAACGAACCGGCGGCGGCCGGTGGCTATCAGGCGCTCAAGGCCGCCGGCAAGGATGACGGCTCGGTGCTGGTGGTTTCGATCGATGGCGGTTGCCCTGGCGTCAAGAACGTCGCCGCCGGCGTCATCGGCGCGACCTCGCAGCAATATCCGCTGAAGATGGCGGCCATGGCGATGGAAGCGATCGAGAAATTCGCCAAGACCGGCGAGAAGCCCAAGCCCACACCTGGCCAGAAGTTCTTCGACACCGGCGCTACGCTGATCACCGACAAGCCGGTCAAGGGCGTCGAATCGATCGACACCAAGAAGGGCCTGGAACTTTGCTGGGGCTGATGCCTTCCTAATACCCGCAATAACGGACTAAACTCACCGAAAGGGCGGCCCCGGCCGCCCTTTCCCGAAAGCACGGGCTCCTTGGGAGGGGATGAAGATGAGTGACGACGCAACCGGCTCGGCCACTGCCGAGCGCGGCCTTCGCGGCAGCGACCAATCCGTCGCGAGTTTCGACGAGGAGCGAGGTTCGGGCCTTAAGAGCCTGCAACGGTTCCTGCACGAATACCCAACGGCCATTCCGTTCATCGTCCTCGTGATCGGCGTCGTGATCTTCTCGATCGTGGCGGGCAATCGCTTCTTCGCGCCGTTCAACCTGTCGCTTGTCCTGCAGCAGGTCTCGATCATCGCCTTCCTCGGCATCGCGCAGACGCTGGTCATCCTGACGGCGGGCATCGATCTGTCGGTCGGCGCCATGATGGTGCTGTCCTCGATCATCATGGGCAGGCTAACGGTCAATGTCGGGGTGCCTGTCGAACTGAGCCTGGTGATCGGGCTTCTCACGGGCCTCCTTTGCGGCTTCATCAACGGCGTGCTCGTCGCCGTGATCAAATTGCCGCCCTTCATCGTCACGCTCGGCACCTGGAGCGTCTATGGCGCGATGGTCATCTACGTCTCGCATTCCGAAACCGTGCGGGCGCAGGACATCGAGGCGGCGGGGCCGCTGCTGCAATGGCTGGGTCACACGATCAGGCTGGGCGGCGGCGCGGTGCTGACTTACGGCACTATCGCCATGATGCTGACGGCGGTCATCATATGGTACGTGCTCAACCGCACTGCCTTCGGCCGCCACGTCTATGCGACCGGCGACGACGACGAGGCTGCACGCCTTGCCGGTATCAACACGCGCGGCGTGTTCATTGCCGTCTACACGCTTGCCGGCTTCATCTGCGCCATCGCCGCCTGGGCGCTTATCGGCCGCATCGGCGCCGCGAGCCCGCTCGGCAACCAGACCGCCAATCTGGATGCCATCACCGCCGTGGTTATCGGCGGCACGTCGCTCTTCGGCGGTCGCGGCTCCATCGTCGGCACGCTGTTCGGCGCGCTGATCGTCGGCGTCTTCCGCAACGGCCTGGCACTCGCCGGTGTCGACTCGCTCTGGCAGGAGTTCACCGTCGGCATCCTCATCATCCTCGCCGTTACCATCGACCAGTGGATCAGGAAGATTTCGGCATGAGCACGCAACAGCCCATTCTCCAAGCCAAAGGTCTCAACAAGCGCTACGGCAGGGTTGTCGCGCTCGACAATGCCGATTTCGACCTGATGCCGGGCGAGATCCTCGCCGTCATCGGCGACAACGGCGCCGGCAAGTCGACGCTGGTCAAGGCGCTGTGCGGCGCGGTCATCCCGGACTCCGGCGCGATCGAACTCAACGGCCAGCCGGTGCATTTCCGCTCGCCGATCGAGGCGCGCATGGCCGGCATCGAAACCGTCTACCAGAACCTGGCGCTGTCGCCGGCGCTGTCGATCGCCGACAACATGTTTCTCGGCCGCGAGATCCGCAAGCCGGGCGTCGTGGGGCAGTGGCTGCGGAGGCTCGACCGTTCGGCGATGCAGCGCATCGCGCGCGAGAAACTATCCGAGCTTGGGCTGATGACCATCCAGAACATCAACCAGTCGGTCGAAACGCTCTCCGGCGGTCAGCGCCAGGGCGTCGCCGTGGCGCGTGCCGCGGCCTTCGGCAGCCGTGTCGTCATCATGGACGAGCCGACCGCCGCGCTCGGCGTCAAGGAGAGCCGTCGCGTGCTGGAGCTGATGCTCGACGTCAAGCGGCGCGGCCTGCCGATCGTGCTGATCTCGCACAACATGCCCCATGTCTTCGAGGTGGCCGACCGCATCCATATCCATCGTCTGGGCCGTCGCCTCGCCGTCATCGATCCCAAGCAATATACAATGTCCGACGCCGTGGCCTTCATGACCGGCGCCAAGGCGCCGCCCGAGGTGTTGGCGGCGTAATCGCGCTGCATTGCCACTGACACGTGCCGACAGAACCGCTGGCTAAATCGATTGAAGATATGTTGCAATGCACTAGAATAGGCTGGGAGGAACGGTGAAAGCCGGTATGATCAGGCCAACCGAACGAGAGGCGATATGACACCCGCCATGACGACCGAAGCTCCCGCTCTCGACAATCCCGACCCCAAGACGCTCGCCGACGAGGTGCTGCTGTCGCTGAAATACCGGGTCGGCAAGGACACCACCGTCGCCACCCCGTATGACTGGCTGACCGCGTCGATCAAGGTCGTGCGCGATCGCATTGTCGACCACTGGATCCAGGCGACCAAGGAAGCCTACGATCAGCAGGAAAAGCGGGTCTACTACCTCTCGCTCGAATTCCTGATCGGGCGCCTGATGCGCGACGCCTTCTCCAATCTCGGCCTGATGGAGAACATGCGCGAGGCGCTGGCCTCGCTTGGCGTCGATCTCGACCTGATCGCCGGCCTCGAGCCGGACGCGGCCCTCGGCAATGGTGGCCTCGGCCGGCTCGCCGCCTGTTTCATGGAGAGCATGGCAACCGTCGACATCCCAGCCCATGGCTATGGCATACGCTACGCCAACGGCATGTTCCGCCAGGAAATCCAGGGTGGCTGGCAGGTCGAGCTGCCGGAAACCTGGCTCGACCACGGCAATCCGTGGGAGTTCGAACGGCGCGAGCGCTCCTTCGAGGTCGGTTTCGGCGGCTCGGTGGAATCGGTCACCTCGAAGGACGGACGTCTCGAACGCCACGTCTGGAAACCGACCGAACACGTGCTGGCCGTCGCCTACGACACGCCGGTCGCCGGCTGGCGCGCCAGGCGCGTCAACACGCTGCGGCTCTGGTCGGGCATGCCGATCGATCCGATCCTGCTCGACAAGTTCAACGCCGGTGACCACATCGGCGCGCTTGCCGAAAGCAACAAGGCGGACGCGCTTTCGCGCGTGCTTTATCCCGCCGATTCACACATGGCCGGCCAGGAACTGAGGCTGAGGCAGGAGTATTTCTTCTCCACCGCCTCGTTGCAGGACATCGTCCAGCGTCATCTCAGCCAGTATGGCGACCTGAAGTCGCTGCCCGACAAGGCGGCCATCCATCTCAACGACACCCATCCGGCGGTCGCCGTGCCGGAGCTGATGCGGCTCCTGATGGACGTCCATGGCATGGATTTCGACCTCGCCTGGGACGTCACCAAGCGAACCTTCGGCTACACCAACCACACGCTGCTCCCCGAGGCGCTGGAAAGCTGGCCGGTGCCGCTATTCGAGCGGCTTTTGCCGCGCCACATGCAGATCGTCTACGCCATCAATGCGCAGGTGCTGCTGGAAGCGCGAGCCACCAACCAGTTCTCCGGCGATCAGATCGCCCGCATCTCGCTGATCCAGGAGAATGGCGACCGCCGCGTGCGCATGGGCAATCTCGCCTTCGTCGGTTCGCATTCGATCAATGGCGTCTCGGCGCTGCATACCGAGCTGATGAAGGAGACGGTGTTTGCCGATCTCCACAAGCTTTATCCCGACCGCATCAACAACAAGACCAACGGCATCACGCCGCGGCGCTGGCTCATCCAGTGCAATCCGGGCCTGACCTCGATTGTCCGCGAGGCGATCGGCGACCGCTTCATGGACGACATCGAGGCGATCAACGATCTTGATCCGCTCGCCGAGGATGCTGCCTTCCGCGAGAAGTTCGCCGGCGTGAAGCGGCAGAACAAGATAAGGCTCGCGAACCTCGTCGCCGACCGGCTCGGGATCAAGCTCGACCCCTCGGCGCTGTTCGATATCCAGGTCAAGCGCATCCACGAATACAAGCGGCAGCTGCTCAACATCCTCGAAGCGATCGCGCTCTATGACCAGATCCGCTCGCACCCCGAGCGGGACTGGATGCCGCGCGTGAAATTCTTCGGCGGCAAGGCGGCGCCCAGCTACCACAACGCCAAGCTGATCATCAAACTGGCCAACGACGTCGCCAAGGTCATCAACGGCGACCCCTCGGTGCGCGGCCTGCTCAAGGTCGTGTTCGTGCCGAACTACAATGTCAGCCTGGCCGAGGTGATGATGCCGGCCGCCGACCTCTCCGAGCAGATATCCACCGCCGGCATGGAAGCGTCGGGCACCGGCAACATGAAGTTCGCTCTCAACGGCGCGCTCACCATCGGCACCCTCGATGGCGCCAATGTCGAGATCAAGGAGCATGTCGGCGACAACAACATCTTCATCTTCGGCCTCACCACCGCGCAGGTCGCCGAAAGGCGCAACAATGGCTACGATCCGCGCGGGGTTATCGAGGCGTCGCCTGAACTCTCGCAGGCCGTGGCGGCGATTTCGTCCGGCGTCTTCTCGCCCGACGATCCAGGCCGCTACCGCGACCTGATGAACGGCCTCTACCAGAGCGACTGGTTCATGGTGGCTGCGGATTTCGATTCCTACGCCGACTGCCAGCGCGAGGTGGACGCCGTCTGGCGCAACAGCCCCGACTGGTATGCGCGCGCCGTCCGCAATGTCGCGCGCGTCGGCTGGTTCTCGTCCGATCGCACGATCCGCCAATATGCGAAAGAAATCTGGAACGTACCCGTCTGATGTGATTGCATGAGGCCACGAACAATGTGGCCCATCTCCCTGGGAGGGACATTGCCTGATGAGGAAGCCGCGCGCGACCGCTGCGACAAGCGGGCCGGACGGACAGGCGCCAGCCGGCGATGTCGCGGCGATTGTCGCCGGAACGCATGGCGATCCCTTTGCCGTCCTTGGCGTGCATGAGGCCGGCAAAGGCTTCGTCGCCCGCTGCTTCGTGCCCAATGCCGAATTCGTCACCGCCTACACGCTGAGCGGCAAGAAGGCCGGGGAGCTGACCCGAACCGACGACGCCGGCTTCTTCGAGGGCAAGCTGTCGATCCGCTCGCGCCAGCCGCTGCGCTATCACGCCAGCAATGCCGGCGGCGAATGGTGGCTGACCGATCCCTATTCCTTCGGCCCGGTGCTCGGCCCGATGGACGATTACTACATGGCCGAGGGCTCGCACTTAAGGCTCTTCGACAAGCTCGGCGCCCATATCATCGACCATGAGGGTGCGACCGGCGTGCATTTCGCCGTCTGGGCGCCCAATGCCAGGCGTGTCTCGGTGGTTGGCGCGTTCAACGAATGGGACGGCCGCCGGCACACCATGCGCGACCGGCGCGACACCGGCATCTGGGAACTGTTCATCCCCGATATCGGCGCCGGCCAACCCTATAAGTTCGAGATCATCGCTCCCGACGGCGTGCGGCTGCCGCTCAAGGCCGACCCGTTTGCCTTTGAGTCCGAGTTGCGTCCCGCCACCGCCTCGGTGACGGCGCCGCCCCTGGCGCATCAATGGGGCGATGAGGCGCATCGCGGCTTCTGGCGCAGCGCCGATCCGAGGCGCGAGGCGATCTCGATCTACGAGGTCCACGCCGGCTCCTGGCAGCGCCGCGACGACGGCACGTTCCTCTCCTGGGACGAGCTTGCCGCGCAGCTCATCCCCTATGTGGTCGACACCGGCTTCACCCATATCGAGTTTCTGCCGATCTCGGAGCATCCATACGACCCGTCCTGGGGCTATCAGACGACCGGCCTCTACGCGCCGACCGCCCGCTTCGGCGATCCGGACGGCTTCGCCCGTTTCGTCGATGGCGCCCACCGCGCCGGCGTTGGCGTCATCCTCGACTGGGTGCCGGCGCATTTCCCGGTCGACGAGCATGGGCTGGTGAAATTCGATGGCACCGCGCTCTACGAGCATGCCGACCCGCGCCAGGGCTTCCATCCCGACTGGAACACCGCGATCTACAATTTCGGTCGCCGCGAGGTGGTATCGTTCCTGGTCAACAACGCGCTGTTCTGGGCCGAGAAATACCATGTCGACGGCCTGCGCGTCGACGCGGTCGCGTCCATGCTCTACCTCGACTATTCGCGCAAGGCGGGCGAGTGGATCGCCAACGAGAAGGGCGGGCGCGAGAACCTTCAGGCCGTCAGCTTCCTGCAGAAGATGAACAAGGAACTCTACGGCCACCATCCCGGCGTCATGACGATCGCCGAGGAGTCGACCTCATGGCCGAAGGTGTCGCGTCCAGTGCATGAGGGCGGGCTGGGCTTCGGCTTCAAGTGGAACATGGGCTTCATGCATGACACGCTGGAGTACCTGTCCAAGGAGCCGATCTTCCGCAAGCATCACCACAACGACATCACATTCGGCCTGGTCTACGCCTTCTCCGAGAATTTCGTGCTGCCGCTCTCCCATGACGAGGTCGTGCACGGCAAAGGCACGCTGCTCAACAAGATAGCCGGCGACGACTGGCAGAAGTTCGCCACGCTGCGCGCCTATTACGCCTTCATGTGGGGCTATCCGGGCAAGAAGCTCTTGTTCATGGGGCAGGAATTCGCGCAGCGCCGCGAATGGAGCGAGGCGCGCGCGCTCGACTGGAACCTGCTCGACTTCGCGCCGCATCGTGGCGTCTGGCAGACGGTACGCGACCTGAACTACCTCTACCGCTCGCGACCGGCGCTGCATGCGCGCGACTGCGAGCCGGAAGGCTTCTCCTGGCTGATCGTCGACGACCGCGACAATTCCGTCTTCGCCTGGCTGCGCAGCGCGCCGGGCGGCAACCCGGTCGCCGTCATCTCCAATTTCACCCCGGTGCCGCGCGAGAACTATCGCGTGCCGCTGCCGAAGGCGGGGCAATGGCGCGAGATCATCAACACCGACGCCGCGGATTATGGCGGCTCCGGCATGGGCAATGGCGGCGTGGTCGTGGCAAGCGGGGAAGGAGGCGGCACATCGGCGACGATGCTTTTGCCGCCGCTCTCGACGATCATGCTTGAATTTGTCGCGGACCAAGCCAGATGAGATCTCATCTGGCTAAAGTAATAATCCGGACAGCTTACTTGGGAGGGTAACAATGGCAGAGATCAAGAGAACCCAGCCGCTGGCGCGCGATGCCATGGCCTATGTGCTGGCCGGCGGGCGCGGCAGCCGCCTCAAGGAACTGACCGACCGACGCGCCAAGCCCGCCGTCTATTTCGGCGGCAAGACGCGCATCATCGATTTCGCCCTGTCCAACGCGCTGAATTCCGGCATTCGCCGCCTGGGTGTCGCCACCCAGTACAAGGCCCACTCGCTGATCCGCCACCTGCAGCGCGGCTGGAACTTCCTGCGGCCCGAGCGAAACGAGAGCTTCGACATCCTGCCGGCCTCGCAACGCGTCTCGGAAACGCAGTGGTATGAAGGCACCGCCGACGCCGTCTACCAGAACATCGACATCATCGAGGCCTACGGTCCCGAATACATGGTCATCCTCGCCGGCGACCACATCTACAAGATGGACTACGAGCTGATGCTGCGTCAGCACGTCGACGCCGGCGCCGACGTCACCGTGGGCTGTCTCGAGGTGCCGCGCATGGAGGCGACCGGCTTCGGCGTCATGCATGTCGATGGCAAGGACAACATCATCGCGTTCGTCGAAAAGCCGGCCGACCCGCCCGGCATCCCCGACAAGCCGGAGTTCGCCCTCGCATCGATGGGCATCTACGTCTTCAAGACCAAGTTCCTGATGGAGCAGCTGCGTCGCGACGCCGCCGAGCCCGGCTCCAGCCGCGACTTCGGCAAGGACATCATCCCCTATGTCGTCGAGCACGGTAAGGCGGTCGCCCACCGCTTCGCCAAATCCTGCGTCCGCTCCTCGCATGAGTCCGAACCCTACTGGCGCGACGTCGGAACGGTGGACGCCTATTGGGAGGCCAATATCGACCTGACCGACGTCACGCCCGAACTCGACCTCTACGACCGCGACTGGCCGATCTGGACCTATGCCGAATTGAAGCCGCCGGCAAAGTTCGTGCATGACGAGGACGGTCGTCGCGGCGAGGCGATCTCGTCGCTGGTGTCGGGCGACTGCATCGTCTCCGGCGCCTCGCTGCGCCGCAGCCTGATCTTCACCGGCGCGCGCATCAATTCCTACTCCAAGCTCGAGGAAGTGGTGATGCTGCCGGACGTCCAGGTTGGCCGCAACGCGCGCCTCAAGCGCGTCGTCATCGACCACGGCGTCCACATCCCGGAGGGGCTGGTTGTCGGCGAGGATCCGGCGCTCGACGCCAAGCGTTTCCGAGTTTCGGAAAAGGGCATCTGCCTGATCACGCAGGACATGATCAACAAGCTGTCACTTTGACTTGTCATTTTGAGATCGGAATGTGGAGCGCATGCAGGTTCTGTCGGTCACGCCCGAAATCTTCCCGCTGATCAAGACCGGCGGGCTTGCCGACGTGACCGGCGCGTTGCCGATCGCGCTTGCCGGCAAGGGTGTGGCGATGCGCACGTTGATCCCTGGCTACCCGGTGGTGATGGCGGCCTTCGCCAAGAAGAAGCCCGTCTACCAATATCCGCTGCTGCAGGGCGGCAAGGCTGCGGTCCACGCCGTCAAGATCGGCGACCTCGACCTCTTCGTGCTCGACGCGCCGCATCTGTTCGACCGCCAGGGCGGGCCTTACGGCACCGCTTCCGGCTCGGACTGGCCGGACAACTGGCGGCGCTTCGCGGCGCTGAGCCAGGCCGGCGGCGACATCGCCGGTGGCGTGATCTCCGGCTACCAGCCCGACCTCGTGCATGCCCATGACTGGCAGTCGGCGATGACGCTGGCCTATATGCGCTACGGCAAGGCTGTCGGCGTGCCGTCGCTGATCACTGTGCACAATCTCGCCTTCCAGGGCCAGTTCGGCGCCGGCATCTTCGGTGAGCTCGGCCTGCCGGGGGTAGCGATGCAACTGGACGGCGTCGAATATTATGGCGGCGTCGGCTATCTCAAGGCCGGCCTGCAGGCCGCCTGGGCCATCACCACGGTGAGCCCGACCTACGCGCAGGAGATCCGCTCGCCGGAGTTCGGCATGGGTCTCGACGGCCTGATCAACATGCGCGCCGTCGACCTCTATGGCATCGTCAACGGCATCGATGTCGACATCTGGAATCCCGAGACCGACAAGCATCTGGTCGCAAACTATTCGGCCGACACGCTTGAAGCGCGCCATCTCAACCGC
The DNA here is from genome assembly GCA_040755925.1 of Pseudomonadota bacterium. Lineage (GTDB taxonomy): Bacteria > Pseudomonadota > Alphaproteobacteria > Rhizobiales > Rhizobiaceae > Mesorhizobium. Next base: position 10,295 of record JBFLWR010000289.1, read on the forward strand.
AAGGCGGTCGAGGACCGCTTCAGCCTCGAGGTCGACGACAGCCCGATCGTCTGCGTGGTCAGCCGGCTCACCTGGCAGAAGGGCATGGACATACTGGCCGCCGTCGTCGACGGCATCGTCGCCGCCGGCGCGCGGCTGGCGATCCTGGGTTCGGGCGATGCCGGCCTCGAAGGCTCGCTGCTGGCCGCCGCCGCCCGCCATCGCGGCCGCGTCGGCGTCGTCATCGGTTACGACGAAGGGCTTTCGCACGTCATGCAGGGCGGCTGCGACGCCATCGTCATCCCCTCGCGCTTCGAGCCTTGCGGTCTCACCCAGCTCTACGGGCTGCGCTATGGCTGCGTGCCTGTCGTCGCCCGCACCGGTGGGCTGGCCGACACCATCATCGACGCCAACGAGGCAGCGCTGTCGGCGGGTGTCGCCACCGGCTTCCAGTTCGCGCCGAACAATGGCGGCGCGATGCTTCACGCCATCCACCGGCTGGTCGAGGCGCATGCCAGGCCCGCGGCCTGGGCCTCCATTCAGCGCCAGGGCATGAAGGCCGATGTCTCCTGGGACAAGAGCGCCGAGAAATACGTTGAACTTTATCGCTTGCTGCTTTCGAAAAGGGCTGCCTGAGGCATGATCAGAACCGTCCCCACCAAACCCTACTCCGACCAGAAGCCCGGCACCTCCGGCCTGCGCAAGAAGGTGCCCGTGTTCCAGCAGGAGCACTATGCCGAGAACTTCATCCAGTCGATCTTCGATGCCCTGGAAGGCTTTGAAGGCAAGACGCTGGTGATCGGCGGCGACGGCCGCTTCTACAACCGCGAGGTCATCCAGAAGGCCATCGCCATCGCCGCCGGCAACGGCTTCGGCAAGGTGATGGTCGGGCAGGGCGGCATCCTGTCGACGCCGGCCGCCTCCAACATCATCCGCAAGTACAAGACCTTCGGCGGCATCATCCTGTCGGCAAGTCACAATCCGGGCGGTCCGCACGAGGATTTCGGTATCAAGTACAATGCCGGCAATGGCGGCCCGGCGCCCGAAAAGATCACCGATGCGATCTTCGCCAAGTCGAAGGAGATCAAGAGCTTCAAGATCGCCGATATCGATGCCATCGACATCGATACCATCGGCACCGTCAAGGCAGGCGACATGACGGTCGAGGTTTTCGACTCGGTCAAGGACTACGCCGAATTGATGGAAAGCCTGTTCGATTTCGATGCGCTGCGGAAGCTGTTCAAGTCGGGCTTCCGCATGCGCTTCGACGCCATGCATGCGGTCACCGGTCCCTACGCCAAGGAGATATTCGAGCGCCGCCTCGGCGCGCCCGATGGCACCTGCCGCAACTACAAGCCGCTGCCGGATTTCGGTGGCCATCACCCCGACCCGAACCTGGTGCACGCCAAGCACCTTTATGACGAGATGATGGGGCCGGACGCGCCGGATTTCGGCGCGGCTTCAGATGGCGACGGCGACCGCAATCTCATCATCGGCAGGGGCATCTTCGTCACCCCGTCCGACTCCGTGGCGAT
>JBFLWR010000029.1:0-2942 GCA_040755925.1 Pseudomonadota bacterium
TTCGTTGGCCTGTTGCGAGAGCTGCAGATTGCGCGTGTGCAACTGCGCGTTTTCGGCGCGCAGCGTGGCGCCCGTGACGGCGAGGTCGGCGGCGCCCATGAAGAGATCGCGCGGCACGAGGGCCGCGCGCTGCAGCGGGTAGAGGCCTGCCCCGAGCACGCCGCGCACGATTTCGAGCGTCTTGAAGCGGGCGTCGCAGAGCAAGAGGGCGAGCGACAGCACGACGAAGAAGATCAGCCGTGCGATTGCCGAAGGGCCTTGCTTGAACAGGGGCGGCGGACTGTATTCCATGGTCGGCGCCGGGGGCGTGTGCGAAAGAGTGAAACGGCGGCGCCGGGAGGGGCGCCTGTCAGCGGACGGCGCGGCGGCCCGGAAGCCGCCTTGCCGGGCTCGCCAGGCTTGTCAGGCTCACAGGACTCCCCAGGCAGCCAGGGAGGCCGCGCCGCGCCGACTGCGTGAAGAGCGCTACGCTCACTCGTACGAGAAGATGCTGCCGAGCTTGTCCATGCGCTCGAGCGCCATACCCGAACCGCGCACCACGCAGGTGAGCGGATCTTCGGCGACGAGCACCGGCAGGCCGGTTTCTTCTGCGAGCAGGCGGTCGAGGTCGCGCAGCAGCGCGCCGCCGCCCGTGAGCATCATGCCGCGCTCGGCGATGTCGGCGCCGAGTTCCGGCGGCGTTTGCTCCAGCGCGATCTTCACCGACGAGACGATCTGGTTCAGCGGGTCGGTGAGCGCTTCGAGAATTTCGTTGCTGGAGATCGTGAAGCTGCGCGGGATCCCTTCCGAGAGGTTGCGGCCCTTCACTTCCATTTCCTTGACCTCGGAACCCGGGAACGCCGAGCCGATTTCCTTCTTGATGGCTTCCGCGGTCTGTTCGCCGATCAGCATGCCGTAGTTGCGGCGGATGTAGTTGACGATCGCTTCGTCGAACTTGTCGCCGCCCACGCGCACCGAGCCCTTGTACACGATGCCGCCGAGCGAGATCACGCCCACTTCGGTCGTGCCGCCGCCGATATCGACGACCATCGAGCCCGTGGCTTCCGAAACCGGCAGGCCCGCGCCGATCGCAGCCGCCATCGGCTCTTCGATCAGGTAGACCTGCGAGGCGCCGGCGCCGTGCGCGGCTTCCTTGATCGCGCGGCGCTCGACCTGGGTGGAGCCGCACGGCACGCAGATGATGATGCGCGGCGAGGGCGAGAACATGCGCGATTCGTGAGCGGTCTTGATGAACTGCTTGATCATCTGCTCGGTGACCGTGAAGTCGGCGATCACGCCGTCTTTCATCGGGCGGATCGCCTCGATGTTGCCCGGTACCTTGCCGAGCATCTGCTTGGCTTCCTTGCCGACTGCCTGAATGGTCTTCTTGCCGTTCGGGCCGCCTTCCTGGCGGATCGAGACGACCGAGGGCTCGTCGAGCACGATGCCCTTGCCGCGCATGTAAATGAGCGTGTTGGCCGTGCCGAGGTCGATGGCGAGGTCGTTGGAGAAGTAGCTACGAAGAAAACCGAACATTCAAAAATCCTGTCTCGCTTGTGGCCGACCTTTGCGGGAATGGTCCAAGGGCGGCAGCGGAAAAAATAACAGCCTCAGGCCGGGCGCGAGGCGCGCCGCGAGGAACCTGACACTGCGGGGATCGTTACCGGAGGGCCGCCCCGAGGCGAGCCACCTTCGTGCCCTTCTTGCGCATCGGCCGCACCTTCCGGGGTGCGAAATGCTGCAAGAGGCGGTGAAAGGCGCGCGCAAGGCGGTCCGGGTTTGGGTCGAACGCGTAATGATACCTTATAATTTTGCCTGTTTTGCAGGATCCGAAAGGCAGTTTTTGACATTGCCGAAGCTTTCCTCCAAAGGCGGATCCGGCGCGATAAACCGCTGTTGCAGCACCGTTTTTTTCGCATTGCCGCAACGGCCAGAGCAACCGCCTTTTTTCCGGTGACCGCATGGCCCTGACCCTGAACGATGTGAAGCGCATCGCGCATCTCGCGCGCCTCGAACTGGCCGACGCCGAAGCCGGCAATACGCTCGAACAGCTGAATCATTTCTTCGGCCTTGTCGAGCAGATGCAGGCTGTCGATACCGCGGGCATCGCACCGCTTGCCCACCCGATCGAGCAGATCGAGGACGTGGCGCTGCGCCTGCGCGAAGACGCCGTGACCGAAATCGTCGACCGCGACGCACTGCAGCGCCCGGCGCCCGCGGTGCAGGACGGCCTGTACCTCGTGCCCCGGGTGATCGAATGAGACGCGCCGCTCGTGACCCGATTTGTGACACGATGAATGACCGCGTCACCGGGCGTTTCGTTCCCGTCGCCGTCTGAAAAAGGCCGTGCGGCGGCTCTCCCGAATCTCGCGGGGCACGGCTGGTCCGGCCCCGGGAAGGCGACCCGGCCGCCCCGGCTCGCCGCCTACGTTCTTCCAGGAACTACGCAATGCATGAAAAAAGCTTGACCGAACTGCGCGCCGCGCTGGCTGCCAAGGAGTGCTCCGCAGTCGAGCTGGCGCAGCTCTATCTGGGTCGAATCGAAGCCCACCGGGCCTTGAACGCGTTCGTCGACGTGAATCCGGAGTTGACGCTCGCCCAGGCGAAGGCCGCCGACGCGCGCCTTGCCGCCGGCGAAAACGGCCCGCTCCTCGGCCTGCCGCTCGCGCACAAGGACGTTTTCGTCACGCGCGGCTGGCGCTCCACGGCCGGCTCGAAGATGCTCGGCAACTACGTGAGCCCGTTCGACGCCACCGTGGTCGAGCGGCTCGAGCGCGCCGGCATGGTGTGCGTGGGCAAGACCAACATGGACGAGTTCGCCATGGGCTCGTCCAACGAGAACTCGCACTTCGGCCCCGTGCGGAACCCGTGGGACACGAAGGCGGTGCCGGGCGGCTCGTCGGGCGGCTCGGCCGCGGCCGTGGCCGCGTGCCTCGCGCCCGCCGCAACGGGCACGGACACCG
>JBFLWR010000290.1:0-16575 GCA_040755925.1 Pseudomonadota bacterium
GAAGACCGGCACGTCGGCGACCGACTATGCCAAGGAGCATTTCAAGGGCACGGAGCTGCGCCTGTTCCCGAACAGCGCCAACGCCTATCTCGAGGTCGCGACCGGCCGCGCCGACGCCGCCATGCACGACACCCCGAACGTGCTCTACTACATCAAGACAAACGGCCAGGGGAAAGTGAAGACTGTCGGCCCGCAGATGATGGCCCAGCAGTATGGCATCGCCTTCCCGAAGGGCAGCGAGCTCGTCGCCAAGGTCAACGCCTCGATAACAAAGCTGAAAGGCGACGGCACCTACACCGCCATTTACAAGAAGTGGTTCGGCACCGAGCCGCCGAAGAGCTGACCACAAGGGTTCCCCCTGGATCAGATCCAAGGGTTCCCTTGGATCTACCGGCGTGCCGGCATGGCCGGCGCGCCTTCCCTGAAGGATCGCTCTCATGAATTTCGACTGGTCCGTCATCTGGCAGGCCCTGCCCGAGCTGTTGAAGGGCGCCCGCCTTACCGTGTTGATCGCGCTCGCCGGGCTCGCCGGCGGCTTGGTGATCGGCTTCGCCGCCGGCCTGGCGCGCGCCTATGGCAACGTCGTCCTCAACGCCATCGCGATGGTCTATGTCGAGATCATCCGCGGCACGCCGATCATCGTGCAGGTGATGTTCATCTATTTCGCGCTGCCGATCCTTGCGGATGTCCGCATCAACCCGCTGGCGGCGGCCATCATGGCGATCATCATCAACGCCGGCGCCTATATCGCCGAGATCGTGCGCGGCGCTTTCCTCTCCGTCCATCGCGGATTGCGCGAGGCCGGCCTGGCGCTCGGCCTGCCATTCTGGAAGGTGCTTCTCTACATCATCGGTCCGCTCGCCTTCCGCCGCATGATCCCGGCGCTCGGCAACCAATTCATCGTCAGCCTGAAGGATACTTCGCTGTTCATCGTCATCGGCGTCGGCGAACTGACCCGGCAGGGCCAGGAAATCATGGCGGCCAACTTCCGCGCCGTCGAAATCTGGTCCGCCGTGGCGATGTTCTACCTGATCATGACCGGCACGCTTACGATCATCCTGCGGCTGACCGAAAAAAGGATGCGCATCCTGTGAGCATCGTGGAGTTCAACAAAGTCACCAAGCGGTTCGGCCAGGTCACCATACTCGACCAGGTCGACCTGTCGATAGAGCCCGGAGAGAAGGTCGTCCTGATCGGCCCCTCCGGCTCCGGAAAGTCGACACTGCTTCGCTGCATCAACGCGCTGGAGGAGATCAACGGCGGCGACCTCGTCGTCGACGGCATCAGCGTCAAATCCGGTGGCCGCAAGGTCCGCCTGATCCGCCAGGAAGCCGGCATGGTCTTCCAGCAGTTCAACCTGTTTCCGCAGATGACGGCGCTGGAGAACGTCGCCTTCGGCCCGCGCCGCGTGCGCGGCGAGACGCGGCAGCAGGCGCGCAAGCAGGCGCTGGAGATGCTCGCCAAGGTCGGCCTTGCCGAGCGGGCGCATCACTATCCGAGCGAGCTTTCCGGCGGCCAGCAGCAGCGCGTCGCCATTGCCCGCGCGCTCGCCGTCAAGCCTAAGCTGATGCTGTTCGACGAGCCGACCTCGGCGCTCGATCCGGAATTGCGGCACGAAGTGCTGCGCGTGATGCAGGCACTGGCCGAGGAAGGCATGACGATGATCGTCGTCACTCATGAAATGGCTTTTGCCCGCAAGGTGGGAACCAGGCTGATCTTCATGGAGGGCGGCAAGATCGCGGTCGACGGCGAGCCGCGAGAGCTGCTTGCAAACCCGCAAAACCCTCGCTTGAAAGAGTTTCTCCAGCATGTTGCATGATGCCGGCCGCCGGCTTTCCTTCATCGATGTCGCGGGGTCGCCCTATGACGTCGGAGCCACCCTCGGGCGCTTCGGCCGCGCGGCGCTCAACGACCATTTCCAGACGTCGGCCGCTTGGCGCGAGCTCAACGCACGGCGCGCCGATCCCCGTATCGGCACCATGGCAACGATCGTGCGGGAACGGTTTCCGCGCTACTGGGCCGAACTGCAGGGCCTCGCCGCCGGGCTCGAACTGGCTTTCGACGACGTCTTCCTGTGGAACTGCCGCGGCGACATCTGGGCCATGGCGCCCGACGGCTGCACGACCGTGCAATTGCCTGGATCGCCGCATGTCATCGGCCACAACGAGGACGGCGACCCGGATTTCGCCGGCCACTGCGCGCTGGCTCATATCGCGTCCGAAGGCGGCAATGAATTCACCGCCTTTGTCTACCCTGGCTCGCTGCCGGGGCATACATTCGCGGCCACATCGGCGAAGCTGGTGCAGACCGTCAACAACACCAGGCCGCTGGCCGGCGGCGCGGGAACGCCGCGCATGGTGCTCGCACGCGCCGTGCTCGACGCACCGGACCTGGACGCGGCACTGGCCCTGCTCAGATCGTCACCGCGCGCCGGAGCCTTTCATCTCACCCTGGCGCAGGCCGGCGACGAGCGGCTTCTCAGCGTCGAGTTTACCGCGCAGGCCCTGTCAGTCGATCGCGTCGAGGCGGCGCGTGTCCACTCGAACCACTTGATCCATGCCGACACCGGGCGCATGTCGCAGATCGTCACCGGTTCGTCCGGCGTGCGCCAGCGACGGGGCGAAGCGCTGCTCGACCAAACGCCCCAGTCCGAGCCGCAACGCCGCGCGCTGGGCATATTGTGGGACGCGGCCGACCCCGAGCTGCCGATCTATCGCACCGACCCGGCCGACAGCGATGTCGAGAACACGCTTGCGAGCGCCGTCTTCCGCGTCGGGGCTGACAAGGTCGAGTGGGCTGTCTACGATAGGCAGCACGAAGCAGCGCGCTTCGACATGCGGGATGGGCTGGTCCCCGTCGCGGGGTGAACAGGAACAATGCCGGAAGAAGCCGCCGCGGAGCCGCCGCGTACCATCGAGGATCTGAGGGCGCTGGCGCTCTCGGTCGGCCGCGACGAGGCAGGCTTTTCCCTCGGCTCCAAGGCGCATGACGTCTTTGCCAAGCTGGTTGAGGCGCCTGAGCAGTCCGCCGTCCGCACGATCTCGGAGCTCGCCGATCAGTTCGGCATCAATCCGTCGACGCTGACCAGGCTGGCGAAACGTCTCGGCTTCGAAGGTTTTAGCGATTTCCAGGCCGTCTTCCGCAAGGCGATCGCCGATGACCAGCAATATTTCTACAGCCGCCAGGCCGGAAGACTGATGACGACGCCGTCGGCAGGCGGCGCCGAGGTCGAAGTCTTCGAGCGGCTGGCGCGTGAAACGGCAGCGAATGTCGACGGCTTCCTCGGCCAGCTGGACAGCGTCTCGCTGAAGGGCGCGACCAGGCTGCTGGCCAGCGCCCGCCGCGTGCGCGTGCACGGCGTCCGCCAGTTCCATTCGCTGGCGAGCTTCCTCACATATTGCCTGGGCATGGTGCGCTCGGACGTGGCGCTGCTCGATGCGCCGCGTCTCGGCGTCGCCGAGGCGCTGTCACAGCTCGAGCCTAGGGACGTCGTCATCATCGCCAGTTGCGCGCCCTATACGCGCAGCGTTGCGGAGGTCGGCCGCATCGCAGCGGCAAACGGCCAGAGCGTGATCGCGATCACCGATTCCCGGTCCTCGCCGCTCGTTCCGCCCGCCGAGCATGCCTTCTTTATTCCTCACGCCAGCAGCTTTTACTCCAACAGCATGGGCGCCTACGTCGTCTTTTGCGAAGCGCTGCTCAATCTCGTCGCCCGGGAATTGGGTGACAAGGCACTGGACTCACTCGCCGGGCGCGAGCGCCTGATCGCAGAGATGAACATCGAGGTCGGCTGACCGCCATCGTCCGAACGGCGATCAGCCGGGGCCCTCAGCGACTCCGCGCACCTCTGTCGAGCCCAACCGGTGTTCGGCCAGCACGGCCGCGAGCACCGCAACGCCTCGCCGCAGCGCCTCCGCATCGAGCCCGGCATAACCGAGGATGAACCCGGCCGTTTCGGGCTGGGGCCCGTTCGCGTCATATAGCGGCGACACCGGGTAGAGGCCGACTCCGGCCGCGCGCGCGGCGGCGATGATCGCCGGCTCGCATTCGGCACCGATGCCGTTCATCCAGGCAACGACGTGCAGTCCCGTGTCAGCCCCTGCAATAGTGACACTGGCGCCCAGGCAATCGGCCAATGCCTGCAGCAGGACCCGCCTGCGCTCGGCATTCTTCCTGCGGATGCCGCGAACGTGACGTTCGTAGGCGCCGCTGGCCAGCAGGTCGGCCAAGGTGTCCTGCTCTAGCATCGGAGCGTGCCGGTCGGCGAGGCGCTTGGCCTCGCTGAAGGCGCGGCGCAGGCTTGCGGGGACGACGAGATAGCCGAGCCTCAAGGTAGGCGAGAGCGTCTTGGACAGCGTGCCGACATAGATGACGGAATCCTGGCCCAGAACCTGCAGAGGCGGAATCGGAGCGATGTCGTGGCGATACTCGCCGTCGTAATCGTCTTCGACGATATAGGCGCCCGCGCCTGCGGCCCAGGCCAGCAGGGAGCGGCGCCGCGAAGCCGAGAGCACGCCGCCAAGCGGAAACTGGTGCGACGGCGTCACATAGGCCAGGCGTGCCGCCGGCAGAAGATCCGTCCGCAGCCCGTCATCATCGACCGCAACCGGCACGGCGACGCCGCCTGCCGCGACAAAGGCGTGGCGGGCGAGCAGATAGCCGGGGTTCTCAATGACGAACGGGTCTCCAGGATCGAGCAGCAGCCGCGCGCAGAGATCGAGCCCTTGCTGTGACCCGTTGACGATAACGATCTGGTCCGGCGCGCAGCTGATGCCGCGGGCGCGCCAGAGATAGCCTTGTAGCGCGCCGCGGAGGGCAAGAGACCCCTGCGGATCGCCATAGCGCAGCCGCTCGCTGCGTTGCAGGACGGCCTTGCTCGATGCCCTCCTCCAGGCCAGCACAGGGAAATCGGCCCCGGCCAGGTCGCCATAGCGAAAATCCGCGACCCTGGCCGGCTGCAGCTCCGCAGGCGCAGGCAAGGCAAGCAGACGATGGGCGAACGCCGAAAGGTTGGGCGGAATGGTAATCGCGACTGGCGTCTGCGCCGACGCTGTCTCAAGCCCCGATGCCACGATCGCGCGAGCGCCTGGTCGCACGATCAGATAGCCCTCCGCGCTGAGCTGGCCATAGGCAGCCGTGACAGTGGTCCGCGAGGCGCCCCATTCGGCCGCGAAGACCCGCGTCGACGGCAAGCGGTCGCCCGGCCGATAGGCTCCGCTGTGGATCTGCTCCTTGATCGCGGCGATGATCCGGCGCGCGACCCCATCCAACTGGACCATGCAAAAGCTTCAAAACTGGATATTCTAGGCAAGCCAGATTTCCGGCATCTTGCATCGCGACGCAAGGAGTTTTGCCATGTACATACCACCCGCTTTCCGCGACGACGACAAGGAGAGCATCATAGCCACGATCCGTGCAGCACGACTTGCAACTCTGGTCACCGCCACGGCGGAGGGGTTGCTGGCGACGCCGCTGCCGCTTTTGTTCGACGAGAGCGACGGCGAGCACGGTGTGATCTACGGCCACGTCGCCAAGGCCAACCCGCAGTGGCGAACACCTGCGCTGGGCGATGGCCTGGCGATGTTCATGGGGCCGGACGCCTATGTGACGCCAAGCTGGTATGAAACCAAGCGGGAAACCGGAAAGGTCGTGCCGACCTGGAACTACGTCGCCGTGCATGCCTATGGACCCGTCGAGTTCTTCGAGGATGCGGACAGGCTGCTCGAGGTGGTGACGCGGCTGACCAACCGCCATGAAGGCGAGCGCGCTTTGCCCTGGGCCGTGTCGGACGCGCCCCCGGATTTCATCCAGGCGCAATTGCGCGGCATCGTCGGCCTGCGCATGCCGATCACCAGGCTCGAGGGCAAGCGCAAGATGAGCCAGAACCGCAATGCGGCCGATCGTACGGGCGTCGTGGCGGGCCTTTCGGAAAGCGAGCGAGCTTCGGACCGCGAGGTCGCGCCGCTCATCCCATTGTAAAGCCGGCCGCTGTGAAAGCGGTTCCCACCTGCCCTATCCGCCCGTGAGCCCATCATGCTCGATATGACCTCGTTCGCCTTGTACTTCGCCGCGGCGTTGCTGCTCGCCATCACGCCCGGCCCGGGCATCTTCTACGTCGCCGCGCGCACGCTGGCCGGCGGGCGGGCCGAAGGCATTGCCTCCAGCCTGGGGACAGGCCTCGGCGGCATGGTCCACGTCCTGGCCGGCAGCCTGGGCGTTTCGGCCCTCGTGCTTGCGAGCGCGGAATTGTTCACGGCGTTGAAGCTCGTCGGCGCGGTCTATCTCGTCTGGCTCGGCTTTCGCACCTTTCAGTCGGCCCGCCGGGAAGCAGAAGCGGCGCTCGAGGGCGGCATGGCGGCGCCCGCAGTCGGCGCCAGGCGGGCGTTTCGCGAAGGCGTGCTGGTCGAAGCCTTGAACCCGAAGACGGCCGCGTTCTTCCTTGCCTTCATCCCCCAGTTCGTGAACCCCGGCGCCGCCCATGTGGCCCTGCAGTTCATGGCTCTCGGCTTCGTGTCGGTCACGCTCAACACGCTGGTCGATGTCGTGGTCGCCTTCGCGGCCAGCCGCCTCAGGCAGCGCGCGGCAGGGCGTTCCAATGTGATCCGTCGCCTGCGCGAGGCATCAGGAGGCGCGATGATCGCGCTGGGCATCGGGCTGGCCATAGCAAAGCGCCCTGTCCTGTGATGGGCGCGGCGATGTTTCGCTAGAGCCCCAGCGAAACCCTGAAGGCGGACAGTTCCTCCTCGGCGATCGGAACCACGTGCTGCTGTTCCGGATAGGCGCCGGTCCTGACGTCGGCGATGAACTCGCGATAGGCGGCGATGCGCTCGCGCTGCAGCCGCTCATATTCGGCGGCGAAATTGCGATAGGTCTTGGCGTGGCGCGGCCGGTGCCCGGCGGTGTGGCCGAGCACGTCCTCGCTGAAGAGATATTGGGCATCGGCGTTCGGCCCGGCACCCATGCCGAGCATGATCATCGGCGTGTTTCGGGTGATCAGTTCGGCGACGCGGTCCGGCACCACCTCCAGTTCCGCGCCGAAGCAGCCGATGGCTTCCAGACGCTTCACGTGATCCCACACGGCGCGCGCGCTGTCGGCTGTCCTGCCGACGGCCTTGAAGCCGCCGGTCCAGGTGCATTGCGAGGGGATCAGGCCGACATGAGCGACGATCGGCACCGCATTGTCGCAGAGCGTCTTCTGGATATCGAGCGAGGCGGCGCAATAGAAGCAGTCGCCGCCCATGCGCATGAAGTGGAACGCGGCCTTGAGATAGTCGTCCGCCGAAACCAGATCGCCCGCTGGCCCGTAGGGAAGCCCGACCTGAACAAAGCAGCGCCCGGCGGCCTCGCGCATGTCGGGCGAGAAGAAGCGGCCCTCGATCGACAGCATGTCGACGCCGGCAGCATTTGCCGCCGCGGCTTCCTCCAGCGTGGTGACATAGAGCATCGAGATCTTCTGTCCACGCGCCTTCATGGCGCGGATGTCGGCGACGGTGGGCCGGTTGTTCCTGGTGACCATTTGTTGTTCCCTCAGAGGGTGAAAGCGGTGCGGAAGGCTTCGAGCGCGGGCTCGGGGTCGCCGGAGGCGAACGCCTCCATGCCGACCGGCCCGCGATAGCCCATGTCTTTCAGCGCACGGGCGATGCTGCGATAGTTGATCTCGCCGGTGCCTGGCTCCATGCGTCCCGGCACGTCCGCCACCTGGATCTCGCCGATCCACGGCAGGCAGGCGCGGCAGAGCTCGATCAGGTTCCCCTCGCCGATCTGTGCGTGATAGAGGTCGAGGTTGAGGCGCAGGCCCGGCCGGTTGACGCTGGAGACGAGCGCCAGCGTGTCTTCGGCGCGCGCGAACGGCACGCCGGGATGGTCGACCGGCAGGTTCAAATTCTCCAGCGTGAAGGTGACGCCCTCCGCCTCGGCGAGGTCGGCGATGCGGTGCAATGTATCGCGCGCCTTGAGCCACATCGCGCCGGTGAGAGTCTCGCAAGGGCTGACCGGCAGACCGCCCTCGCCCAAGCCCGTTCCATGCAGGTTGAGCCGCGCGACGCCGAGGCGCTTGCCGATCGCCGCCGTCTCCTTCGCCGTCTTCAGGAGTTCGGCGGCGCCCTCGTCATCGGCGAGCCGGCCGCGCAGGTAGCCGTTCATGATCGAGAAGGTGGCGCCGGACTTCTCCAGCATCGCGAGGTCATGATCCGGCCAGTTCCAAAGGCCCACCTGAAAGCCCAGTTCCGTCAGGCGCCTGACGCGGAATTCCATCGGGCGGTCGCGCCAGAGCATTTCGGCGCAGGCGGCAAGGGTGAATGTCTCTGTCATCTCAGATCTCGATATGCACGCGGCCGTCTTCGACCCTGGTCTTGTAGGTTTTGAGGTTCACGCAGACCGGCGCTCGCACCGCCTCGCCGGTGCGATAGTCGAACACGCCGTTATGCTTGGGGCACTCTATCCGGTACTCCATCACCAATCCTTCGCTCAGATGCACCTTCTCATGCGTGCACAGGCCGTCGGTGCAGAAGAAATCGTCGGAGGGACCGCGATAGATGGCGAATGTCCGGCCATCGTGATCGAAGCGGATCAGGTCCTCCTCCTCGATATCGTCCGTGGCGCAAGCGTCGATCCACATTGCCATTTTCTTCCTCAGATTTCCTGTGGTCTGTATTCGCTCGCCCTGACAGGCATGACGTTGTTGAGCAGCGCCACCGACTTCTCCAGCCCCTCGATGTTGCTCAGCAAGACGTCCTCGTGCTCGATCGACAGCCAGCCGTCGTAACCCGCCATTTTCAGCCGGTAGCAGAACTGGCGCCACCATTCCTCGCCATGGCCGAAGCCAAGCGTGATGTAGCTCCACGACCGCGCCGGGATGTCCATCAGCGACCCATTCTCCAGCAGCGACGTCCTGGCCTGCACCGGGGCGTTGAGCATCGTGTCCTTGGCGTGGACATGATAGATCGCATCGCCCAGCGCCTCGGCCGCCACCAGCGGATCGGCGCTCATCCAGAACAGGTGCGACGGGTCGAGATTGGCGCCGATGACCGGCCCTATCGCCTGCCGCAGCTTGAGAAGCGATGGCACGTTGTAGACGCATTGATTGCCGTGCAGCTCGAGCGCGATGCGCTCGACACCGCATTCCCTGGCAAGCGCCGCGATCTCGGTCCAGAAAGGCAACAGCACGTCCTGCCACTGGTAACGCAGGATCGCCTGCGTTTCGGGCGGCCAGGACGAAACGACCCAGTTCGGCATCCTGTCCTTTGCACTGCCCGCCGGCAGGCCCGACATGGTGCAGACGGTCTTGATGCCCATCTCACCGGCCACGCGGATCGTATCCTTCAGGCACCGCCCTTGCGCGGGGTCCGTCGGATGCAACGGGTTGCCGTTGGCATTGAGGCTGATCACGTCGAGGCCGCGATCGGCGAATGCCCTCAGAAATTCGCTCCGCGCTTCGGCGCTCGACTTCATCCTCGCCAGATCGAAATGCGGCGCCGTCGACCATCCGCCGGTGTTGACCTCCACACCGTCGACGCCGAGGCGCACCGCCTCATCCAGCAATTCCGCAAAGCCGCGACTGCCGAGGCTGTCGGAGACGAAACCCAGTTTCATGATGCTTTCCTCAGCGACGATAGAAGGCGGGCCGCTCGGCGCGTTCGATGAGGGCTTTGACGCCATTTGAAAGCGCCTTCACGCCGGCCTCGGCGGTCAGCGTCGCGCGGTAGCCATCCCAGGCATTTGCCGCGATCGGCCACGGCATGCCCGTCTCGATGAATCTTAGCCAGGCCTTGTTCTGCAACCGGTAGGCTTCGGCAAAGCGTGGACGCCAGTCGGGCGCGTAGCGCTCGAGCGATTTGAGCCCGACGTTGATACGGGCGTGGGCAGGCGCGTTGAGGAAGACCGAGCCTTTCTCGCCCACCAGTTCGCCGCGCACGTCATAGCCATAGGCCGCGTTGTTGTTGACCTCGATGTTGACCAGCTGACCGCCGGCGGTTTCCAGCACCATGAAGACCGGCGCTCCGGCGCGCGACGCGTCGATGCCGGCGGGCTGGAAGGCGGAGATCGAGGTATAGTCGGTATCGAGCACGAAGCGCGCCACGTCGAACTCATGCGGAGCCGAATTGGTGATCGCCATCAGCCCGGTGAAGTTCGCCGGCGCCGAGACGTTGCGATGGAAATTGTGCATGAGCACCGCCCGCCCGAGCGTGCCATCATCGAGCAGCGCCTTCATCTCGGCATAAGAAGGATCGAAGCGGCGCATGAAGCCGACCTGGACGAATGGCCTGCCCGCCCTCATCTCGGCTTCGATCACGCGCAGGCAATCGGCGGAATTGGGCGCCAGCGGCTTCTCGCAGAGAACGGGCTTTCCGGCGCGGATGGCGGCCAGCGTCAGGGCAGCGTGGGTTTCGTCCGGGCTCGCGATCAGGACGGCGTCGACGTCGGAGCGTGCGATCGTAGCAAGAGGATCAGTTGCGATATCCCTCGCGCCGCATTCCTCGGCCACCATCCGGGCACGCTCAGGCGAGGCGTCGCAAACGACCTGCAGGACGGCTCCCGGCAGGTCGCCGGCGATGATGCGCGCGTGATCCGCGCCCATGATGCCTGCGCCGATAACAGCTATGCGAACAGTCATGATCTTCTCTTCCTGGCTTGCGGAGTAAACCGGCCGGCGAAGCAAACTGGTCCGCCGGCCGGTGGGAAGATGCGTCGTGGAGGTGATGCATCTTCGGGAGGTTGGTGTGGGCCGCCGCCTATCGCAACTCCGCTACGGCTGGCGTCTGCGCTTCGTGCGCGACCTGGTAGGCTTCGATCTCGGCCTCAAGCTCGGCCATCGCTTCGCCACCCGCCATCAAATCGGTGATCTCCTCGCGCGACTTTTCGCCCTTGCGGAAATCGGCGGCGAGCGCGCCCCTGATCAGAACCGCGAAATGATCACCGACGGTGAGCGCATGGATGACCTGGTGTGTGATGAAGATCACCGCAAGGCCGCGCTTGCGCGCCTCGAGGATGATCCTCAGCACATGCGCGGCTTCCTTCACGCCGAGCGCCGCGGTCGGCTCGTCGAGGATCAGCACGCGGGCGCCGAAATGGACTGCGCGGGCGATCGCCAGCGACTGGCGTTCGCCGCCGGACAGACCCCCGACGAGGCCGTCGCCGTCGTCGATGCGCGTGATGCCGAATTCCTGGACCGCCTTGACGGCGACTTCATTCGCCTTCCTGCGGTCGTAGAAGCTAAACGGCCCCCATTTCTTCGTCGGCTCGACGCCGACGAAGAACGATCGCCCGATGCTCATCAGCGGAAAAGTGCCGCCGAACTGGTGGACCGTCGAGATGCCGCGCTCGCTGGCGTCGCGGGGGCTGGCGAAGCTTGTCGGCTTGCCATCCATCAGGATCGTTCCGGAAGTCGGTTGATGCACTCCGGACAGGATCTTGATCAAAGTCGACTTACCGGCGCCGTTGTCGCCAAGCAGGCACAGGACCTCACCGGCCTTTACCGACAGGGAGATATCGTGGAGCACGTCGATCGGCCCGAACGACTTGTTGATGTTTGCAAGCTGCAGGACTGGCTCGGCCATGGCGGTTCTCCTCACTTCTTCCTCGGCGCATAGGTCAGCGCCATCTTGCGGAACGTGTTGTTCATCAGCACCGCCGCCAGGAGCAGGACGCCGATGATGAGGCTTGCCCAGTTGGCGTCGAAGCCCGTGTAGAAGATACCCTGGTTGACGATGGCGAAGGTGATGGTGCCAAAGACGATGCCGACCACCGAACCGAAGCCCCCCGTGAGCAGCACGCCGCCGACGACCACCGATATGATCGAGTTGAAGATGAAGGACTGGCCTGTCGAGACCTGGGCGCTGTTGTAGAGCAATGCCTGAGACATGCCGACGAAGGCGGCGCTGAGCCCACTGCCCATGAACAACAGGATGATGACGCGGTCGGTCGGAATGCCGGCATTGCGGGCGCTGACCTTGTCGCCGCCCAGCGCGAAGATCCAGTTGCCGTAGCGCGAGAAGTGCAGCAGGTAGCCGACGATAACGGCCGCGCCGAGCCACCAGAAGATGGTGACCTGGAACACGCCGCCGACGAACTGCCCGAGGATGGCCTTGGCCAGCGGATCGGCCTGGATCGCGACGCCTGTGCTACCGGTCAGGATGATCGAGATGCCGAGCGTCAATCCGGCGACCGCAAAGAGGCTGCCCAGCGTAACGATCAGCGACGGCACGGCGGTGCGAATGACGAGGACGCCGTTGATGAAACCGACGAGCAGTCCGAGCGCCAGCGCGGCGGCGACACCGACGATGATCGGAAGACCATAGAAGCCCGAAATGATCGCGACAGTCATCGAGGCCGCCGGGATGACCGAGCCGATGGAGATATCCAGCTCGCCGGCGATCATCAGCAACCCGACCGGAAGGGCGACGATGCCGATCTCGGAGGCAACGTTGAGCCAGCTCGCCGCTCCGCCCGCGGTCACGAAATTGGCGCCGCCGAAGATGGCGAAGAACGCAAAGACCGCCACCATGCCAAGGAAGGAGCCCATCTCGGGGCGGCGGATGAGATGGCCCATCGAGGATCCGGCGCCGGGCGCCGGTGCCGCCTTGGCGGCTGCTTGCATTCCGACCACTGAATTCATTGGGAATCCCCAGCGTGCCTTCGAGATGCTAACGCCCATAATACGACTCCATCCCGTTTCGAGAACCTGCCCGGCCGTCGGCCATGCCTCGGGCCGGGCTTGCGGATAGCAGAGGTCCTGCGGCGGCTACCGGGCGCCGGCCTTCACGCCAGCCATCGTCTGGTCGACATTGGATGCGTCGACGACGCCGGGGCCGGTCAATATCTCGCGCGTCGGAACGGTAAGGCCGTAATTGACGTGGCCGTTCAGGATCGACACCGCCAGGTAGCCCTGGAGGTAGCCCTGCTGGTCGATCGTGAACAGCTGCGACCCAGCCTTGATGTTGTTGAGGATGGTCTGATCCATGTTGACACCGCCGAGCTTGACCTTGTCCTTCAGGCCCGCCTGCATGATGCCGTTGGCGGCGCTGTTGGCGTCAACATTGCCGATCGTATAGACGCCGACCACATCCTGGTGCTGCAGCAGATGCGCCTTGAGCGCCTGCGCCACCGCGGTCGGATTGCCGAAGCTGCTCATCGGCAGGGGCAGCTCGACGCCCTTGCCGCCATGCTTGGCGATACCGGCGAGCAGCCCCGCGCACTGCGCCCGAAGGTTGGCGGCGCCGGGAAGCGTGTTGACGCAGACCACGTTCTTCAAGTCGTGATTGCCGAAATACTCGCCGCCGGCGAACCCAGCCTTGTAGTCGTCGCTGCCGACATAGTTCATCGCACTCAGCCGGTCCGCCGCCTCGACACCGCCGGCGTTGTAGATGATGAGCGGGATGCCGGCCGCGACCACGGCCTTGAAGGCCTCGTCCATGGTTTCGGGCACCCAGTCGGGGCCGACGATGGCGTCCGCGTGCTGCGAGATCGCGGTCCGGATCAGGTTGGCGGCATCCGCGCCGAGATTGTCGTAATTCTGCGGGCCGAGCCAGGTTACCGAACCGCCCTGCGCCTCGACGACCTTGCCGGCATCTTCCGCGCCGCGCTTGACGATCGACCAGAACGGGTCGTCGGCTTTGCCGCCGATGACGAAGATCTTCGCTCCGGCCATCGCCGACGTGGCCGCCATTGCCGCGACGCCGGCCAGCATTGCCGCCGTCAAGAGCTTGGTGATACGCTTCATGTCTTCCTCCCATTTGCCGTCGTTCGACGGATTTCAAAGATTGATGTCTCCAACCACGCGCCTCCCTCCCCGGCAGCGCGTGACGTGCTCGGTGTGCGCCCGGCTCACGCCGTGGCGTTCAAACGCTGCTTCTTTTTCTGGAACCGGGCGTCCATCAGCGCGTCGCCCTCCTTGGTGCCGTCGTGCCAGGTGCCGAACCACTTATCGAGCGGGATGAGCCCATCGCCGCCGTAGTTCACCTCGAAGTATTTGTGGTGCAGGTAATGAGCATAGGCGTGGCTATCGAGGCTCATGCCTTCCGTCAGCTCGAACTTCTGGAAGCCGAGATGGCCGTTGACCGCGCCGAAGCCGGCGACATGCAGTTGGAACAGCGCGACGATCGGGTTCGACGGGATGATGAGGTGCCAGAAGGCGACCGCGTGGTAGAGGAAGCCTTCCACCGGGTGCATCGACAGCGACGACCACGGCGACGGGTTGATCGAATTATGGTGGACCGAATGGATCCAGCGATAGAGCGGCCCCCAATGGATCAGGCGGTGAATGAAGAAGAAGTGGACCTCGTGGATGGCCGGAGCCAGCAGGACGAGCACCGCCAGATAGACCGGATGGTCGTGCCAGCTCGCCCACGGCACATAGCCATTGGCGAAGCACCACAGCAGGATGACCTCCACCACCGTCCACAGCGGGATCGTGACGAAGAAGGAGCGCAGGAAATTGTCGAGGTTCTGGCTCTGAAACCAGAAGACGTCCGACGGCGTGTCGCCCGGGAATTTGTGATTGTATTTGAACCGCGTCGCCTGGGCGCGCTGGACGTAATAACGCAACTCGAAAATGCCGTAGAAGACGAAGATCGCGGCGGCGTTGACGGCGTAGAGCCAGAGCGCCCAGCCCCAGCTGATGGTCTTCATCGTCTCGACGCTCGGAACGACGTAGAACCAGTAGAGCAGCGCGGTGGCCATGTGGAAGGCATTCCACGGCCAGAAGTAGCCAGGCAGCCAAGCGAGAATCTTCGGCAACCGAACCGGCGATGTCCAGAATGGCGCAACCTCGAGGCGCCCGTTGGGCTTCCAGTCGCCGCGCTTGTCGCGCACGCCATATGCGAGATCGTCCATCAACAGCCTCCTTCCGCAACGACGGCAGGGATGGCCGCGCGGAAGGGCTGCCTCCGGCTTCAGGCGGGAGGTCGAAGCGCTTCTGCTTTGCTTTAGCTATCCGTGAGCCGGCGGTGCCGCCTTGCTTGCGTTGTTCCAATAATCATCTTGATCCAAAATGAATCAAGAATAGAATGTTTGTTCCAAAATATTTGTATCATTCGTGTCAAACCTACCCGTTTCATGATATTTTCGTATCATGATTGAAACTTGGATGAGATGAAATGGATCAGCGGAGGCGCCCGACGATCAGGGATGTGGCAAAAGAAGCAAAGGTTTCCGTCGCGACGGTGAACCGCGTCCTGAGCGGTTCGGAAGCCGTCCGGCAAGGCACGCGCGAGCGCGTCATGCTGGCGGCCGAGCAGATCGGCTTCTACGGCATGGGCGCGCTCAGGAGCCGCGTGGCCGCGGCCCGGCCGCGCTACCGGTTCGGCTTCCTGCTGCATCAGCCCGGCCGAGCCTTCTACCACAATGTGGCCGAGGCCCTGCGCCTGAGCGCCGGCGCGATTGCCGACTGCGAGATAGAGGTGCGGACGGAATTCCTCGACGACCTTTCACCGCAGCACATTGCCTCGCGCATGCTGGTACTCGGCCAGGAATGCGACGCCCTCGGCGTCGTCGCCGCCGTTCATCCTCTCGTCGTCCAGGCGGTCGATACGCTGCAGGCCCGCAACGTGCCGGTCTTCGCGCTGATCTCGCAGATTTCGGCGACCGGCGAGATCCACTATGTGGGGCTGGATAACTGGAAGGTCGGGCGCACCGCGGCCTGGGCGTTCGAGCATCTCTGCCGCGAGCCTGGCAAGCTCGGCATTCTCGTCGGCAACCATCGCTACCGCTGCCAGGAAATGAACGAGAGCGGCTTCCGCTCATATTTTCGCGAGCACGCGCCTGGCTTCACCCTGCTCGAGCCGCTGCTGACCTACGAATCCCGGGCCGTTGCGCAGGAGATGACCGAGAAGCTGCTCGCCGATCATCCGGATCTGTCCGGCCTCTATGTCGCCGGCGGCGGCATCACCGGGGCGATCGCGGCGCTTCGCTCGACGGGCCGGGCCGGCAAGCTCATCGTGGTGGGCTACGAGCTGATGGACGTCACGCGCGCCGCCCTGCTCGACGGCACGCTGACCTTCGTCATCTCGCACCCCCTTGCCAGGATTGCGCAGGAGGCGTTGGCCGGCATGGTCCGCGCCGTCTCGGCTCCGGGCGAGTCCGGCAGTTTCACTACGATCCTGCCCTTCGACATCTACACGCGCGAGAACATCTGACGGCCGCTTCAGGTCGGCGCTACCGCCCCTTGGTCAGGCTGCCCAGAATGCCGCGCACGATGGCGCGGCCGACCGACGAGCCGACCGACCGGACCACCGACTTGATCGCCGCTTCCGTGACGCTCTGGCGGTTGGAAGGACGTGACCCGGAGCCGCGCCGACCGGACTGCGGCTCGGAATCGTCGCCAAAGCCGGGGATCGTCCAGCGCGAGCCGCCGCTCGCCTGCCCCTGCGCTTCCATCGCCTTCTTCTGCAGGATCTCGAAGGCCGATTCGCGGTCGATCATCTGATCGTACTGGCCGGCTACCGGGCTCTCCGCGATCAGCTTGCGGCGCTCGTCCGGCGTGATCGGACCTAGGCGCGAGGATGGCGGGCGGATCAACGTCCGCTGGACCATCGACGGCACGCCCTTGTCTTCCAGCATCGAGACCAGCGCCTCGCCGGT
>JBFLWR010000291.1:0-19326 GCA_040755925.1 Pseudomonadota bacterium
AAGTCGACGGCATGGATCCGCTCGCTGTCTATCTGGCCACGAACGAAGCGATGGCGGTGATGCGCAATGGCGGCGGTCCGACCATCATAGAGGCCGACGTCTACCGCTACTTCCATCAGAACGGACCGTTGCCCGGCAGCGCCTTCGGCTATCGCGACAAGGCCGAGGAAGCCGCCTGGCGGATGCGCGACCCGCTCGACCGGCTGGCAAGCGAAATGGAACAGCGCCAGATCATCGGCAGCTCCGGCATCACTGCCTTGCGTGAGAGATCGCTCGCGCTGATGGGCGATGTCGCCGCAGAGCTTGTCGAGCAGGTGGACGGCAAGAACCGCATCAGGGCTGCCCTGTGGCCCGATGAGGGTTTTCGCGACAGTGGCATCCGCGGCGATCTCTTGGAACTTTCCGGCTTGCGCACCGAGGAACTGGAGACTTTTGGCGGCGCGGTTGCGAGCGACGGCAAGTTCATCGACACGGTCGCCGGCGTCATGCAGCGGCGGATGGAGACGGACAACCGCATCGTCGTCATGGGCGAGGATGTGCATCGCCTGAAAGGCGGCACGAACGGCGCGACGCGCGGTCTTGCCGCGGCGTTCCCGGACAGGGTGCTGGGCACGCCGATCAGCGAAGCCGCTTTCACCGGCCTCGGCGGCGGCATCGCCATGGACGGCCGCTATTTGCCGGTCGTCGAATTCATGTATCCGGACTTCATGTGGGTGGCCGCGGACCAAGTGTTCAACCAGATCGGCAAGGCGCGCCACATGTTCGGCGGCGACATCGACGTGCCGCTGGTTCTGCGCACAAAGGTCGCGATGGGCACCGGCTACGGTTCGCAGCATTCGATGGATCCGGCCGGCATCTTCGCCACCTCGCCCGGCTGGCGCATCGTCGCCCCGTCGAC
Source organism: Pseudomonadota bacterium (assembly GCA_040755925.1). Lineage (GTDB taxonomy): Bacteria > Pseudomonadota > Alphaproteobacteria > Rhizobiales > Rhizobiaceae > Mesorhizobium. The sequence goes on from JBFLWR010000291.1 coordinate 899, forward strand.
GCCGTTCGACTATGTCGGCCTGATGAACAGCGCTTTGCGCTGCAAGGACCCGGTGCTGGTGATCGAGCATGTCGATCTCTACAACTCGACCGGTCCAGCGCCGGTCGACGACCTCGACTATTTCATTCCGCTCGGCAAGGCGAAGGTCGTGCGGCAAGGCTCGGCGATGACGATCCTCACCTATCTCGCCATGGTGCGGCCGGTGGTCGAGGCCGTCGAGCGCCTAGGCGTCGATGCCGAGATCATCGACCTGCGCTCGCTCGACCGCGCCGGGCTGGACTGGGAAACGATCGAGGCCTCGATCCGCAAGACCGGCAATGTGCTGGTCGTCGAGCAGGGCGCGCGCGGCACGTCCTATGGCGGCCTGCTCGCGGCCGAAATCCAGAACCGCTGTTTCGACTGGCTCGACCAGCCGATCCAGCGCGTGCATGGCGGCGAGGCGTCGCCGAGCATTTCGAAAGTGCTGGAAGCGGCCGCCTGCACGCGACCCGCCGACATCGAGCGCGGGCTGCGCCGGGTCATGGCCGACCAGGGGCGGCCGTTGACCTAGAGCAATTCCAGGAAAGGTGTGAAACAGCTTTCCGTCCGGAATTGCGACTAGACAAGAGTCGCGGATTTAGTTAGCCGCCTTTGGATCGTCGCGCGGCGTCATGAACCCGGCGGTCTCGCCACCATCGACGCTCATGGTCGTGCCATTGACGAACCCGGCAGCGGGCGAGAGCAGCCAGGCCACCGCTTCCGCGACATCTTCCGGCGTGCCGAGGCGCGCCGCTGGAATGCGCTTTTCCAGCTTTTCGCGCCGACCCGGAATGGCGAGCGTCTTCGCCATCATCTGCGTTGCGATCTGTCCGGGGCAGACGACATTGAACCGCACCTCGGACCCATATTCCAAGGCAAGCGCCTGGGAGAAGCCGATCAGGGCCGCCTTGGAGGCGGTGTAGATCGCGAGCCCTTCCTCGCCGACAAGGCCCGCCACGGACGAGATCATGACAACCGCGCCGTGCCCGGCTCGCAGGCCGGCCAATGCATGGCGGGTGAACAAATAGGCCGAGGTGGCGTTGGCCGTCATCGTCCTGTTCCAGTCGTCGAGCGTCGTCTGGTCGAAGGCGAGCCGCCCGCCCGCGCCCGAATTGTTGACCAGCCCGGCGATCCGGCCGCCACCGAGCTCCAGCGCGACCTCGACCGCGCGCTTGCAGTCGGCCTCGCTGGTCGCGTCGCCCGGAGCAAAGACGGCCCCCGGGACCGCCCCCATGACATCCTCGGCTGCCGCCTGGTCGCGGCCGGTGAAGACGACGCAGGCGCCGTCCACCGCCAGTCGCTCGACGCAGGCAGCGCCGATCCCGCGCGTGCCGCCCGTCACCAGGAAAACGCGCTGTGCTGCTTCCTCGCTCATGCCGTGGCTCCATAATCGACGGTGGTACAGAGCGGACCCGCCTTATGCGCGGCCCAGTAAAGGTCATGGATGCGATTGGTGATCGGCCCTGGCTTGCCGTTGCCGTAGATGCGGCCGTCCAGCACGGTCACCGGCATGATGCCGCCGGCCGAACTGGTGATGAAGATCTCGTCGGCGTCGCGCAGTTCCTCGATCGGCAGCGGCCGCATTTCGCTTGTCACGCCAGCCTCGCCGGCGAGCTCAATCACCGTGCGCCGCGTCATGCCTTCAAAGACGCCGCGGTCCGGGGTCGTGATGACATTGTTCTTGACCGCGAAGATGTTGAAGCCTGCCCCCTCGGTGACGTTGCCCTTGCCGTCGTTCAGCACGGCGACGACGGCGTCCTTGTCGTAGGCTTCGAAGATGCCCATCGTCAGGTCGAGCCAGTGGAAATTCTTGATGCGCGGATCGAGCGCTTCCGGCGGGATGCGCTCGACCGCGCTCACCACCATCTTCAACCCATCGCGGCGCTGCTCGTCATTGGCGATCCAGACGAAGGGCTGGGCGAAAGCATAGAACCGGTTCTGGCAAAGCCGGGGATCGCGGGTACCGGCCGGTGGCACGCCGCGCGTGCAGGTCATCTGCACATAGGCGTCACGCAGCCCGCTGCGGCGCACGCATTCGACGAGGATGTCGGCCATCTCCGCCTTGGAAAGCGGCAGGCTCATGCGCAGGCCGCGCATCGACGCCTGGAAACGCTCGATGTGGTCGTCGAGCCGGAAGAAACGGCCCTTCCAGACGTGGGTCACGTCATAGGTCGCATCGGACCGGACGAAGCCGCGGTCGGTGATCGGGATCGCCGCTTCGGCCAGCGGCATATAGGTTCCGTTGACAAAGGCCACTCCCAGCGCCGGGTCGTAGGACGTCCTGTCGTTCATGCAGATCTCCTCCTGGGTCAATTCTTACTATTGGATACAATCTTGCCAATTCATTCAGCCAGAGCTGGCAATTCTCTTGCCATAGCGTATGCGTTGGATACGGTCATGCCAAACCCGCGAGATTGCCATGCCTGCCGAAATCATCAAGCTCACAAACGACGACGCCGCAGTCGACAAGGGCCTGCCCGGGCTGCGCGGCACCGACCACATCGGCTTCACCGTTCCCGACCTCGACGAAGCCGTCCGCTTCTTCGTCGATGTCATCGGCTGCGAGCCCTTCTACGAGCTTGGGCCGTTCCAGTCCGACGGAGACTGGATGCAGGACCACCTCAACGTGCATCCCCGCGCCGTGATGAAGCGGCTCAAATTCCTGCGCTGCCGCAACGGCGCCAACTTCGAGATCTTCGAATACGCGGCCCCCGACCAGAACGTCCGGCAGCCCCGCAACAGCGACGTCGGCGGACATCATCTTGCCTTCTACGTCGACGACCTCGCTGCCGCGGTTGCCTATCTCCGGTCGCGCGGCGTGCGTGTGCTGGGCGAACCGACGGTCCGCGCCGAGGGGCCGAGCGCCGGCCAGAGTTGGGTCTATTTCCTCAGCCCCTGGGGCATGCAGCTCGAACTGGTCTCGTTTCCCGGCGGCAAGGGCTATGAGCGCGACACGGATCGGCGGCTCTGGCATTCGGCCGATCCTAGCCTGTGAGTGCCTGGCCGGTGCCGATTCCCACTTGCCTGCCGATGCTCTAACATCTTCACCGGAGCCAACATGATGCGGGGAACAGAGACCATGGCCGGTAGACGCGCAAGCGGCGGAAGCGACGGCAATGGGGCCAGCGCCGCGCTGGCTAGCGGCCGCGTCACCGACGCGCTGCGCGATGCCATCCTGTCCGGCCGCCTGCGGCCTGGAAGCCGCGTCCGCCAAGAGGAGCTTGCCGAAGAATACGGCATCAGCCGTATCCCGGTGCGCGAGGCGCTGAGGCAGCTGGAGAGCGAGGGGCTGGTCATCCTCGTGCCCAACAGCGGCGCCTGGATATCCAAGCTGGACCGCGCCGAATTGATCGAGATCTACAAGATCCGTGAACGGCTGGAGCCGCTGGCGCTTTCGGAAAGCAGCGCCAATCTTTCGCCCGAAACGCTGGCGCGCCTGGAGGAGCTTGTCTCCCGCATCGAGGCTATCGACAGCATCGACGAATTCCTCCAGCTCGACCGCGAATTCCATCTCCTGAGCTACGAAGGCGCGCGCATGCCGCAACTCGTCCAGATGATTCACAAATTCTGGAACACCACCCAGCAATATCGCCGCGCCTTCGCCGCCTCGGTCGGCAAGGCGGGAATGGCGGCGGTGCATCACGAACATCGGCTGATCCTCGAGGCGCTCAAACGGCGTGACGGCGAACAGGCGGGCCTCATCCTGTACGGCCACATCCGCCGCACGCGCCTGCAACTCGAACAGCACAGCGAGATGTTCGCCTGAAGCCGGCATTCCCGACTGCCTCCCCTCAACAGAATCCAGCTTGGCTGATGACCTTGAAGGCAAGGTGGAACCCGAGCGTCCTGGCACCGATTGCCATACCCGGTCGCCACCGATGAAGGTGGTGATTGTCATGGCAGCCAAGCCTCAGAGCGAGAGGCTCTCCCTGATGTCTTCGATGGCGAGGGCGAGCGCGCCGACGAGTTCGTCGATCTGGTGCGGTTCGATGATGTAGGGCGGGCAGAGCGCCAGAACGTCGCCCATGTTGCGGATGATGATGCCGCGCTGTCGGCAGGCGCGCTCCACCTGCGCGCCGACCCTCAAGTCGGCAGGGAAACCCTGCTTCGTCCGCCGGTCGGCGACCAGCTCGATGCCGGCGAGCAGGCCGACGCCGCGGACCTCGCCCACCATGGATTGGTCGGCAAGCGCGCCCCGCAGCGCCTCCAGCATGCGGGGGCCCAGCGTCCTGGCGCGGCCAACGACGTCGATCTCGTGATAGATGCGCAGCGCTTCGGCGGCGACCGCCGATGCCACTGGGTGGCCGGAATAAGTGAAGCCGTGCGCGAAGACGCCGTTGCGGTGGCCCTCATCCGCGACCGCCTGGAAAACGGCGTCCGAAACGACCACGGCGGCGATCGGCAGGTAGCCGGACGACAGCCCTTTGGCGACCGAGAACATGTCGGGCACGAAGCCGAAGGTCTGGCTGCCGAACCAGTTGCCGGTGCGCCCGAAGCCGCAGACCACTTCGTCGGCCAGAAGCAGGATGTCGTGCTTGTCGAGCAGCGCGCGCAGCTTCGGAAAATAGTCCTTCGGCGGCACGATGACCCCGCCCGCGCCCATCACGGGCTCGGCGATCATGGCGGCGATGGTGTCGGCGCCGGCCGCCAGGATCATCGCCTCCAGTTCATCGATGAGCCGGCTGGTGAACTCTTCCTCGCTCTCGCCGTCGCGCCCCTCCCGGTAGAAATGCGGCTTGCCGGCATAAAGGATGTCGTCGAGATTCATGCCGAACGAACGGTGCATATGCGGCAGCCCGCTCAGCACCGCGCCCATCACCGTGCTGCCATGAAAGGCGCCGTTACGGCTGATGATGCGCCGCTTCCGCGGCTTGCCCCGAGCCGCCTGATAATACCAGGCGAGTTTGATCATCGAATCGTTGGCTTCCGACCCGGAGTTGGCAAGGAAGATCCGGCAAGGCGAAACGGGGGAGATGCCGGCGAGCTGCTCGACAAGGTCGATGCACGGCTCGTTCGAGCGATGGTTGAATGTGTGGTAGTTGGCGAGCTTGGCGAACTGGGCTGCGGCCGCCGCTGCCAGCCTCTGGTCGTTGAAGCCGAGCGATGCGGTCCACAGCCCGGCCATGCCTTCGATGTAGCGGTTGCCGGCGTCGTCGCGGACGTAGACGCCGTCGCCGTCGGCAATGATCAGTGGCCCTTCCTGCTCATGCCGGCGCGGATCCGTCTGCGAATGCAGATGCAGGCTCATATCTATGGCGCGAGCCGAATTATGCGGCATTTCCTGTTCCTGAAAGTCGGACAATTGTTCTTGCGAGCCAACCAGATATCTTATAACTTATAAGTTGTCGAGAGTGAACAGGACGAAACTGGAGGAGAAGCGGCATGGCGTCTTCAGGCGCGAACCGATGGCCGAGCAACAGCGGCGTTGACGAGATTTCGGCCGAGACGGCGGCCCATCTGCGCGAGCGTGCGCGCTTCGTTCGTCTGGAGACGATCAGGCTGATCTCGATTGCCAAGGTCGGCCACTATTCGTCGGTGTTTTCCTGCGCCGAGATCTTTTCGACGCTCTACTACGACACGATGCGGATCCACCGCGGCGAGCCGGGCTGGTCCGAGCGAGACCGCTTCCTGATGGGCAAGGGCCACGCCGCCGTCGGCCTGTTCCCGATCCTCGCCGATCTCGATTTCTTCGACCGAGCCTGGCTCGACGATTACACCCGCCTCGGCAGCCCGCTCGGCGACCACCCGGATATGCGCAAGGTGCCCGGTATCGATTTCAGCTCAGGCTCGATCGGCCATGCCCTTTCCAACGGCGTCGGCATGGCGCTTGGCGGTCGCTTCCAGAAACAGGATTTCAACGTCTTCGTCCTGCTCGGCGACGGCGAGATGCAGGAAGGCCAGGTGTGGGAAGCGGCCATCAGCGCCGCTACCCACCGCCTCGGCAAGGTTGTCGCGATTGTCGACCGTAACGGTTACCAGCTCGACGGCAAGGTCGACGATGTCGCCGCGGTCGAGCCGCTCGACGAGAAATGGCGCGCTTTCGGTTGGGACGTGCACGTGGTCGACGGCCACGACGTCGTGGCGCTCGCCAATCTGTTGCGCAGGGTCAAGGCCGACACGGGACGCGAAAAACCCTGCTGCATCATCGCCAGGACAGTGAAGGGTAAGGGCATCGATTATATGGAAACCGAACCAGGCTGGCACCTCGGCTATCTGGCGCCCGAGGACGAAGTCCGCGCCCGCGACATGATCCTCGAAGGTGCGAAATGAGCGTCGCCTTGCATCCCGACAGCTGGCAGTACCGCGAGCTCAACAAGCGCGCGCCCTCGCTCGCCACGCTCTCCGACACGCTTATCGAGCTCGCGGAAGCCGGCCATCCGGTCGTCGCCGGCAGCGCCGATCTGCAATACTCCAACGGCCTCGCCGGCTTTGCCCGGCGATTCCCGGAGCGCTTCACGCAGTTCGGCATTTCCGAGCAGAACATGGTGTCGGCCGCGGCCGGCATGGCCACGACCGGGGTCATGCCCTATGTCGCGACCTTCGCCTCGTTCTTGGCGCTGCTCTGCTGCGAGCAGATCCGCATGGATGTCGCCTACTGCGCCCAGCCGGTCCGGCTCATCGGCCACCACACCGGTATCTCGCTCGGCTTCTACGGCACCTCGCACCATGCCACCGAAGACATCGCCATCATGCGCTCGATCGCCGACCTGACCGTCGTCTCGACGGCGGACGGGCCGCAGTTCGCGGCCGCGCTGCGCGCTTCGGTCAATCACCCGCAGCCGATCTATTTCCGCATCTCGCGCGGCCACGATCCGGTCGTCTACGCCGATGACGCGCCCTTCGAATTCGGCAAGGCTGTCGTCCACGGCATCGGCGACGACCTCACCATCATTGCCTGCGGCATGGCGGTGCATTCTGCCAGGCAAGCGATGGAAGCGCTGAAGGGCAAGGGCCGTTCCGTCGGCCTGATCGACATGCACACCATCAAGCCGCTCGACCGCGAGGCCGTGATGGCGGCGGCGCGCAGGTCGCGCATCATCCTGACGGTCGAGGAGCACAATATCCTCGGCGGACTTGGCGGCGCCGTTGCCGAGGTGCTGGCCGAGGAAGGCGGCGGAGCCCGTCTTGTCCGGCACGGCATCAAGGACGAATACAGCCTGATTGCGCCGCCGTCCCACCTCTACCGCCACTACAAGCTCGACGGACCTGGCGTCGAAAGCGTCGCGCAATCCTTGCTCGCTTAGCAGGCTCGGCAATACAGTGAAGGAAAAAGCGTCTATTTGTTATATCTTGTAGAATCATCGCCGCCACGAAACGAAGGCATGTCGCCCAAAAGTGCGCAGCGGTTTTGGGAGAACGACATGCAAGAAATGGGACTTAGAGCGCGTCGCCTGATTCCGTTTTGTCGCGACGCGCTTTAAACAACAATGCCGAGGAGACCTTTGTCGTGAACATCCAGCCGCTCGAACAGGGCAATCTTTCCGCCCGCGCCTATGTCGCGCTTCGGGAAGGCTTGATCGCGGGTCAGTTCCGGCCTGGCCAGCGCCTCGTGATGCAGGATCTTGCCGATCAACTCGGCACCAGCGTCACCCCGGCCCGTGAGGCCTGCCTGCGGCTGGTCAGCGAGCGCGGCCTCGAGCTACGCTCCGGCCGCTTCGTGACCGTGCCGGCGTTGACGCTCGCGCGCTACATGGAAGTCCGCACCATAAGGCTGGCGCTCGAGGGGCTTGCGGCCGGGCTGGCCGCGCAGAACGCGACCGAGGAAGACATCGACAAGCTGACCGCCATCCAGAAAGTGTTCGAAAAGGCTGACCGCGCGAGCGATCCTGAACTTGCGTTCCGCTATAATCGCGATTTTCACTTCGCCGTATACAGGCTCTCCGGCATGGAGATGCTGGTCGCCCATATCGAGAGCCTGTGGGTGTCGATGGGCCCGATGCTCACCGTATTCTTCAAGGAAGGCGAGCACAAATATGTCGGCGCCGCTCAACACCTGACGGTGATCGAGGGCCTGCGCGAGAAGAATTCCGAGAAGGCCCGCGCTGCCATGGAGCGGGATCTCATCCTTGGCGGCGAGGATTTCCTGCGCTTCCTGCAGGGACACGAAGGCTTCGTGGCGTCCTGAGGTCCGATTAGGCCTTACAGCCGCGCGACCGCCGCCAGCGCCTCGCCGGTCGCCGCCAGCGCCATGTCGATATCGGCCGGCCGATGGGCGGCCGACAGGAACAGCGTGTGGGCGGGGTGCAGGTAGACACCACGGGCGAGCGCCTCCTGGCAGAAAGTATCGCCCAGCTTTCGATCGGTGTCGTTCTCGAACAGCAGCACTGGCATCTGTACCGGCCCGCTCTGCCGGAGCGGCACGCCATGTTTCTTCGCCTGCGCATCGAGGCCGTCGCGGAACCGTTGACCCATGGCACGCATGTGCGCCACGGCGTCGATCGCGCGTAGCTTCTCGATGGTGGCGATCGCCGCCGCCATCGACACAGCTGCTGTCCAGAAGGAACCGGTGGTGAAAATGCGCGTCGCGCCCTCGCGGAAACGGTCATTGCCGGTCACCGCCGCCAGCGCATGGCCATTGGCGATCGCCTTGCTCCAGGCGGCGAGGTCGGGGCGCACCCCGACCGGTTCCCAACTGCCGCCAATATCGAGACGGAAGCCGGCGCGCACGTCGTCGAGGACCAGCGCGGCATTGGCCGCATCGGCCAACGCGCGTGCCCGTTGCGCAAATTCGCGGGTTGGCAGTTCATGCGGCTTGCCAAGGTCGTGCTTGAAGGCCGAAACCAGGATAGCCGCAAGGTCGCCCTTGCACTGCTCGGCCGCTGCTTCGAGGCTTTGGACATCGTTATAGTCGTAATAGACCAGATGCGCGCGGTCCTCCTCGGTGACGCCGGCAACCGAAGGCGAGCACCACGGGATCGCACCATGATAGGCGCCGCGCGCGACCAGTATCTTGCGACGGCCGGTGCCGGCGCGGGCGATGGTGAGGCACGCCGTCGTCGCGTCGGTACCGTTCTTGGAAAACATAGCCCAGTCCGCATGCGGGACGGTCTCGACCATCAGCTCCGCCAGCTCGACGAGCCTCGCGCTCGGCCCGTTCATCGCATCGCCCAGAGCGCCCTGCCTTGCGGCGGCCGCCTCGACGTCGGCATCGTTATAGCCGAGGATCATCGGCCCCCAACCGCAGAGGAAGTCGATGTAGTCGCGTCCGTCGACGTCCCAGACCCGGCATCCCTCCGCGCGGGAGAAATATTGCGGATAGCCAGCGGGCAGTCGCGGCGCGTTCTGATGCCCCCACATGCCGCCCGGAATGACGCGCTGCGCCCGGGCGCGCAAGGCACCGTCGATGCTCTTAGAATGCTCGTCCATTGAAAGGATGCCCCCGGCCGGCGATATGCGGCGCGACTCGCCCAAGATTTGTTGCGGCATTCGATATATCATGTATCATCCACGCACAACAGGTCGGGGATGCGGAGAAACAATGCAGCCCATCATCGGCGTCGTCGCGGACGACCTCACCGGCGGCATGGAAACGGCCGCCATGCTGGTCGCGCTGGGCGTCGACTGCGGCTTTGTGACCAAGCCCGCCCTGGTGCAGCATTTTGCCGGTTCACCAGCCGTCGTCGTCGCACAGAAGACCCGTGTCATCCCCGCTGCCGAAGCCATTCGCAAGTCGGAAGATGCGGCGCGGCGGCTGCTCGACATCGGTGCCCGGCGGTTGTTCTTCAAATACTGCGCCACCTTCGATTCGACAGATGACGGCAATATCGGTCCGGTGGCCGACAGCTTGCTGGCACTGATGCGCGCCACCCACACCGGCTTCTGCCCGAGTTCCGGCGACCTCGGACGCAGCGTCTTCCAGGGCCATCTCTTTGTCGGCGCGCAACTCGTCTCGGAATCGCCCAAGCGCTTTGATCCTCTGACTCCGATGACCGATCCCGATCTGGTGAGGGTGCTGCAGCGGCAGTCGAAACTTTCCGTCGGGCTGTTGCCGCACAATGTCGTGCGGGCAGAGCTCGCGAGCCGGCAGGCTTGTGTCGACCATCTGGTCGCGCAAGGTGTCCGCCATGTCATCATGGACGCGATCTATCGGGAAGATCTTGCCGCGATCGCGACTCTCACCGTGGACTGGCCCCTGATGACCGGCAACGCGCCGGTCATCCGCCACTATCCGGCGCTCTGGCGCGAGCGCGGCTGGCTGGACGACGCGCCGCCGAAGCGGCCGCTGCCGGCCGTGGAAAGCCCTGGCGTGGTGCTGGCGGGCAGTTGCGCGGAACGCACGCTGGAGCAACTCGCGGCCTTCGAGCAGGCGCGGCCGGTACATCGCATCGACATCGCGTCGGTTGGAAGCGTCGAAGCAGCGGTCGGAACGGCACTCGACTGGGCGGCCGCGCATCTCGAAAGCGGCCCCGTCTCGATCGCCACCTCGGCTGGTCCCGAACTGGTCAGTGCCGCGCAGGCGAAGTATGGCCGCGAGGGCGCCGCCACCTTCGCCGAAACTGTCCTCGGCCGGCTGGCCGTGGAATTGCGTCGGCGCGGCGTCCGTCGCTTCCTCGTCGCGGGCGGCGAGACCTCGGGAACCGTCGTTGAACAGCTCGGCATCGATCGGCTGCGGATCGGCGCCTATCAGGGTCCAGGCATCGCGCGAGCGACGACCGAGGACGGCGAGGCGGTGGCCATCAGCCTCAAATCGGGGAAGCTCGGGCCACCGGACATGTTCCTGCCGACGCTGGAATCCATGCGCCATCCGGAGCCCTGACGTGACCGAAGACACACCGCGCCACGCGATCGTCGAAACCGTGAGACGTCTTCAGGATCACGGCTTCAATCACGGCAACAGCGGCAACGTCAGCTGTCGGACATCCGGCGGCATGCTGATCACCCCGACAGGTGCGAACGGCGCGAACCTGACGCCGTCCCGACTTGTCAATGTCGACCCCGAAGGCACCGCCATCGGCGGCCTTCCATCGAGCGAATGGCACATGCACGCGGCTATACTGCGCGCCTATCCGGCGGCGAACGCGGTGATCCACACCCATGCCGACGCCTGCGTTGCCCTGTCGTGCCTGCGCAGATCGCTGCCGCCATTCCACTACATGGTTGCTGCCTTCGGCGGCACCGACGTGCGCTGCGCCCGCTATGCTACCTTCGGCACCGCCGATCTTGGAACGTCAGCCGTCGAGGCGCTCGAGGATCGCACCGCCTGCCTGCTCGCGAACCACGGCATGATCGCCATCGGAAAAACGCTGGAAGCTGCATTCCAGACCACCGTGAAACTGGAGACCCTGGCGCGCCAGTATCTGATGGCCCTGCAGGGCGGCGAACCTGTTTTGCTTCCGGAGGACGAAATGGCGCGCGTCGGCAAGCGTTACGGCAATTATGGAACGGGACTGTTGCCCGGCTAGCAAAAGACGGAGATGCCGTTCTTATGAACCGGATTTTCGATCGGTGCCGCCGCCTCGATATGGACAGCGCCCGGCGCCGTGTGATCTTGAGGATCGTTGGCCAGATGCAAGAGCGAGTTAGCTGAAGAATGCAGAAGCTGCCCGAGATCCAGGCGACTAGCCTGTCTTCGCAGATCTACCTGCGTCTGCGCCAGGAGCTGATGTCCGCAAGGCTTCATCCCGGCGACCGGCTGAAGATCCGCGACCTCGCGCAGCAGCTCGGCACCAGCGAGACGCCCGTGCGCGAGGCGCTGTTCCAGCTCGTCAAGGACGGCGCGCTGGAAATGAAGCCCGGCTACTATATCCGCGTGCGGCGGATCAGCCTGAAGGAGTATCTCGAGCTGCGCGATATCCGGCTCGTGCTCGAGCCCTACGCGGCATCAAAGGCGATGCCCAACATCGACGAGCCGTTCCTGAAAACCCTCGAGGATATCCACGAGAAGCTGATCGAGGCGGAGCACGCCAGGGACTATGCCGCCGCGCTCCAGCACAATTACGATTTCCACTTCGCGATCCATCGCAAATCCGAAATGCCGCATCTCATCGAGATGATCGAGCGGCTGTGGATCCAGGCCGGCCCTTTGCTCAGCCTGCTCTATCCGCATGGTCACCCGACCTATGAAGGCAGGCACCAGCACGTCAATGTGATCGAGGCTCTGCGCGCCAGGGACGAGGCGGCACTGCGTCGTGCCTTCGAGCAGGATCTGATCGAGGGCGGGCGCAAATTCATCGCGCATCTCGCCGAGATCGAGAGCCAGGAAGCAGACGAAAGCGAGCCGTCGCGCCGGTCGCGGTAACGTCTGGCAGCTCCAGTTCCTGAACCGTCGCGGCGTCCTTCGTCCAGGCTGGATGCCCGGCATTCCAACCTTCCGCTCTTCTCGGACAGGGCCGCAAGCGTGGTCCGGCCGCCGCTTGCTCGACCGTATTAATCAGCCTGAACCGCGCTTGCGGCAGTCATCATATATGATATATTCTATTTCCAGAGGTCAAAAATAAGGGGAGAACAATGAAGCTTCGCAATGGGATTCTGGCAGTGGCGCTCGGCCTTCTGATGGGCGGCGCTTCGCCCACGGCATTCGCCGACGACGCCTCCACCTTCGTTTATGCCGACGCCGGCGAGCCGAGCACGATCGATCCCGCCAAGGCCAATGTGAACTGGGAATTCACCGTCACCCGCAACATCTACGACCGCCTGGTCGACTTCGACCTCGACGATCCGTCCAAGCTGCTGCCGTCCCTGGCGACGGAATGGAAGCAGGACGGCAAGGTCTGGACCTTCAAGCTGCGGGACGGCGTCACCTTCCATGACGGATCGCCGTTCGACGCAAACGACGTCAAGGCGACCCTCGACCGTCTGCTGAAGATCGGCCAGGGCCAGTCCTACCTGGTCGACGACATCGCCAACGTCACCGTGGTGGACCCGAAGACCGTCAAGATCGAGACCAAGGCGCCCACCGTCTTCCTCGCCTCCAATCTCAGCCGCATCGAGATGCTGTCGCATGTGGACATCGACAAGCACAAGGACGACCTCGGCCAGGCATGGTTCAACGAAAACGCCAACGGCACCGGGCCGTATGAGTTTGTGTCCTGGACGCGCGGCACCCAGATCGAATTGAAGCGCAACGACAAATGGTGGGGCAAGTTCCCCGAAAAGCCGTTCGACCGCGTGCTCGACCGTTTCGTCACCGACGGCGCCAACCGCGCCCGCGGCCTGGAAGGCGGAGAGTTCGACCTCGCCAATTTCGTCCCGCTCGACGAGGCGCTGCGCATCGGCACCAGCAGCGGCTTCCATCTGGTCGAAGGCAACAATCTGTGGGCTTGGCCGGCGATCTACCTGAACATGGATCTGGCCCCGACCAACAACAAGGATTTCCGCGACGCGCTGGTGAAGGCCTTCGACTACAGCGCCGTGGTCCAGTCCTTCCAGGGCAAGGCCGAGGTCGGCCATGGCCCGGTCCCGTCCTGGTTCCCCGGCAGCCCGGAGAAGGAAGAGCCGGAGATCAAGACCGATCTCGCGGCGGCCAAGGCCGCGCTCGCCAAGTCGGGCCTCGCCAACGCCAAGATGAAATGCTCGGTGCCTGCCGGCTTCCCGGAATTCCGCTTCGCCGCCACCGTGCTCCAGTCGTCTGCCCAGCAACTCGGCGTCACTGTCGAGATCGAGGAGCAGCCCTTCGTCGAGGCGATCACCGCCATCAAGTCCGACAAGAGCAACTGCTTCGTGCTCGGCAATGCCAATCTCAGTCCCTCAGACGCCACCAAGTTCTTCTCGGCGCATTATTTGAAGGGCGGCTTTTATAATTCGGGCAAGTTCTTCGATCAGACGCTGCAGGATCTGGTGGCCAAGCTGCCGACGATCGACGACGCCGCCGAGCGCGGCAAGCTGCTCAAGCAGGCGGCCGACATCGTGGTGGATTCGCACTACATCATCTGGACGGCGCGGCCGAAGACGGTGGTGCCTGAACCCGACCGGATCGGCGGCTACCGCATCGACCCGGCGGAGTACATCAACGCCCGCTTCTGGGAAATGTACAGCAAGTAGCGGCGGCGCGGTTGTGATCGCCTTCCTGTTCAAGCGTCTGGTCTGGGGCCTTCTCGTCCTCATCGCCGTCGCGGTCATAACCTTCTTCCTCAGCCGCGTCGTTCCGGCTGACCCGGCGGCTTTCCTGGCCGGCCAGAACGCGTCCGAGGAGACCGTGCAGCGCATCCGCGCCGAGCACGGTCTCGACCGTCCGCTGCCGGAACAGTTCGCCTCCTACATGATCGGTCTCGCCAAGGGCGACCTCGGCGAATCCATCCGCACCCGGCGCAGCGTCAGCACCGACCTGAGACAATACCTGCCGGCGACGCTGGAGCTGCTGATCGTGAGCTTCGTTCTCTACCTGGCGATCAGCTTCTCGCTGGCTGTCCTTGCGGCCCGTCGTCCGGGCGGCGCAGTCGACGGGGCGATCCGCCTCATCACCATGATCGGCACCGGCATTCCGGTATTCTGGCTCGGCATGACGCTGCAATTCTTCTTCTTCTATAAGCTGCATTGGCTGCCGCTCGGCGCGCGTTTCCCGATCCGCGAGACAGCGCCGCCGGTCGTCACCGGCTTCCTGCTGCTCGATTCCCTGCTTGCCGGCAGCCCGTCGGCATTCCTGGCCAGCCTGAAGCACCTGGCGCTCCCCGCTGCCACCATCGTCATCAACCTCCTGGCGGTCGGCACGCGCCTGTCGCGGGCGGCGCTCATCCAGGAGCAGAACCGGCTTTATGTCCGCACCGCGCGCGGCAAGGGCCTGTCGCCGCGCCGCATCATGTTCAAGCACATTCTGCGCAACGCGTTGTCGCCGATCCTGACGGCGACCACCATGCAGTTCGGTTACATGATCAGCTGGGTCATCCTGGTGGAAGTCATCTTCGACTGGCCCGGCATCGGCCTCTATGCCTACCAGTCGTTCCAGGTCTTCGACTATTCGCCAGTGATCGCGCTGGCGATCGTATCGACCGCCGGCTTTGTGATCATCAACCTGGTGATGGACCTGCTCTATCCGGTGATCGATCCTCGCGTGCAGAGCGTGGGCTCATGAGCGTTTCGACACAGCCGACGCGCCGCTTCATCGCGAGGCCCAGGGGCCTTCTCCTGCCGCTCGCGCTGCTGGTGCTGGCCGTCCTCGCCGCCTTCACGCTGCTGCCCGGTCTGATCGCGCCGCACGACCCGATCGCGCTCGCCATGGCCGATCGCCTGAAGCCGCCGAGCCTCTCCCATATCTTCGGCACCGACGAAGGCGGCCGCGATGTCTTTTCGCGCATCGTCTACGGCACCCGCTATTCGCTGGGGGTGGCGATCGTCATCGTCTTCGCTTCCGCCCTGTTCGGCGTCGTCTATGGCGCGATATCCGGCATGGCGCGCCAGGGCATCGACAATCTGTTGATGCGTATCGTCGACCTGTTCTTCGGCTTCCCGGCGCTGGTGCTGGCGCTTGCCGTCGCGGCCTCGATCGGACGTGGCCTCGACAGCGTTGCGTTGTCGCTCGCGATCATATGGTGGCCAGGCTATGCGCGGCTTGTTCGAGGCGAGGTGCTGCGCCTGCGCAAGCGGCCCCATGTCGAGGCCGCGCGGGCATTGGGCGTATCGGAAGTCACCATCCTGCGCCGACACATCATCCCCTTCGTGGTCGAGGAAGTGAATGTGCGCGTCACCACCGACATCGGCTATGCGCTGGTCGCCGTCACCGCTCTCTCCTTCCTCGGCCTCGGCGCCAATTCGCCGACCCCGGAATGGGGCCTGCTCATCCGCGACTCGCGCCCCTATTTCGGCTCGGCGTGGTGGTATCTGGTCTTTCCCGGCACCATGATCATGCTGACGGCCACCGCTTTCTCGCTGATCGGCGATGCGCTCGCATCGAGGCGGGCCGCATGATCCTCTCCGTTCGGGATTTCTCCATCGGCTTCCAGCGCGAGGGCCAGAACCTTGTCGCGGTGGACGGCATATCCTTCGACATCGAGCAGGGCGAGACTTTCGTCATCATCGGCGAGTCCGGCTCGGGCAAGTCGCTGACCGGCATGTCGATCGCAGGGTTGCAGCCACAAAACGCTTTCGTCTCAGGCTCCATTCGCTTCAAGGATCGGGAGATATTGAAACGTCCCGACGCCGAGCTGCGCAAGCTGCGCGGGCCGCAGATCGGGCTGATCTATCAGGACCCGCTGAGCTCGCTGAATCCCGTCTGGCCGGTCGGCGACCAGATCGCCGAAACGCTCACCGCGCATGGGCTTGCCGGGCGCGACGAGGCGCGCAAGCGCGCCGTGGAGATGCTGGAGCGCGTTCGCATTCCCGATCCGCACCGCGTCGCCTCAGCCTATCCGCACGAGATCAGCGGCGGCATGCGCCAGCGCGCCATGATCGCCATGGCGCTGGCCGCTGGCCCGAGCCTGCTGATCGCGGACGAGCCGACGACCGCGCTCGACGTCACCATCAAGGCGCAGATGCTGGAACTGCTGGCCGAACTCAAGCGCGAGATGGCGCTGACGATCGTGCTGATCACGCACGACATGGGCGTTGTCGCCGAAGTCGCCGATCGCATCCTCGTGCTCTATGCCGGCCGCATCGCCGAGGTCGGACCGGCCGACGCGATCATGCTGCAGCCCTCGCACCCCTACACCGCTGCCTTGATGACCAGCGCCATGATCTCGCAGACGCCGGCCAAGCAGGAGCTCAACGCCATCGTCGGCGGCGCGCCCGGGCTTGGCGCCTTCCCGCCCGGTTGCCGCTTCCATCCGCGCTGCCCGCGCGCGCAGGCGGATTGTCGGACTGTCGAACCACCCCGGCGCAAGATCGGCGCCGTCGAACTCGCTTGCCACCACCCGATCGCGGCGGCAGTCCCTCTGGCAACGGCGAGGAACTGACCATGGCGCTCCTCGAACTCGATGCTGTCTCGAAGACTTTCTCGCAGAGGCGCGGCGGCCGCGCCGTGCAGGCCGTCGCCGGCGTCTCGCTCGCCGTCGGCAAAGGCGAAACGCTGGGACTGGTCGGCGAGAGCGGATGCGGCAAGTCGACACTTGCCCGGCTGGCGCTGAAGCTCGCCGACGTGACGGCCGGGCGTATCCGCTTCGACGGCATCGATGTCACAGAGTTCGCCAGCCGGCGCATGCTGCCGATCCGTCGGCGCCTGCAGGCGGTGTTCCAGGACCCGCTCGCCTCGCTCAATGCGCGCATGACGATCGCGGAGGTGATGCGCGAACCCTTCGACACGCATGGCGTCAAGCTCGGTGCGAACCTCGACAGCCGCATTCGCGAATTGCTGTCCTTTGTCGGCCTGGAGAATATCGATCTCCAGAAGCTGCCCGGCCAGTTTTCCGGCGGGCAGCTGCAGCGCATCGCCATCGCACGCGCGCTGGCGCTCGAGCCGGAAATCATCGTCGCCGACGAGCCGACCTCCGCGCTCGATCCGTCGATCCAGGCGCAGATCGTCAACCTGATGCTGCGGATCCAGCGCAAGCGTGGCATCTCATACCTGATCATCTCGCACGACCTCGACGTGATCGGCCATGTCGCCGACCGCATCGCGGTGATGTATCTCGGCGTCATCATCGAACAGGGCACGGCCACGGAAATCATGGAGCGGCCGCTCCACCCCTATACGCAAGCGCTGCTGTCGGCGGCGCCGACATTGGCTGCGCGTCGGCAGGCTGGCTGGAAGCGCATCATGCTCAGCGGCGACCCGCCCAACCCGGCAGATGTGCCGAGCGGCTGCCGGTTCCACCCGCGCTGCCATCTGGCGCGCGACATCTGCCGCACGAACGCGCCAGAGCTGCGCGCGATGCCCGGCTTGGGCCAGATGGTGGCTTGCCATCTTGCGCCCGAAGAAACGGCACGGACCGGAGCCGAGGTGGGACGTGCCCGCCGCGGCATGCAAGCGGTTGGCTGAGAATTGGGACAGCGAGGGAGGAGATGATGAAGCGGTCGAAGGAAATCCATGTAACCGGCCTGGGTTTTCCAGAGGGGCCAGTGGCGCTTGCCGATGGCTCGATCGCATTCGTCGACCTGCTCCACGCCAAGGTCTGCGCCTTCAAGGATGGCGCCGTGCGCGAGATGGCTGCTCTGCCTGGCGCGCCGAACGGCATGCGGCTGGGCCCCGACGGCCAGCTCTACATCTGCAACAATGGCGGGCTGGCGCCGGAGTCGCTTGAGACGCTGCATTTCGCGGAGCCGATGATTCCCGGCTGCATTCAGCGCCTCGGCGCGAATGGCGACTGGGAGAATTTTGCCGACAAACTACCCGGAGCCAAACCATCGCGGCCGAACGATCTGGTGTTCACGCCGGAAGGCGAGATCGTGTTCACCGATCCGCAGAACTGGGAGGTGCTCGGCGACGACGCCCCGTCCTATCACGGCGGGCAATTGCTCGCCGCGGCTCCGGACCGGAGCGTGCGCCTGCTTGCGAAGATGACCGGCTTCCCCAACGGACTTGTCTTCCATCCCGATGGCTCGCT
>JBFLWR010000292.1:0-7802 GCA_040755925.1 Pseudomonadota bacterium
GTCGGGAAGCCCGGTGGCGCCATGCCCGTTCTATCCGCCGGGTTCGCCGCCTCTCTGCCAAGTCGCCAGCGGCTCGATGCCATTTCGATTGAACCTGCATGTCGACGACGTCGGCCACACACTTGTCTTCGGTCCGACCGGCTCGGGCAAGTCGACACTTGTCTCACTGATCGCTGCACAGTTCCGGCGCTACGCCGATGCGCAGGTCTTTGCCTTCGACAAGGGTCGCTCGATGCTGCCGCTGACCTTGGCCATCGGTGGGGATCACTACGAGATCGGTGGCGACGCGTGCGGGGAAGGGGAGGGGAGATCGCCCGGTCTCGCCTTCTGCCCGCTCGAGGAGCTGTCGACGGATAGCGATCGCGCGTGGGCGTCGGAGTGGATCGAGACGCTAGTAGCGCTGCAGGGCGTGACGGTGACACCCGATCATCGCAACGCGATCTCACGGCAGATCGGCCTCATGGCGGAATCGCGCGGCCGCTCGCTGTCGGACTTCGTCAGCGGGGTGCAGATGCGCGAGATCAAGGACGCGCTGCATCACTACACGGTCGACGGGCCGATGGGACAACTCCTCGACGCGGAGAAAGACGGTCTCGCCCTTCGCGCTTTCCAGTGTTTCGAGGTCGAGGAGCTCATGAACATGGGCGAGCGCAATCTCGTGCCAGTGTTGACCTATCTGTTCCGTTGTCGAGAAGCGTCTGACGGGCAATCCTAGTTGTTTGATCCCGGCATTTGATGGTGCATTGTTTTCCCAAGAATGGAAGGATGCACTATGGGCCAGGTTCTTCACGGCAGCGCCACAACGACAGAGGCGATCCGTCGAACAATACAGAATAGTCAAGAGAGCCTGAGAACGCTGGCCAAGCGCTACGGGATCAACCAGAAGACCGTCGCTAAATGGAAGAAGCGGACGTCAGTTGCCGATCTGCCGACCGGCCCGCAGGAGCCGAGATCGACGATCTTGTCACTTGAGGAAGAGGCAATCGTCGTTGCCTTTCGCAAGCACACGCTGCTGCCGCTGGATGACTGCCTCTATGCCCTCCAGCCGACGATCCCGCACCTGACGCGCTCCTCGCTGCATCGCTGCCTGCAACGTCACGGCATTTCCCGCCTGCCCGAGGTCGAGGGCGACAAGCCAGGCAAGAAGAAGTTCAAGCGTTATCCGATCGGCTATGCTTCGCTCGATGCATGGTTCGCCGAGCTGGTGCGCCGGATCATGTTCATCGGCCTGTTCGCCTTCATCCTCGATCGCGGTCCATCGCTGGCGAAGGCGATCGTGGACAGTCTCTTCCAGATCGGCGCCGGCGGCGGCTCGGCCTCGCCGGCGAACATTTTCGACGCCGGCATCCGTGTCGCCTCGAAAATGTCCGAGCAGGCGAAATTCGGGCTGTGGGAGGACAATGCGCTGGCGATCGCCGCGGTCTTTGCCATGGTGGTGGTCGCCTCCAGCCTCGTTGCCGCGATCTTCGTGGCCGTGATGGTGGAGATGTATATCGGACTGCTCGCCGGCATGATCATGCTCGGTCTCGGAGGGTCGTCCTACACCAAGGACTTCGCCGTCCGCTACCTTGTCTACGCGTTCTCGGTCGGCATGAAGTCATGGCGCTGGTCATGATCGCCAAGATCGGATCCGACATCCTCCTTGGGCTTTCCGAAGCCCCCGACGGCCGATTCTGACCAGTTCATCACGACCCTCGCTATCGCCGGCATCTCAGTGGTGGTGTTCATGATCGCCATGTATGTGCCGCCGATCATTCAGGGCGTTGTCCAGGGCGCATCGGTCTCGGGTGGAATGGAAGCGATCCGCCACGGCGGACAGACGGCGACCTTCGCCGCGGGCGGAGCTTTTCTTGGCGCAAGCGCTGCGAGGTCCGGCGCCCACGCAGCCAGCACTGCAAGAGCAGGAGGTTCATCGATGGCGGGCGCGGCGCTCCGCGGCATGGGCTCCGGCATCGGAAACGCTGGATGGGCGGCCGGATCGGCTGCGAAGGAAAAGGCGATCTCGTCGCCCGGTGCCTATGCCGGGTCGCTTCTCGGCCTTGCCAACGCCAAGCTCGACCAGACGCGGAACCCCGGCACGTCGACGAAGCTCCCGACGCCTCCGCCCCTCAACGAGAACAAGTAACCGAGAACTGGTGAAAGCATGGCCGGACGCACCCCGCCCGACAATCCCTATCTTGCTGCGCGTAGCGAGTGGAATGAACGCTACGGCTCCTATGTGAAGGCCGCCTCGGCCTGGCGCATCGTCGGCATCACCGGCATGGCGATGGCCGTCGTCGGCTTCACCTACTCGATCTACCAGAGCACGCAGGTCAAGCTAGTTCCCTATATTGTCGAGGTCGACAAACTCGGCACCGCCGTCACCGCTGGCTTCCCGCAACAGATCGAATATGCCGACCCGCGGGTCGTGCGGGCCACGCTGGGCGGCTTCGTCTCCAACTTCCGGTCGGTGACGCCAGATGCAGTCGTGCAGACATCGACCGCACCTCCGACCCAGCGACGGAGAAAGTCAACGCCTGGTTCCGCTCGAACTCCCCGTTCGAAAAGGCGAAGAACGCCACGATCGCGGTCGAGGTGAACAACATCGTCGCGCTCTCGCACCAGAGCTATCAGATCGATTGGACCGAGTTCGAGCGCGATCGCCGCGGCCGAGAGACGGCCGAGCGCCGGTTTCGCGGCATCGCAACCGTCATGCTGACGCCGCCCCAGGACGAGAGCGTGATCCGCCTCAATCCGATCGGACTTTACCTCAGCGACTTCGACTGGACCGCGCAGCTTTGAAAGGCCCCGCCTGCCTATGATCTCCCAAACCCCAAATACAGAGCCGCGCCGATCCCGGTGCTCGTGTCCGCGTTCGTCGCCGCGTCGTCTATCCCGACCGCGGCGCTCGTCTGCTCGCCGCTCCAGGTTTGCGACATCGAGCTTCAGCCGGGCGAGGTGGTGCGCGACGTCCTCGTCGGCGACACCGTTCGCTGGAAGGTGGAGCCGGCGACGTCGGGCGCTGCCGGCGGGCAGTCGATCCATCTGGTCGTCAAACCCTCCGAGCCGGGCCTCGTGACATCGATGGTGGTCACGACCTCGCGGCGGACCTATCACTTCCAACTCAAATCTCATCAGACCCAGTATATGGCTCGCATCGGCTTTAAGTATCCGGAGGATGTGTCGGAAAAACTCGCCGACATCAATGCGCGGATCGAGGCGAGTACGATCCCCGGTGCCGGCGTGCCGGCCGAACAGCTCAATTTCTCCTACTCCGTCTCCGGGAACGCCCGCTGGCGGCCGACACGGGTCTATTCGGACGGAGAAAAGACATACATCCAATTCCCGCGCTCGATTTCAGGACAGGATGCGCCAGTCCTCTTCGTGATCTCGGGCGGACAGAACAGGGTCGTCAACTACCGGATGAAGGGCGACATGATGGTGGTCGACTATCATGTCGACCGCGCGGTTCTCGTCTCCGGCGTCGGCTGGAGACAGGAGAAGGTGACAATCCGGCGAGGAGGGCGGTGATGGTCGACCCCCCTTCCGCACCCTTGCCGCAGCCACCATCCTTGCCCTCCTTCTTTCCGGATGCCAGTCGGCCGGAACAGATGGTCTTGGTGTAGGCGATACCCCAGCCGAGATTTCTGGACCGGCCGCGAGTGCAATCGCCGGCGACATGGAGAGCCGGCTGGCCGAACAAGTGGGGCCGGGGAAGGCGACGGTCGTGCTCAAACAAGACAATTCGCCCTTCGGACACGCGCTTGAATCTGCCCTGCGCGGCTGGGGCTACGCGGTCGTCACCGACAAGAAAACCGAAAAGGGGGCGCGAACCGTCCCGGTCGCCTATCAGATCGTGCCCTATGACGGCCAGGTCCTCGCGCGCCTGTCGACGGACAAGGTCGAACTCGGCCGTGCCTACACGGTGACGCCCGGCGGAGCGCAGCCCTCAAGCGCGCTCTCGGTCATGCGGCGAGGCTAGGGAGGTAACGCCATGGTCCAATCCCTCAAGCTCGGGGGCGCCCCGGAGGTGGAACAGGGCTCCGGCATGAGACGGCTCAACCGGCTGCCGATCATTGTCGTGATCGTGCTGGTGGTCGCCTTTCTTGCCATCAGTCTCTACGGGCTGCCTCGCGCGGGCTGTATTTTCGGAAGGATCCTGGCGTCGGCGAAACGTCTGGCAATCCGGCATCCACTTTCGCCGACCAGATCAAGCGCGGTGTTTCGGACGGCATCATCGGGGAGCCGCAACAACCAACAACGTTCCAACCAACGCCCGTGGAGAACAAGCCGACCGGACCGGCAACCGACGTCGTGTCGACCCAGCCGTCGCACCAGGAGGAGGCGCGCAGGACACAGGAACTGGAACCCGAAGAAATCTGGCGAGCGCGTCTGGATCGTGAGCAGAAAGAGCAGTATCTGCGCGAACGCCATCGCCAGCGGATGGCGCGGCTGCAAGCCAATGACGCTGCCTATGATGCGCCGATCGCCATTGATCAGGGCAAGCTGGGACGGGACAGCGAGCTTGGCTCGCCAGTTGCCCAAGGCGCCGGTCCGGGCTCTTCCAATGCGTCAACAGTCGGGTCGGCTTCCGACCTCTATGCGGCGGCCTTGCGCGGCGGATTTGCCGGAGCAAACGTCGATCCCAACGGCCAGCGGAGCAAGGAGGACTTCTTCGACGCCGACCCGAAGGAACTCGGCTATCTTCCAAACCGCGTCGTGCCGCAACAATCGCCTTATGAGCTGAAGCGGGGTTCCGCCATCCCGGCGACCCTCATCACCGGCATCAACTCGGACCTGCCAGGCCGCATCACCGCACAGGTTTCCCAGAACGTCTACGACAGCGCCACGGGGCATTACCTTCTCATCCCGCAGGGTACAAAGCTATTTGGCCGCTACGATAGCAAGGTGTCATTCGGGCAGAGCCGCGTTCTCGTGGTCTGGACCGACATCATTTTTCCGAATGGGTCGACGCTCCAGATCGGCGGCATGGCCGGCACTGATGCGCAAGGCTATGGCGGGCTCCGTGATAAGGTCGATCGCAAATGGCTGCAGACTTTCGGATCTGCGGTTCTTATCGCGGTGATCGGGACCGGAATTGACATGGCCGCGCCTGAAAGCTCGACGCTGGCGACCCAGGACACGGCGTCGCGGCGGAATTTTGCCGAGACGTTCGGGCGTGTCGCCGACCGGACCATTCAGCGGAACAGGGAGGGGCAGCCGACGCTCGAGATCCGGCCGGGCTACAAGTTCAACGTTCTCGTCGACCAGGACATCGTGCTTCCGGGTCCCCGCCGCGGATAACTTCGACGTACCCGGCGGCCGACTAGCATAGCCGACCTTGGTATGTCGCAAAAATGATGGGGCGTTGGCGGCGCCAGGATCGGTTGGCTGATCCATTCCTGATCGGCACCGTGATGGTGATCCTGCCAATAGCAGGCGCCGGTTTCTTCGTACTTGGCGCTTGGTATGATGGCACCAGTTATGACCTTCATCCCGCACGTCATCTGGGTGCCGTGCTCGGAATCGTATTCCGCAGCTGTCTACCGAGGCCGTGGTGCAGGCCGGACGCTAGGATTCTGGCAGAGGGGAGGGATCGGGATGAATCGCCTGTCGTGTACAGTGGGCGCTCTGCTGGCCGCTATTGAATGTCCGGGCCGGCGGTCCTTACTCACACCTGCGGCAGATCTCGACGCAATGCACCAGCTCCTGCAGCCAGCGGACGTGGTGCTAGTCGAAGGTGTGACTGCCGCATCAGCGGCGCGATCAAGTACCTCACTCAGTCGACCTGGTCGTATGCGGCGCTCTACGTGGGCTAGCGCGGCAGCGTCGATGCAGAAGGGTGCGCCCGCGCCCTTTTTAAAGCCAACACCAAGCACGGCGTACGCGCGTTCCTCCTCTGGGAGGTTGAAGGGTATCACCGGCGCATATGCGGCCAGTGGGGTCAACTGCAGAAGATGCCCGGTGCGTAATCGAGTACGTACTGACCTGGCAACCGCTACGATCTGAGGAACGGATTCGATCTCGCCTGCTACTCGTTGCCGACGCAACCTTACCTTTACACCAAGGCGACGCCGCAAGTTGGCACTCGGCAGCAGCGATCTGACGCGGGCGATCTGTTCCACACAGATTCTCAGGCGTTCCAGTCTGTCGGTTGCCCGATTACCCATCATCAGCACCGAGGCCGCGTCCATGCCGGACCGCTAGGCTTGCGGGCTCCGGCGGCCGCACCATTATGGGCGACACGACTATGGCGAGTGCCTGCAATTCTCAGAGTCGCCGTCGGACGAATATTGGCTTCGCGCTCACAAACCGGCGCAGGTCGGTCGCCACTACTACCGAAACCCGCCCGAGACACGAATTCCGCCGCGATGGTGACCGATTTTTCGCCGCTGCGTAACCTTTGGCCGCGAAGAAACGAAGTAATCAGAAGCGAGTCTTGGTGACTTGCTGCCTGGCGGCCGACGAGGCCGCATCCAACCGATCGGAGGAACAAATGTCCAACCGCATCCTTTCTGTCGTCGTCGCCACCGCCTTTGCCGCTGCCGTCGGCTCGCTTGCTGCTGCGCCCGCCGGCGCCGCCAGCAAAGCAGAGATGGAGAAAATGATGAAGGAGAACCAGGCGAAGACGATGACGGCCATGAAGACCGGCAAGTTCGAGCAGTGCTACGGCGTTGCCCTGAAGGGCCAGAACGACTGTTTCGCAGGAGCCGGAACGTCCTGCGCGGGAACCAGCACGGTGGATTACCAAGGGAATTCATTCAAGCTCGTGGCAAAGGGCACCTGCACCGCGATGGAGGTACCGGGCGGCCACGGCAGCCTCACCCCGAAAGCCTGACCACCGCAATTCCGTCACGTAGTCGGCTTTGTGTCGTCTTTGACCGAGGCGAGATGAACCCCGCTCGCCTCGGTTGCGGGCCGTAAATTCCGGCTTCAGGAAGCCATCACCCGTTAACGATGTGCCGCTCAGAGCATTCGACAGCCGCAAACCAAGGTAAGTCGATATAGTTTCAATCCTTTGCCCTCTGTTCGGAAAGAAATTCCTTACTGGAAATACAAAGCTGCGTTCCAGTAAATCTTAGAAAGCGCAGGGGAATTATGGAGAAATCTGGCGCCGATGAAACGGAGCGGGTGCAGTTGCTGGTGGCCGGAGACAGGTCTGCTTTCGAGCACATCTACCGCAAGCACAACGCAGCTCTGATCCGCGTCGGAATGGGTATCGTGGGAAGTCGCGCCACTGCTGAAGAAGTCGCCCAGGATACTTGGATCGCGGTTCTCAGGAATATCGCAAGCTTTGAGGGGCGCTCTTCGCTGGCAGGCTGGATCTTTTCGATCCTGGTCAACAAGGCGCGCAGCCGCGCAACCCGCGAGGGAAGGTTCGTTTCCTTCGAAGGTGAGGGCGAGGATGACAACCTGGCCGCAGCCTTTGACGGGCGTGGCCGGTGGAAAGACATTCCCGATCTTTGGGAGGAATTGACGCCCGAGCGCATCCTAGCCGGGCGCAGCGTGATGGACCACGTTACCACCGCCGTCGAAAGACTTCCGGCAGCTCAGCGCTCTGTGATCATCCTGCGCGCCCAGCAGGGCCTGGAGGCCGAGGAGGTGTGTGAAATCCTTGGCATCAGCGAAGGAAACATGCGGGTTCTCCTGCACAGGGCACGGCTTGCCATCCGGGCTGCCCTTGACGGTCTAATGTGAGCCGGCACGTTGCACGACGGGCGGCATGAAGTATTTTTGAAAAAGTGTGTAACGCAGCAGGACGATGGGTGTCTTGTCTGTGTGAAGCACGAAAAGGACACCGCCCGATGCTAAGCTGCAAGGAA
>JBFLWR010000293.1:0-32307 GCA_040755925.1 Pseudomonadota bacterium
CCTCAAGGGGGGAAATCGGCAGCGGAAGCGTCGCCGAATTCTTTTCAACGCCGGCAGTTGCCGAAGGCAGATATGACAGCCAATCTCCCCCCTTGAGGGGGAAATGCCCGGCAGGGCAGAGGGGGGGTGTCTCGCGCCAACGTTGAACTCACGGCTCACCCTGCCCGATCGTTTCCTTGCGGCGTGCCATGTAAGCTTCGAGCGCCTCGCGCGCCGCGGGGTCCATCTCCGGCTGGACATATTCTTCCAAAGCCTTCTTCCACAGCCGCGTCGCGCGCGCCGTTGTGTCGAGCGCGCCGGCCTCCTGCCAGGCTTCATAGTTCTGCCAATTGGAGAGCATTGGTTGGTAGAAGGCGGTGGCATAGCGCTCCAGCGTGTGCGGCTCGCCGAAAAAGTGGCCGCCGGTCGGCACCGCTCCCAGCGCCTCCACCGCGAGCTCTCCTTCGTCGACCACGATCGGCCGCAGGAATTCCATCATATGCTGCATCATCTCGACGTCGATGACGAGTTTTTCAAACGACGCCGTCAGTCCGCCCTCCTGCCAGCCGGCGGCGTGATAGACGAGGTTGCCATGTCCAAGCACCGCGCCCCAAAGCGCCATCATCGTCTCGTAAGTGCCTTGCGCGTCGGCGGCATTGGACGCTGACCCTGGGGTCGTCCGGTATGGCAGCTTGTAGTGCCGCGCCAGTTGCCCCGAGGCGACGTTGGCCTTGGTATTTTCCGGCGTCCCGAAGGCAGGCGCGCCCGACTTCATGTCGACATTAGACGTGAAGGCGCCATACATCACCGGCGCGCCAGGACGGACAAGCTGCGTCAGCACGATGCCGAACAGCGCTTCGGCGTTCTGCTGGGCCAGCGCGCCCGCCAATGTCACCGGGCTCATCGCACCCATCAGTGTGAACGGCGTCACCGCCACCGACTGGCCGTATTCGGCCATGGTCATCAGCCCCTCGGCCATCATCTCGTCGAAGCGGCGCGGCGAGTTGACGGAAATGATGGTGGTGACGCCCGGATCCTGGGCCATCTGCTCAACGGTCATCCCGCGCGAGATCGCCATCATCTCGATGCCGTCCAGCGCCCTGCCCCGCCCGATAGCCGACACATGGAAGCATTTGTCGGTCAGCGTGAGGTTGGCGAAATAGGTGTCGAGATGGCGCGAGTTCGCCGGCAGTTCGATCGGCGCGCAGACCTGGTTGCCGAGCATGTGGATGCAGTTGAAATGCTGCGCCAGCCGTACGAGGTCCGAATAGTCGGCGAGATTGCCGGCACGGCGGCCACGTTCCATGTCGTGCACATTGGGCGGGCCGGCGACCAGCGTGAAGTTGATGGTGTTGCCGCCGAGATGAATGGCACGGGCCGGATTGCGGGGCGTCAGCGTATAGGAAGAGCGGGTGGTCTTCAGCGCTTCGGCGACCATGCCGCGGTCGACGCGGACATTCATCGAGCCGTGGTCGACCCTGGCGCCCGCGCGCTCGAACAGCGCCAACGCCCGCGGACTCATCACCTCGATGCCGAAGTTTTCGAGGATATGCATCGAGGCCTCATGGATCGCCTCGATCTGGTCGTCCGACAGCATGGCCATCGGCGGGTACGGGTTCATCACGCGTCGTTGCGGCAACTGTGGAATGAGAGCCGGCCCCCGGTTGCTGGTCCGCTCGGCGCCGCGTTTTCGTCTTGCTTCGGTCATGCCCGCATCAGAGCGCCGGCGCGACCTGGCGGCTGTCAGGAATTCGCCATTCATCGGCGTGATTTTAGCCAAGGCGTCATTTTTTCACATGGACAAATACAAAAGCGACTCAATAGGTCGAAATAGCGATACTGCCCTTTTCTGCGTGTGAGCCTTCGCGTTAAGGAAGCTTGCAAGACTCCCTTTATGATTTCGGCCTATTCGTCATCCAATGCGTAGGTCGAGTTTTAGTAAAATTGTAGCTGTCTCTGTGCTGCTGGCGCTTTCGGCCTGCGCGACGGCGCCCAGCCACATCAACAATGTCTGCGCCGTCTTCGACCAGAATGACGGCTGGTTCGACAACTGGCAGTCCGCGGCGGAGCGCACCCAGCAGAAATACGGCATACCGGTGCCCGTGCTGATGGCGACGGTGCGCAAGGAATCCGGCTTCAAGAGCAACGCCCGGCCGCCGCGTACCAAGCTACTCGGCTTCATCCCGTGGAAACATGTATCGAGCGCCACCGGCTATTCCCAGGCGCTCGACGGTACCTGGTCGCAGTATCAGAGCGAGACCGGCAACTGGACAGCGCGCCGCACCCGCTTTTCCGACGCTGTCGATTTCGTCGGCTGGTATCATTCCAAGACCGCCGATACATACGGCGTCGCCCGCAACGACACCTACAATCTCTACCTCGCCTATTATCTCGGCTGGACCGCTTACGGCCGCGGCAATCGAGGCGACACCGGCGTGCAGAACTATGCCCGCGCCACGGACGAGATGGCGCGCAATTATGCTGCCCAGTTGCGGCAGTGCGGCAGCTGAAGCCCACCCCGGGTCAGAGCAGCTCCAGGAAAAGTGTGAAACGCTTTAGTGCCGCCTCGTCGGGTCTTTCGGCCTGAACGTACCGGTTTCCGAGTCCTCGTCGCGGACTTTGTGGCGACGAGCCCGCATGCCGGCATCGCCCTCCTCCACAGCCTCCCCGATCTCGTCAGCTTCCGCGCTGCCCGTCTTGCCGTGCGGCCTGTCGGGCGTTGTTCCCGAAGAACCCGGTCCCGCGCCATGCGGCGAATCTGCCGGCGTCCCTTCGTGCGCGGCGTGCTCCTTGTCGAACTTGATCACCGGCTCCATCTTGGCCAGCACATCGTCCGCGAGCCAGCATAGGCTCATATGGCCGCCGCCGAGATTTTTTACCGGCGGCACCTTCGTTTCACACAGATTGTCCGGCACCAGCTTCTTGTAGCCGCAGCGCGTCTGGAACGGGCAGCCGGTCGGCGGGTTCATGGCCGACGGGATGTCGCCCTCGAGCACGATGTGCTTCTTGACCACGCTGGTGTCGGCGATCGGGATCGCCGAGAGCAGCGCCTCGGTGTAGGGATGATAGGGCGGCGAGAAGATCTGGTCGGTCGTCCCCTGCTCGACGATATAGCCGAGATACATGACGACGACGCGGTCGGCGATGTAGCGCACCACCGACAGGTCATGGCTGATGAACAGCATCGTCGTCTTGTTCTTGCGCTGGATGTCCATCAACAGCTCGGTCACCGCCGCCTGCACGGACACGTCGAGCGCCGAAACCGGCTCGTCGGCCACCACGACCTTGGCATCGCCGGCAAAGGCTCGCGCCACGCCGATGCGCTGTTTCTGGCCGCCTGAAAGCTGGCGTGGCTTTCTGGTCTCGAAGGCCCGCGGCAGCTTCACCAGGTCGAGCAGCTCCAGCATGCGCTTGCGTCGCTCGGCGACCGTCTTGCCGACGTTGAACTTCTCCAGCGTGCGGATGATCTGCGAGCCGACGGTGTGGCTGGGATTGAGCGTGTCGAACGGATTCTGGAACACCATCTGGATCGACGACACCGTCTCGACATTACGGCTCTCGATGCCGGTCGACTGGATCTCCTTGTTGCCCAGCGTTACCGTGCCGGAGCTGGCCGTTTCGAGACCGAGCAGCACCTTGGCGAGCGTCGACTTTCCGCAGCCGGACTCGCCGACGATCGCGACCGTCTCCGACTCGCGCGCGGTGAAGGAGATCGTCTCGTTGGCCTTGACCACACGGCCTTCGCTCGAGCCGAACACCTCGCTGCCGCCGACCCTGTAGTATTTCTTGAGGTCGTCGATCTTGAGCACCGGCGCGCCGGGTTCGACCTTTTCATTGACCTTCTTGGCGCCTGGCGGCAGCGCTTCCCAGTCGATCTCGTTGAAGCGCACGCAGCGCGAGAAATGGCCCTCATGCCCCTCGACCGGGACCATCGGGATTTCCGCCGCGTTGCAGACGCCCTCGACGAAATGGTGGCAGCGCGGCCCGAAATTGCAGCCCTTCGGCCGCTCATGGGGCAGCGGCAGCTGTCCGGGAATGGAGATAAGCGGCCGCGAATTCTTGTCGGCTCCGGGCAGCGGGATCGAGCGGAACAACCCTTGCGTATAAGGATGACGCATCCGGTCGAACACGTCTTCGATCTTGCCGGTCTCCACCGCTTCGCCCGAATACATCACAGTGATGCGGTCGCAGGTTTCCAGGATCAGGCCGAGATTGTGCGACACGAAGATCATCGAGGTGCCGAACTTCTCGCCCAGCCCCTTCACCAGCTCGACGATGCCGGCCTCCACGGTGACGTCGAGCGCCGTCGTCGGCTCGTCGAGCAGAAGCAGCGCCGGCTTCGACAGCAACGCCATGGCAATGACGATACGCTGCTGCTGGCCGCCGGAGAGCTGGTGGGGATAGGAGCGCATCATCCGTTCTGGATCGGGAAGCTTCACCGCCCGCACCATGTCGAGCGCGCGCGTGTAGGCTTCCTCCTTCGACACCTTGTCATGGATCAGCGGCACTTCCATCAACTGCTGGCCGATCTTCATCGCCGGATTGAGGCTTGCCATCGGCTCCTGGTAGATCATCGCGATCTTGTTGCCTCGGATGGAGCGCAGCTCCTCGTCGGACATGTCGCCCATGTCCTTGCCCTGGAACTTGATCCTGCCGCCAACGATCTTTCCGATGTTGGAGAGGTCGCGCATGATGCCGAGCGACACGGTGGACTTGCCGCAGCCGGACTCGCCGACGATGCCCATCGCCTCGCCAGGCATGACCGTGCAGGAAAAATCCATCACGGCCGGGATTTCGCCCTTGCGCGTGAAGAAGGAAATCGAGAGGTTTTCGATCTCGATGATGGGTTGGGCCGGATCTCGAACTGCCTCGTTCATGGGTCGCTCCAATCCTTGTTTCTTGGAAGATGGGGCCGAAAGCCCCACCATCAATCCTTCATCGATTGCTCACGCAGCGAGTCCGCCAGGAGGTTCAGCCCCAGCACGAAGGACATAAGCGCGATCGTCGGCGGCAGCGCCGGGTGGATGAACGAGCGCAGCAGACGGCTCGCATCCTTGATCGCGGTGCCCCAGTCGGGGCTTTCCGGCGCCAGGCCCAGGCCGAAATAGCCGAGCGTGCCGAGCAGGATCGTCGTGTAGCCGATGCGCAGGCAGGCATCGACGATCAGCGGTCCGCGCGCGTTGGGCAGGATTTCCCACAGCATGATGTACCAGGGCGATTCACCGCGCGTCTGCGCCGCGGCCACATAGTCTCGCGTCTTGATGTCCATGGTGAGGCCGCGCACGATGCGGAACACGCCAGGGCTGGAAGCGAACACCACCGCCACGAAAATGTTGAGCTGGTTGGGATCGATGTGGACGATGTGCAGCGGGTCCTTGTCGAAGACGAGACCGGCATAGATCCAGCCGCCGACGACGAGCGTCACGCCGAGCAGGATATAGAGCCTGTCGGGCCGGTTCTTGTAGCGCGTCCAGAACAGCACGCAGAAGAAGATGATCGGGAACAGGAAGAACAGCCCTGCCATCGCATAGGGGATCGGCGTGTCCATGATGCCCGGCGTCACCAGAAGGTAGAACAGCAGGATGACCGGGAAGGCCAGCACCAGATTGGCCAGGAAAGACAGCAGCGTGTCGATCTTGCCGCCGTAATAGCCCGCCGGCAGGCCGAGCGTGATGCCGACCATCAGCGCGAAGCCGGTCGCGGCCGGAGCGATGATGAGCACGATCTGGCTGCCATAGACCATGCGCGAGAACACGTCGCGGGCAAGCTTGTCGCCGCCGAAATAATAGACGAGCTTCGAGGCCGGTTCGATCGCGCCCGGCAGCGTGTCCTTCATGACCGAGACCTGGGCCAGCGGATCGAAGGGCGAGATGGTCGAGGCAAATATCGCCGTGAACAGCCAGAACAGGCAGATGAAGACGCCGGCGATGCCGACGCCGCTGTCGAAGAGCTGGCCGTACAGGCCGAGCTTCTTCTTGTAGGCGAAGCTTGCGCCCATCACCAGAAACAGGGCGACCCATACCGGCCAGAAGCGCCCGAGCACGCCGATCACGATGTCGAAGGAACCGATGTATTGCATCCGCCCTGTCCCCTACTGAACTCTGATGCGCGGATTGAGGAATGCGTAGCCGACATCGGAGATGAGCTGCGTGATCAGCACGATGAACACCGACACCAGCGAGCAGCCGAGCAGGAGGTCGATGTCGTTGTTGCCGGCGGCTTCGACCAGCGTGTAGCCGAACCCCTGGTAGCGGAACATCACCTCGACGATGACGACGCCGGTGAGCAGCCAAGGGAACTGCAGCATGATGACTGTGAACGGCGCGATCAGCGCGTTGCGCAGCGCGTGCTTGATGACCACGCTGCTGAACGAGAGCCCCTTCAGGCGTGCCGTGCGGATGTATTGCTGCGTCATCACCTCGACCATCGAGGCGCGCGTCATGCGCGCGATGTATCCGATGCCGTAGATCGCCAGCGTGATCACAGGCAGAGTGAAATTATAGAAGGTGATGCCCTGGCTGGCGGACGCCGCGGAACCGTTCAGCCAGCCGAGCCAGGACGCGAAGATGACCGTGAAGATGACGCCCGACACATATTCAGGCGTCGCGGTCGAAGCGATGGAGGCGACCGACAGTGCACGATCCGTGCGCGATCCTTCGCGCATGCCGGCTAGGATGCCGATCAGCAGCGAGATAGGCACCATGACCGCCAGCACCCAGAACATCAGGATACCGGTGGCGCCGAGCGCCGGGAACAGCTTGGCGGCGACCGTCGTCTTGAACTTGGTCGAACACCCGAAATCGCCCTGCAGCACACCGGAGAACTGCGGCTCTACCGGATCGTTGCAGAAGGAGAAGCGCTGCGTGGTCTTGCCGGTCGCCGGATCCGTGATCGGATATTTGGGGACGACGCCAAGCCATTGGCCGTAACGCACGAAGAAATTCTGCCGATAGCCGTGATTGACCAGCCAGCTTTCAAGCTGGTCGGCAGGCGTATGCATTTCTGTCTGGCTGATCGCCAGCTTCTTCAGGTTGGGCTCTAGATTGACGAGGAAGAAGACGACCAGCGTCAGGCACAGCATCGTGAGCAGAATGGTGCCGATGCGTCTGGCTATGAATGAGAACATGCGTGCCCCCTGCCGGCGAGTTGGGGTCAGATACGTTCAACCCTGTTTCGAAAACCTTGTGACGCCAACGCCGCCGCTGCGGGAGATGCAACGGCGACGGCGCGATGAATGCGAGGAGCTGGCGCCCCTCGCATTCATCGAGCAATGGGTCACGCCTTGTCGAGCCAGACCTTGCCGAAGTCGTGCTCGTAGGTGGGGTGCATCGAGTGGTTCTTCACCTCGGGCTTGATGTTGATGTAGAGCTTGCGCCAGTAGGGCTGGATGATGATGCCGGAATCCTGCAGCGTCTGCTCGATATCCTTCATCACGACCTTGCGCTTCTCCGCATCGGCGATCCCGAGCGCCTCGTTCACCTTCTTGTCGAAGTCCGGGTTGGCGTAGGCCGTCTCGTTCCATGCTTCGCCGCTGCGATAGGCAATGGCGATGACCTGGATGCCCAGCGGGCGCATGTTCCAGTTGGTTTCCGAGAACGGATACTTCGTCCAGTCGTTCCAGAAGGTCGAGCTCGGCAGCACGGTGCGCTTCACCTTGATGCCAGCCTCGCGCAGCTGGGCCGCGATCGCGTCCGTGGTGTTCTTGTGGTAGTCCTCGTCGTTACTGATCAGCTCGTGCTCGAAATCGATCACGCCGGCTTCCGTCAGCATCTGCTTGGCCTTGGCGATATCGCGCTTGACCTCCGGCAGCTTGACGTACTCCGGATGGATCGGCGACACGTGGTGGTTTTCGGCCGGCGTGCCGGCATTGCCGTAGCCGAGTTGCAGAACGGTGGCGTTGTCGACTGCCAGCAGCATCGCCTGACGAACCTTCTGGTTGTCATAGGGCTTCTTGGTCACGTTGAAGCGCGACACCACCGTGGCTGCCGTCACGACTTCCGAAACCGGCGCGCCGACATCGGCAATGATCTTGATGTAGTCGGCGGTGGTTTCGTGGTTGGTCTGAACTTCACCCGACTCGAAAGCCGAGACGGTCGCCGCAGGATCCGTGCCGTAGTCGATGAACTCTACGCCGTCGAGGAAGGCCTCGCCCTGCCACCACTTGCCGGTCGTGCGGCGCTTGTAGACCACCTTCTGGCCGACGTCGTAGGAGACGAGTTCGAACGGGCCGGTGCCGATCGGGCAGTTCTTGAAGTTGGCGCCCTTCTCGTCGAACGTCTTGTGCACGACCAGCGCCGGATAGTCGCACAGGTTCGGGATGATGGCGATGTCGGGCTTGCTCAGCTTGAGCTTGACCGTCATGTCGTCGACCTTGACGACGGAGCCGTCGCGCAGCTTCTTGGTCGTTTCGTCGACGAGGCTGCCGAGGCGGCCCGGCATCGAATTGCCCGCTGCCGCCTTGTCCGCCCAGCGGGTGAAATTGTAGATCACGTCGTCGGCGGTGAACTTGTCGCCATTGTTCCATTCGACGCCAGGCCGCACATGCAACGTGTATTCGGTAGCGTCGTCATTGATGTCCCAGCTTGCCAGCAGGTAAGGCGCGAAGGTGTACTGCTTGGTGTACTTCACCAGCGGTTCGAGCGCCTGACGCTCGGCATTGGAGATTTCGGACCAGTCGGCGGTGCGCGGATCCTTCGGATCCTTGATCGACATCGCGACCTTGATCACGCCGCCCTTCTTGCCCTGCACGTCCTCGGCCCTGGCCGGGGTCGGATCGGCGAGGCCGAGCATGCCGTATGCCATTGCCGTCGATGCGCCGAAGACGCTTGCCAAAGCCAGAAACTCGCGGCGGTCCACGCCGCCCGATTTGGCTTCTTCGGCCATTTTCAGAATGTGATCCGGAACACGGTCACCATTGCTCTTATAGATTGCCATGACTTACTCCCATTGTTGGCTTTCCGCCTTGTAACATTCCGCATCCAAGCCGTGATGTCAAAACACGGTGTGAAGTGGGAACATGTTAGGGAATGTGCATCTTTGGCTGCAACCCGGTTCGCGCGATAGCGACAGTCTTGACGCAAATTTGTTAGTACGCCGCAGATTCCTTAAAAATCGCACGAGGCGATTAAATCAAGACATTTTATGCGGATAGGGGCTGTCGCGGCGCAGCGCAAGTCGCCGGCGGAACAACACGCCGCTCTCAATACTCACGCTCGTAGAACACGCCGCCCTTCGCTTCGCCCGCATCGTTGGCCTCGCCGCGAAGTTTCACGCCGCGCCCGACATTGAGGTCGATGGTCGCCTTGCCGGAACCCGGCTTGTCGCCCTTCTGGATCGTCACATAGGTGCGGTCGTTGAGGTATTTGCCGGCAGAGACCGCGGTGCCCCCCTTGTCGTCGGTGGTGACGTCGAGATCGTCGACGCCGATGGCGCTGCGCAGGTTCTCAAGCAGCGAGGTCGAGCCGCCGACGCCGGCCAGCTGCGCCGCGGCTTCCGCCAGTTGCGCGATCTGCAAGGGCGACAGGTTCGACATCGAGCGGCCGAAGATCAACTGCGCCAGCACCTCGTCCTCGGGCAGCGCCGGCACGGAGGAGAAGGTGAATTTCGGGTTGGTCGCCTCGCCCGAGACGACGATGGTGACGGTGGCCGTGCTGGTCGTCGTGGTCGCGGTCAGGTTGAGATCCGGCACGAGCGACCCCGAGAAGCCGACCGTGCCATCGGTGAAGGTCAGCCGCTTGGCCAGGATCGACAGCCGCCCGCGCTGCAGGGTGAAGGTTCCGACCGCCTGCGGCGCGGAGGCCGGCCCGGTCAGCTTGAGCGAGCCGCCGAGCTCGGCATCGACGCCCCTGCCCTGGATGAAGATCTGGTTCGGCGCATTGACGGTCACGTCGAGCGTCAGGCCGCTGCCGCTGTTGCCCTTGCCGCTCGACGTGGCCGGGCGCAGCGCCTTGTCCTGCGCGCGAACGGCGGCGGGCGCGTTCTTGTGCTTGACGTCGAGTGCGGAGAGCGACCCGGGCAGCTTTTCCGGTACTGTGATCACCGTCCTCGCCAGATTGATGGTTCCGGATATCGCCGGCGCCGAGACGAGCGGCCCCTTGATGGTCAGGTCGCCGCCGAGATTGGCGGTCACCACCCTGCCGTCCGTGTAACGGCCATCGGTGAGCTTGATCGAGAGGTCGGCCGGGAAGCCTTGCGCGGGCGTGATGCCCACCGTGCCGCTCGCCGAGATGCTGCCGCGCGTCGACAGCGTGCCGGTCAGACGGTTGATCCTGGCGACCCCGTTGCCGATCGAGACGTCGGCTGCGATGTCGTTGACCGCGAGACCCGTGCGGGCGTCGACGAGACGCGCGCCGGATGTGCTCACCGTGCCGCCGATCATCGGCGAGGACGCCGGCCCCCGTACCTGCATGTTCACATTGGCCGTGCCTGTGAGCCCCAGACCCTGCGCGGCAAGCTTGTCGGCAAGGAAGGAGAACGGCACCTTGCCGTTGAAGTCGAGCGACAATGCCGGCGTGCCGGCGGTCGTCACCGAGCCGCCGCCCTTGAGACCCAGCCCTGTGCCATCGCTGATGTTGGCGTCGAAGGTCAGCTTGTTGCCGGCGAATGTTCCTGACGAAGAAACGTTTACGCCGCCGAGGCCGGCGCCACGCGTCTGCGAGGTCTGCACGCCCGAGGCGTCGACGTTGAAGTTGACCGACGGGCTGGCCGGCGCGCCGGTCACCTTGACCGTGCCGGAGATCGATCCGGCGGCATCGAGGCCTGGCGAAAAACTGTTGGCGAGCGACACCGGCACCTTGGCCAGGTTGGCATTGATGTCGAGCGTCTGCCCGACCTTGCCCGTCACCGTCGCCGTGCCGCCGCCAAGGTTGAGCACCAGTTTGTCGAGCGTCGTGGCGCCATTGGCTATGGTCACGGTCGAGGCTTGTGCGATCGCGGCCTTGATGCCCTGCACGGTCGCCTCGCCCGAAGCGAGCTCGATCGTCGTCGTGCCGTTCGCCACCTTCACGCGGCCGGCAGCCTTGGCGGGAATGTTCTTGACGGTGGCGCCACCGGAAAAGCCGGTCCAGTCGCCGTCCCGCTTGAGGTCGACGTCGATGCCGGTGATGGCCGTGCCGCCAGAGGTCACGCTCTCGGCCCGAACCGTGCCCGCGATGACCGGAGCGGCCATGTAATTGGCGATCTGCGCGTCGACGGCGATGTTCCTGGCCGAGAGGTCGCCGCGCTTGATGGCCGCCGTACTCGCCTTGACGGCGACGTTCGGGCCGTTGGCAGTCTTGGTAAAGGCGATCGTGCCGCGCACATCGCCTTCCGCCTTTTCCAGAGCGAGTGCCGCCAGCGGTCCGATGTCGGGCAGGTTGAGCGAGACCGTGCCGACCGGCACGAATGCCTCGTCGAGCGCGAGGTCGCCGGAAATCTTGTTCGGCCCCAGCGAAAGCAGGAGCCCATTGATCGCGCTCTTTCCGTTGGTGGTCGCGAGCACAGCGCTGCCCTGCAGCGGCTGCCCGGCGACATTGCCCGTCAGTTGCACATTGGCCGCCGGATTGGCCGCGTCCGCCTTGCCGGTGGCGGTAAGCTTCAGCCCGGTGATGTCGCGCGACGCCACGGAGAGCTTGTCGCTGTTGACCGTCAGTGACAGATCCGGCGCGGTCGGGGCGCCTTGCGCGTCGAGAGAGAAGGTGATGGCGCCCTTGGCGTCCTTGGAAAGCAGCGACATGTCGGCCAGCGCGCCCTTCACAGCAGCGCTCAGTTTGTTGTCGGCGATGCTCGCGTGTGCGTCGGCCGTCAGCGCGCCCGATACGAGCTTCACCGGACCGACGCTGACATTGCCCTTGGTGTCGCGCTGCGTCGTCGCGCTGAACTGCGTGCGCTCGGCAAGCACGCCGCGTACCGCGGCGGGCAATGCCGCCGACAGCACATCCGCCTTGACGTTGAAGTCGACGGAGCCGTCGGCGAACGACACCCGGCCGTTGAAGGCGCCGTCCACCGCGCCGCTGTTCGCCGAGCCGCTGTCGATGGTGATGGCGTCGGGGGCAAGGCTGCCGGCAACCTTGGCCGTGATCTTGCCGGCCAGGAGCGGCGCGACGGTCGGGTTGTCGAGGTCGATCTTGTCGGCCTCCACCATGCCGGAAACCGGGCCGGCACGCCTCTTCACGTCGAAAGCATCGGAATGCAACGTCAGCCCAAGGCCTTCCACCTTGACATGGTTGGCGACGGCGGACGGCAAGGTCGCGGAAATGTCGAGCCGTGGCGTGGCGCCCTGCCCCGCGGCCTTCATCGTGACGGATTTCAGTTCCAGCTCGACCGGGCTCTCGGCGGTCCCGAATTTGAGCGGCAGGCTTGGCCCGTTCGAAGCGAGGTCGAGCGAAAAATCGCTGGCCCCGTTCGGATTGATGGTGCCCGCCGCCCTGCCCGAGACCTTGTCGCTGGAAAGCGTCGCCTTGTCGATGACGAGGCCACCTCCCGTCGAAACGCTGCCGGCCGCATCCAGATCGAGCGGCCCAAGTCCCGCCTGGCGCGTCTGGCTGGTCTCGGCGCCGGCAAGCTTGGCGTCGAACTGCACATCCGGGTTGGTCGATGGGCCCGTGACATGCGCCGTGCCGTTCATCTGGCCTGCGGCGTCGAGCCCAGGGACGAAATCATTGGCCAGCGCAGCCGGCAAATTGGCGAAGGTGGCCGTCAGGTCGAGGGTCTGGCCGGCATTACCCGAAAGGGCGACCGAGCCGCCGCCGAGATCGAGCGCGAGCTTCTCGATGCTGGCGACACCGTTGGCGATGGAGAAGCTAGAGGGCTCGGCGATCGCCGCCTTAATGCCGCGCACCGTGGCTTCGCCGGAAGCGATCTCGACGCTGGTCGTGCCATTGGCGATCTTGACGCGCCCGCTCGCTGTTGCCGGAATGCCGGATGCCGTCGCGCCGCCGGAGAAATTGGTCCAGTCCCCGTCGCGCTTCAGATCGATGCCTATGCCGCTGACGACGGTCGTGCCGGACGTCACGCTGTCAGCCTTGATGGTGCCTGAAATCGCCGGGCCTTTGACATAGTTGGCTATCAGCGCGTTGACGGCGATGGTCTTTGCAGCCAGGTCGCCGCGCGAAATCGATCCGCTTGCCATGTTGACTGTGACCGTCGGCGCCTCACCTTCCTTGGCGAAGGCGATCGTGCCGTTGATGTCGCCGGTCGCCGTCTGGCCCCCGAGTGCCGCCAGCGGCGCGATGTCGGGCACGGCAAGCGTCAGCGTTCCAAGCGGCAGGTACTGATCGTCGAGGACCAGGTCGCCGGAAACCTTGCTGTCGCCAAGCGACAGGTTGAGCCCCTTGATCGAGCGCTTGCCGTCGGCCGTCACCAGCGACGCGCTTATGTCGAGCGGCTGCCCCTCGGCGTTGCCGGTGAGCGAAACGCTGGCCGAAGGATTGGCGATGTCGGCCTTGCCCTTGGCCGAGAGCTTGATGTCCTTCACCGTCCGGCCTGCAGCCGTCAGGCTTGCGCTGTCGGCCGAAACCGTGAAGTCCGGCGCCCGCTGCGGACCGCTCGCGGTCAGCCCGAAATTGACCCCGCCGGCAAGCGGCGTGCCGGCGACCGAGGACAGCGAGGACACATCCCCCAGCGTGCCCTTCATATTGGCCTGGATATCGGAGCCCTGGATGCTGGCGGTGCCGCTGGCGCTGAGCGAGCCGGAGGTCAGCTCAAGCGAGTTAGCGGCGAAGGCGCCCTGCGGATCGCGGGTTGCGGTCGCCGAGAATTTCACACGTTCGCCGAGCAGCGAACTGATCTGCGGCGGCAGCGCCTTGGAAATGGCATCGGCGTTCATCTTCAGCGTCATCGACAGATCGGCCAGCGAGAGGCCGGCCGTCAGCGCGGCGTTCAGCGCATCGCTGCGCAGCGTGCCCTTGTCGATCGTCACCGTGTCGCGGCTGATGGAGCCGGAGAGGTCGGCAGCCAGCTTGCCGGTCACCAGCGGCGCCAGCGTCGCCACGTCGGTCTTCAGTCCGGCGGCGGCGAGCTTGACGCTGACGGGACCACTCCGGTTCTCGACATCGAAGCCGTCGGAATGGATATCCGCCGTCAGATTGTTCAGCTGCGTGCCTCCGACGGCGACCGAGACCAGCGACGTGCCGATGTCGACCATGGGCGCCTTGCCGTCGCCGAAGGCGCGTGCCGTCGCCTTCTGGATGGCGACCAGGATCGGGACCGCGCTGGTGCCGACATCGATGGTGACCGGCTTGTCCTTGGCCGACAACTCGACGGCGAGGTCGCTGGCGCCCTTCGGGTCGACATTGCCGGTGGCCGTGCCGTGAACCGCTTCGCTTTCTATAGTGGCGTGCCCGATGTCGATCCCGCCTGTCGTCGTCGCCGTGCCGGCAACATCGAAGCTCGTCTTGCCTGCAAACAGCGACTTGAACTTCTCCGGCAGGAAGCGCTCGAATTCGCCATCACCCTTGGTCTCGATGTAGTGCCCCTTGTCGGTGAGCTGGTGGCGCCCGGTCAGTTGGGTGACGATCTGGCGGTCGACGACGAAGGTGCCGACGCCGTTCCAGTTGGCGAGCGGCCCGGTGCCGGACACGACGATGTCGACGGGCGGCGCGTTCGGCAGGTTGAGCAGATTGGCGATGATCCCACCTGCCGGCTCCGAGGCCTTGAGGTCGAGATCGAGCTTGTTGTCCGCCGGCGCGAAATGGATCTTGGCGTCGACATTGCCTTGTTTGCCGTCACGGCGGGTGACGTTGAGCACGCTCTGGACGGCCAATGGCAATGGATCGGCCTTGAATGAGCCCTTGGCGGCAAGTTCGGCGATGCCGCTGCCGGCGAGTTCCTGACCGAGCGCGATCTCGGGCAAGTCGATTTGCCTGACATCGACCGAAACCGGCAGGCTGGTCGAACCGCCTTGCGCGGGCTGCTGGCTTGCCTGCGGCAGCCGCGCCAGTTCGATCCGCTCGGCGGCGATGCGGTCGGCGTTGAAATTGCGGGACAAGAGTGCCGTCGGCGACCAGTCGAGCGCCACCTTGCGCGCCACCAGCCATGGTCCCGCGCGATCCTCCAGCACCACATGATCCAGCCGCAACGCGCCCGACCATATGCCCTCTATGCCGCTGACGGTAACCTTGCGATCCTCAGTCGAAGCCATGCGCGAGATGAGGCCCGCAAGATTCTGGCGACCGCCCTCGGTGCCGGTCAGCACAATGAGCGCGCCGATAGCCACCACCAGCAGGAGGAGCAGCGTGTACAGGCAGATGCGAAGGATGCGCCAGAAGATCTTCATCGTCAGAACGCCTGGCCGATGCCGGCATAGATGCCAAAATGCGGATCGCTCGGATCGCGGTTGAGCGGCACGGCCGCGTCGATGCGCAATGGCCCGAACGGTGTGATGTAACGCAGGCCGACGCCCGCGCCGACCTTGACGTTGGAAAAGCCCGGGAAGGACTTGGTCGAAACCGTGCCGGCGTCGACGAAAGGCACGATACCGATCGTGTCGGTGACGCCGATGCGCATCTCGACCGAAGTTTCAAAGAAGGACAGACCGCCGATCGGCTGCCCGTTGCTGTCCTTCGGGCCGATGCCTTGGTAGGAATAACCGCGCACCGAACCGCCGCCGCCGGAATAGAAGCGCCGGTCCGCCGGGACATTCTCCACGCCGGTGCCAACGATCGAGCCGATGGCGACGCGTTCGGCGAGCACGAACTTGCTCGCCGTATCGAGCGACTGGTAGGCCGACCCCTCTCCCTTCAGCTTCAGGAAGGTAGCGCCGTTCAGGATGTCGTGGCTCGGCTCGGCATAGGCAAGCACCCTGAAGCCCCTGGTCGGGTTGAGCTTGCTGTCGCGCCCGTCATAGACATATTGCAGCGGAATGCTTGCGATCAGATAGGTGTGCTTGCCGAACGCATCGCGGATACGCGAATAATCGAGGTCGAACTCGGCCGAGACCCGTTGCTGCTTGTCGAGGTCGTAGGAGACGCCGACGTCGCCCTTGACCGAGAAATGGTCATAGGCATCAGGGTGTTCGAACACAGTCTTGATGCCGGTGAAGAACTTCGACGTCGGTCCGAGCACGCCGGGCTTCTCGAACATGACGCCGGCATTGTAGTTGAGCGCGGAGATGCTGTTGCTGCCGATGCCGCTGATCGCGCCGTCGAAGCGCAGCTTTTCGGCCTGGCCGAAGAGGTTGCGATGGCCCCAATAGCCTTCGAGTCCCAGCCCTTCGGTGTTGGAGAACGTGCCGCCGACGCCGAAAAAGCGCGGCTTGCGCTCGCTCACCTGGACATCGATCGGAATGTTGCCGTTGGCGTCGAGGCGGTCGCCTTCCTTGATGGTCACGCTGTTGAAGACCTCGAGCCCAAGCAGGCGGTCGCGGGCATCGTCTATCTCCTGCGGCGAATATTTCCGGCCGCGCTGCAGGCCGGTCATGTATTCCGTGAAGTCGCGGTCGACCTTGTCGGTGCCCTCGACGGTCGTATCGCCATAGCCGGCGACAGGCCCGGCGGCGACGGTAAGCGTGACGTCGAGCGTCGAGGTGGCGTGGTCGGCGACGATCTCGCGGCCCGTTACCTTGGCGAGCGGCCGGCCCTCCTCCTTCAGTGCCC
The DNA here is from genome assembly GCA_040755925.1 of Pseudomonadota bacterium. Lineage (GTDB taxonomy): Bacteria > Pseudomonadota > Alphaproteobacteria > Rhizobiales > Rhizobiaceae > Mesorhizobium. The sequence goes on from JBFLWR010000293.1 coordinate 16,551, forward strand.
GCACGATCGCGGCTTCCGCCTTGAGCACCGCCCCGGACCCCGCGTCGCCACCCGCGATCAGGCCGAAATCGGCGCTCGCCAGGCCGGCGGCGTCGCCTTTCAGCCTGATGTCGCCCAGCGTGAATTTGGGTCCGGCCGCAATGCTGACGACGACCGGAATGGGTTGCGGCCCCTTGAATTCGGCGTCCGGCTGCAGTTCGTCGATAGACTTGCCCTGGATCGTGACCGTGACCACGCCTTCATAGCGGGCGTCGGCATAGAGCGCCGCGACGAGTTGTTCGCGGTCGCTGCGCGCCTTGGCCATCAGGCCGAGCGACCCGGAGACCGGATGTTCCTCGTCGTTCTTGAGCGCCGACGCATTTTCGAGCTTCTTGACCAGGTCCTTGTCGGCGTCCGGCGCGTCAATGGTCACCGAATAGCGCAGCGGATCGACGATGCTCGCGTCCTCGTCGTTTGACGAGCCCCAGAGCTTGATGCCGAAGATCGAGAAGGCCGCCGCTTGCCGCATTTCACCGGCGAGCATTGTGGAGCAGACGAGCGCCAGAAGCAGGACGCGCGGAAGCCCGCGCCCTCGCGCGATCCCCCCTGACATCTGCTTTTCATGCGCCGGCATTAAGACAACCTAGTCGACAAAACTAAAATTGGAATGAAGTTCTGAAGTGCTCGTAAAGGGGCCACAATCCAATTGTCTGAAATAGACGGGGCTTGGAATTCACACCTTTTGCGCTTTCGCAAGAAAGTGTGATCCGTCTCACAGAGGTTCTGTCGAAATACCGGCCTTTGGCCGGGATGGAAACCGTTGGCGGGTCAAAAACCCGTCGCGTTCCGGCGTTGACAAGCCCAGCTGAAGCTTGATCATGCCCGGACGCTGCAATGTCTGGAGGGTGATGTGGCAATGCGCGCGGCTCGTGTTCTCTCTTTCCTCGTCCTTTTTTTCGCCTTTAGCGGTATCGCGCAAGCGGCCGAGGCCCGGCGAATCGTGACGACCGACAATTCGGATTACTTCGGCTTCGACCTCAGGTCCGACCAGAATGTCAGCCTCGACCAGTGCAAGACCGCATGCCTGGGCGATTCTGCGTGCCGCGCTTTCACCTACAACACCAAGGCCAAATGGTGCTTTCTAAAATCCGACTATAACCAGCTGAAATCCTTCAGCGGCGCCGTTGCCGGCAAGATCGCCAATGTCGATGGCGACCCCGACATCGGCGCCCCCCCAGCGCTCGCCTTCTTCCCCGGTTGGATGGCCGATCAGGCCCAGCAGTTCCGCAACAAGCTGACCGATCCCGCCTATGACAAGCCGACCGAAGGCCTGGCGGCGCTCCAGGCCGGGGCCGAGCAGGCCGCACATAGCGGCGACCATCGCCTCGCCATGCAGAAATACCAGGCGGCGCTTTCCGTGTTGCCCGATGACGGTGCGCTCTGGCTGGGGCTGGCGCGCGAAACGCTCGGCGTGCAGCCGGCCTCCAACACCTCGGAACCGTCGACCCTGCCGGTGAATGCGACGTCGGCCGCCTTCAACGCCTACAAGCTGGTGCGCACGGCAAAGACCCGTGCCGAGGCGCTGGCGCTGTTAGCCGAAGGCCTCGACAAGCGCGACCTCTACCGGCCGTCGCTGCAGGCCTATGAGGCCAGCCTTGCGTTGGTGAATTCGCCGGCTGTCCAGGCCAGCTATGCCGACCTCAAGTCGCGCAAGGGCTTCCGCATCATCGACCACTCGGTCGACGCCGATGCCAGTTCGCCGCGCATCTGCGCCCAGTTCTCGGAGGAACTGGTCAAGACCGGCGTCGACTACTCGCAATTTGTCACCGTCGACAACGCCGCCCCCAAGGCCGTCGAAGCCAAGGACAAGCAGATATGCGTCGAGGGACTGGAACACGGTCAGCACTATGACGTGACGTTCCGCGCCGGCCTGCCTGCGGCCATCGGTGAGACGATCGCCGCGCCGGTCGTGCTCTCGATCTATGTGCAGGATCGCGCCCCCTCGGCCCGCTTCACTGGCGACAGCTTTGTGCTGCCGGCCGGCGCCCGCCGCGGCATTCCGGTCGTCACCGTCAACATGAACGCCGCCAAGATGAAGGTTTATCGCATCGGCGATCGTTCGTTGGCTCAGCTTCTGTCGGGTTACCAGTTCCTGAAGCAGCTGGATGGCTACGACATCTCCACGATTTCCGATCAGATGGGCTCCCCCGTCTGGGAGGGCACGCTCGAAATCGCCAACGATCTGAACAAGGAGGTCACCACGTCCTTCCCGGTGGATCAGGCGATTCCGCAGCGCAAGCCGGGCGTCTATGTGTTGACCGCCCAGCCCGTCGACGACAAGAGCGATGAATACAATTCGCGGGCCACCCAGTGGTTCGTCGTTTCCGACATCGGCCTCTCCACTTATACCGGCCAGGACGGGCTCAACGTCTTTGCCCGCTCGCTTGGCTCGGCCAAGCCGATCGCCGGCGCCGAAGTGACGCTGCTTGCCAAGAACAATGAAATCCTCGGCACCGCGACAACAGACGCCGAAGGCCGCGCCGTCTTCAATCCGGGCCTCACCCGCGGCGAAAACGGCATGGTGCCGGCCGTGCTGATGGCCAAGCAGGGCGATAGCGACTTCGTCTTCCTCGACATGGCCAAGGCTGGCTTCGATCTTTCGGATCGCGGCGTTGCCGGGCGCGCCGCTCCCGGCGCCCTCGACGTCTATGCCTGGACCGAGCGCGGCATCTATCGCGCCGGCGAGGACGTGCATGTCGCCGCCCTTGCCCGCGACGGCGCCGCCAAGGCGGTCGAGAACCTGCCGCTGACTTTCATCTTCACACGCCCCGACGGCGTCGAGAACCGCCGCATCGTCAGCGACGGCGCCTCGGCCGGCGGCCATGCCGTCGATCTGCCGCTCGAGGCCAATGCAATGCGCGGTACCTGGACGATGTCGGTTTACACCGATCCCAAGCAGCCCGCCGTGGCGAGCCAGATGTTCCTGGTCGAGGACTTCGTTCCGGATCGCATCGAGTTCGACCTGACCGCGGACAAGAAGGAGATCGCCCAGGGCGAGACCGCCAATGTCAGCGTCGACGGCCGCTTCCTTTATGGCGCGCCGGCCGCGGGCCTCGCGCTCGAAGGCGAGATGACGCTGTCGACCACGAGCAGCTGGGATCGTTTCAAGGACTACAGCTTTGGCCTTGCCGACGAGCAATCGGCCCAACCGTCGGTGACGCCGTTCACCAACCTTCCTGTCGTCGGCGACAATGGCAAGGCAACCTTCCCGGTCACGATCGACCAGCTGCCTTCGACCACCAAGCTGGTCAACGCCAAGGTCACCGTCAGGATGCGCGAAACGGGCGGCCGCGCCGTCGAGCGCTCGCTTGACATCGGCGTTCACCCGATGCGGGACATGATCGGCATCCGACCTGACTTCCAGGGCGACGAGGTGCCGCAAGGCGGAACCGCCAAGTTCAGCATCATCGCGGTCGACCCCAACGGCAAGCGCGAGGAACTCAAGGGCGCGCAGTGGTCGCTGGTCAAGGTCGAGCGTAACTACCAATGGTATCGCTCCAACAATTCGTGGAATTACGAAGCGGTGAACCTCACCAAGGCCGTCGCCAACGGCCAGGTCGACCTCGCCGCCGACGGCGAGGCGACGGTGTCGCTCCCGGTCGATTGGGGCCGCTACCGGCTTGAGATCGAGACGGCGGACCCGGACGGCCCGGCAACCAGCTATGAGTTCGATGCCGGCTGGTACGTCGCCTCGACCACCACCGAGACGCCCGACGGCCTGGAGATCGCGCTCGACAAGGATACCTACGCCGCCGGCGAGGTCGCCAAGCTGAAAGTGTCGCCGCACTTTGCCGGCGAACTGCTCGTCACCATCGGTGCCGAAAAGCTCCTGAAGACGGTCACGGCCTCGGTGCCAGCAGGTGGCGACACCGTCGATATCCCGGTCGGCGACGATTGGGGCGCCGGCGCCTATGTCACGGCCACGCTGTTCAGGCCGGGCGACGCGCAGGAATCGCGCATGCCCGGGCGTGCCATCGGCGTCAAATGGCTGAAAGTCGACCCTGGCTCGAAGAAGCTCGCCGTCTCCCTGACGCCGCCGGAAAAGACCGTGCCGCGCCAGCAGCTGTCGATCCCGGTCGCCGTCAACGGCGCCCAGGCCGGCAGCAATGCCTATGTCATGGTCGCCGCCGTCGATGTCGGCATCCTCAACCTCACCAACTACAAGGCACCCGATCCGGAGAACTGGTTCTTCGGCCAGCGCATGCTCGGGCTCGAGATCCGCGACCTTTATGGCCGCCTGATCGACGGCTCGCTCGGCATCACCGGCAAGCTGCGCACCGGCGGCGACGGCGCCAACATGCAGTCGCAAGGCAGCCCGCCGACCGAAAAGCTGGTCGCCTTCTTCTCAGGCCCCGTGCAGCTCGACGCCAATGGCAAGGCGCGGGTCGACTTCGACCTGCCGCAGTTCAACGGCACCGTGCGCGTCATGGCCGTGGCCTGGACCAAGGAAGCCATCGGCCACGCCCAGGCCGACGTGATCGTGCGCGATCCGGTGGTGATCACCGCCGGCCTGCCACGCTTCCTGGCGCCCGGCGATGCCGCCACCATGCGCCTCGATGTCGCCGACACCGACGGCCCGGCCGGCGACTATTCGCTGTCGGTCACCACCACCGGTGATCTTTCGACCGGCGACAAGCCCCTGCCCGAGAAATTGACGCTGGCCCAGGGCAAGCGTCAGACGCTGTCGTTCCCGCTGATCGCGCGCACCTCCGGCGATGCATCGATAACCGTCAAGCTTGCCCATGCCGACGGCACCGAGGCCGAGCAGACGCTCTATCTGCCGGTGCGCCCGGCGCAGCTTCCGGTCACCAACCGCATGGTGGTGGACCTGAAACCCAAGGGGGGCGCGCTGCGCGTCGACAAGGAGCTGCTCGCGGCAAGCGTGCTCGACGGCGCCTCGGTCAGCGTCGGCGTCTCGCAGGCAGCGGCCTTCGACGTGCCTTCGCTGCTGATGTCACTCGACCGCTACCCCTATGGTTGCGCCGAGCAGACCACCAGCCGCGCCATGCCGCTACTCTATGTCAACGACATGGCCTCCAGCATCGGCATGGAGAGCGACCCCGAACTGCATGGCCGCATCCAGGACGCCGTCTACAAGGTGCTGAGCTACCAGGCGGCGAGCGGCAGCTTCGGCCTCTGGGGTCCCGGCTCCGGCGATCTCTGGCTCGACGCCTATGTCACCGAATTCCTGACCCGCGCGCGTGAGCAGAAATACGACGTGCCGACGCAGGCTATGAACCAGGCGCTGAACAACCTGCAGAACTCGCTTGGCTACGACCAGAGCGTCCAAGATCGCGGCAGCGAGATCGCCTACGCGCTCTATGTGCTGGCCCGCAACAAGAAGGCCTCGATCGGCGACCTGCGCTACTACGCCGACACGCAGCTCGAAGCATTCTCCAGCCCGATGGCGGTCGCACAACTGGCGGAGAGCCTGGCGCTCTACGGCGATACGCAGCGTTCGGAAGCCACCTTCCAGACGGCGCTGCGGCTGGCGCAGGCCAGCACCGACTACGACTACTATCGCTCCGACTACGGCTCGCCGCTCCGCGATGGCGCGGCGATGCTGGCGCTGGCCGCCGAATCGAAGCCGGTGCCGAGCATCGTGCCGCAGCTGATCAGGCTGGTCGGCCGGGAACGCGCCGACGCTCGCTGGACGAGCACCCAGGACGAATCCTGGATGCTGCTTGCTGCGCGGGCACTGAAGGAAGGCAATGATTCCATCATGCTCTCCGTCAACGGCACGCCGCATTCCGGTGGCTATTCCAACCGGATCGCCGGCAGCGACCTCGTCGACAGCCCGCTCACCATCGCCAACACCGGAACGGCGCCGCTGCAAGCAGTGGTCACGTCGGTTGCCGCGCCGGTCGATCCGCTGCCGGCCGGCGGCGACGGCTTCACCATCGAGCGCACCTACTACAAGCTCGACGGCACCGAGGCCAACGTCACCGAGGTCAAGCAGAACGAGCGTTATGTGGTGGTGCTCAAGGTCAATGAGCAGAACACCTGGCCGTCGCGGCTGCTGATCACCGACCTGCTTCCGGCCGGCTTCGAGATCGACAATCCGGGCCTCGTCTCGAGCGCGCAGTTGTCGAACTTCTCCTGGCTGACGCAGACGGACGCCGCCCACCTGGAGTTCCGCAACGACCGCTTTGTCGCGGCGTTCAACCCGGCCGACGGCGAGCACGACCACAATCTGACGCTGGCCTACGTGGTCCGCGCCGTGACCCCCGGCACTTATGCGCATCCGGCCGCGACGGTGGAGGACATGTACCGACCGCAATATTCGGCCCGCACCGCCAGCGGCATGATGGAGGTGAAGGCGCCCTAAACGAACCAGGTCAAGCGAACGAACATGGCGATTGCGCTGCCCCTCATCGGCCTGCCGGCGCCCTCTTCCCGCAAACGGGCAGAGGGTCGAGGTGAAGGGTAGCGCCATGTTCTCAAGGAAGTTCCTTCGACGAACCGCGATCGCAGGCGTTTCCCTGGCGGGCTTTGCGGCCATTTCCGTCGCCGCTCTCTGGGGGCTCGACCGCGCCTTCCCGCCTCCGCTGCCGGCGACGCTGACAGTCTCGACCGAGGTGCAGGATCGCGATGGCCTGCTGCTGCGCGCCTTCGCCACCCCAGACGGTTACTGGCGGCTCGAAACCCGGCTCGATGAGGTCGACAAGCAGTTCGTCGACATGCTGGTCGCCTACGAGGACAAGCGCTTCTGGGACCATGACGGGGTCGATCTGCTCGCGCTTTGCCGCGCCGCCGGCCAGTTCGCCACCAGCGGCCATATCGTTTCCGGCGGCTCGACCCTGTCGATGCAGCTTGCGCGCCTGATCGAGCCGCGCGACAGCCGTAGCCTCGGCTCGAAAATCAAGCAGATCCTGCGCGCCGTCCAGATCGAGCGCCGGCTCTCCAAGCGCGAAATCCTCGAACGCTATCTGACGCTGGCGCCTTATGGCGGCAATCTCGAAGGCGTGCGCGCCGCCTCGCTCGCCTATTTCGGCAAGGAGCCGAAGCGGTTGAGCGTCTCCGAATCCGCTCTTCTGGTGGCGCTGCCGCAATTGCCGGAAAGACGTCGCCCCGACCGTAACCTCGATATCGCACATGCCGCGCGCGACCGCGTGCTCACCCGCATGGTCTCGGCCGGCCTGCTCGGCGAACGCGAGGCCGCGCGCGCCTCACTCGACGATGTTGCCGGCCTGCGCCGCAAGCTTCCGGCTTTGGCCGCCCATGCTTCTTACGCCATGCTGCCCAAGGCGCAGCCCGGCAAGCCGCTGCAACTGACGATCCGCCGCAGCGTCCAGCAAGGACTCGAGCAGGTGGCCAGGGAGGCCGCGGCAAGGCTGGGTCCAAAGCTGTCCGTCGCCATGGTGATGGCCGACGCGCGCACCGGCGACATCCTCGGCGAGGTCGGCTCGGCCAATTTCTTCGACGCCAGCCGCTCGGGCTGGATCGACATGACCAAGGTCGTCCGTTCGCCGGGATCGACGTTGAAGCCTTTCATCTACGGGCTGGCCTTCGAGCAAGGGCTGGTGGCGCAGGAAACCATTATCGAGGACAGCCCGGTCGATTTCGGCGGCTATCGGCCAAAGAACTTCGACATGGGCTACCAGGGCGACGTCAGCATCCGCCAGGCGTTGCAACTGTCGCTCAATGTGCCGGCGATCCGGGTGCTCGACGCTGTCGGCCCGGCGCGGCTCACCGCGCGCTTCCGCCAGGCGGGCGTCAACCCGGTACTGCCGGTCAACGAAGCGCCAGGCCTGGCGATAGGGCTCGGCGGCATCGGCGTCACCTTGCGCGACCTGGTGCAGCTCTACACGGGGCTCGCAAACGGCGGCAAGATGCACTCGCTGCACGACGGCACCGAGCCGGCCAATGCGGAGCGCACCAGCGCCACCATCCTGGACGACCAGGCAGCCTGGCAGATCAATGACATCCTGTCCGGCGTGAAGCCGCCGGAAGGCGCCGCCCAACGAGGCATCGCGTACAAGACCGGCACGTCCTATGGCTATCGCGATGCCTGGTCGGTCGGCTTCGACGGCCGTTACGTGCTGGGTGTCTGGGTCGGTCGTGCCGACGCCAGCCCGATACCGGGCCTCTCCGGCTATGTCTCGGCAGCCCCGATCCTGTTTGAAGGCTTTGTCCGCTCCGGCCTGGCAAGCGTGCCGCTGCCGGGCCGTCCGCCGGGCGTCTTCAATCCCAAGCGCGACGAATTGCCGGTAACGCTCGCCCGCTTCGGCGCCGGGTCGGACGGGCTCGTGCAGGCCGCCCCCACCGAGCCGGCGCCAGTCATCATCTTCCCGCCCAATGGCGCACGGGTCGACCTCGGCATGAATTCCGCCGACGCCTCGCCTCTGGTGCTGAAGCTACAGGGTGGCCGCGCGCCATTCCGCTGGCTCGCCAACGGCAAGCCGCTCGTCGGGGTCGACCGCCGCCGCACCGCCACCTGGCAGCCCGACGGCGCGGGCTATTCGACGCTGACGGTGATCGACGCCGCCGGACGCGCGGCCAGCGTGAAGGTTTTCGTCGAATAAACCGCGGCAAGCGATTCAGCGCATTGCGTTTTGCGCTTCGCCTTCACTCACAATCGCCTTGGCAGTCCTCACCGCTCTCACCGCCAACCCGACACAGGCTTGCCGACGAGGTTCTGGTCGGCCCAGCCGACAAGGCCGACCGCGGGCCCGTTGAGGAAGTTATTCCCCCGACCACGCAGCCTTCGGCGAGAAATTTCTTCGAGAGGGTGAAAAACGGAACTATCAATGCATCTTATTTCTATAAATTCGCTAGAGTTCGGGCAGTTCAACGGAGGCGGGAATGACCAAACCTCATTTCAGGAAACTGCTCGGCGCGCTGGTCGCCACATCTGTCCAGTTCGGCACGCTCGGTTTCGCGTTCGCCGACACGACCATTCTGAATGTGTCCTACGACCCGACACGTGAGCTCTACAAGGCCTATGACGAGGCATTCGCCGCGCACTGGAAAGCGGAGACCGGCGAAACCGTCACCATCCAGCAGTCGCATGGCGGATCGGGCGCTCAGGCCCGCGCCGTTATCGACGGCCTTAACGCCGATGTCGTGACGCTGGCGCTCGAAGGCGACATCAACGCGATCGCTTCGAAGACCAAGAAGATCAATCCGGACTGGCGTACCAAGTTCGAGAACAACTCCGCCCCGTATACCTCGACCATCATCTTCCTGGTACGCAAGGGCAACCCCAAGGGTATCCATGACTGGAACGATCTGGTGAAGGACGGCGTCCAGGTGATCACGCCGAACCCGAAGACCTCGGGCGGCGCGCGCTGGAATTATCTCGCTGCCTGGGCCTATGCGAACGCCAATGACGGCAATGACGAGGCCAAGACCAAGGAATTCGTCGGCAAGCTCTATGCAAATGTCCCTGTCCTAGATACCGGCGCGCGCGGCTCGACGGTGACCTTTGCGCAGAAGGGCCTGGGCGACGTGCTGATCGCCTGGGAGAACGAGGCCTATCTGGCGCTCGACGAATTCGGCGCCGATAATTTCGACATCGTCTACCCGCCGACCTCGATCCTGGCCGAACCGCCGGTGGCCGTGGTCGATGCCAATGTCGACGCCAAGGGTACGCGCAAGGTTGCCGAAGCCTATCTTGGCTGGCTCTATTCCAAGGACGGCCAGACCATCATCGCCAGGAACCACTACCGTCCGGCCAAACCCGATCTGGTGCCCGCCGAGGACCTCGCCAAGCTGCCGCCGATCAAGCTGGTGACCATCGACGACGCGCAGTTCGGCGGCTGGAAGAAGGCCCAGCCTTACCATTTCGGCGATGGTGGTATATTCGACCAGATCTACAAGCCGGCCCAGTGAGGCAGGATTGCGAAAAGCCATTCTGGTCTGAATAGAAGGGACGATCCAGAACAGCATGACCACAGCACCCGCCAAGGCGGGGTGGCGGTTCAGACAGCCGAGTGTCATTCCGGGTTTCGGATTGACGCTCGGCTTCTCGCTTGCCTACCTCACGCTCATCATCCTCATTCCGCTTTCCGGGCTGGTCTGGCGCTCGGCCGCGCTCGGCTGGACCGATTTCTGGGCCATCGCCGTCGACCGCCGCACGTTGAATGCCTTGAAGATCAGCTTCGGCACCGCCTTCATCGCCGCAGCCGTCAATGTGGTGTTCGGCACGATCGTGGCCTGGGTGCTGGTCCGCTACCGCTTTCCCGGCCGGCGCATCGTCGACGCCATGGTCGACCTGCCCTTCGCGCTGCCGACCGCGGTCGCGGGCATCGCGCTCACCACGCTCTACGCGCCGAACGGCTGGATCGGGCGTATTCTGGCGCCGCTCGGCATCAAGGTCGCCTATACGCCGCTCGGCATTGTCGTCGCGCTGATCTTCATCGGCCTGCCTTTCGTCGTGCGCACGGTCCAGCCGATCATGGAAGAACTCGACAAGGAGGTCGAGGAAGCGGCCGCCACGCTCGGCGCCAGCCGTTTCCAGATCATCACCCGCGTGCTCTTCCCCGGCCTAGCGCCGGCGATCATCACCGGCTTCTCGCTCGCCTTCGCGCGCGGCGTCGGCGAATACGGCTCCGTCATCTTCATCGCCGGCAATCTGCCGTTCAAATCCGAGATCGCGCCGCTGCTGATCGTCATCAGGCTCGAGGAATATAATTACGAAGCGGCAACCGCGATCGCCGCGATCATGCTGGCGCTGTCCTTCGCGATGCTTTTGGTCGTCAACCTCGTGCAGACATGGAGCCGCAAGCGCTATGGCTGACCCCGAGATCAAATCCTACGAACCGCATCACGAAAGCCTGTCGGCCGCGGTGACTGAAAGCCGGCCGGTGAAGGCCGTGCTGATGGCAATCGCCTTCGCCTTCCTCGCCGTCTTCCTGCTTCTGCCGTTGATCGTCGTCTTCCACGAGGCGCTGGCCAAAGGCATCGGCGCTTACGCCGAAGCGCTCTCCGGCTCCGACACACGCTCGGCGATCCGCCTGACATTGCTCGTGGCGGCGATCTCGGTGCCGCTCAACGTCGTCTTCGGCATCTCGGCCGCATGGGCGATCGCGAAGTTCGAGTTCAAGGGCAAGGCCTTCCTCACCACGCTCATCGACCTGCCCTTCTCGGTCTCGCCGGTCATTTCGGGCCTGGTCTATGTGCTCCTCTTCGGCGCGCAGGGACTGCTCGGCGAATGGCTGAAGGCGCACGGCATCCAGATCCTGTTCGCCGTTCCGGGCATCGTCCTTGCCACCGTCTTCGTCACCTTCCCCTTCGTTGCCCGAGAACTGATCCCGCTGATGCAGGAGCAGGGCAATGGCGATGAGGAAGCCGCCCTTTCGCTTGGCGCCAACGGCTGGCAGGCCTTCTGGTACGTGACACTGCCCAACGTCAAATGGGGGCTGCTCTACGGCGTCCTGCTGTGCAACGCGCGCGCCATGGGCGAGTTCGGCGCGGTGTCGGTGGTCTCGGGCCACATACGCGGCCTCACCAACACCATGCCGCTGCACGTCGAAATCCTCTACAACGAGTATAACGCCGTCGGCGCCTTCGCCGTGGCTTCGCTGCTCGCCGGCCTGGCGCTGGTGACGCTGGTTTTGAAAACGCTTCTCGAGATGCGCTACGGCGCCGAGCTCGCCGCCACCCGCGGGCATTGATAAAGGTCATTTTATGGAAGTTCGCGTTGCCAACGTGCGCAAGGAGTTCGAGCGGTTTCCAGCGCTCCACGACGTGTCGCTCGACATCAAGTCGGGCGAGTTGATCGCGCTGCTCGGACCGTCTGGTTCGGGTAAAACCACCCTACTCCGGCTGATCGCGGGTCTTGAGCGGCCAACGCGCGGAAAAATCTTCTTCGGCGACGAGGACGCTTCGCAGAAGTCGATCCAGGAGCGCAATGTCGGCTTCGTCTTCCAGCATTACGCGCTGTTCCGCCACATGACGGTCGCCGACAACATCGGCTTCGGCCTCAAGGTCCGGCACGGCGCCAAGAGGCCGCCGGCGCAGGAAATCCGCCGTCGCGCGTCCGAACTCCTCGACCTCGTCCAGCTCTCGGGGTTGGAGAAGCGCTATCCGGCACAGCTTTCCGGTGGCCAGCGCCAGCGCGTGGCGCTCGCCCGCGCCATGGCGATCGAACCCAAGGTGCTGCTGCTCGACGAGCCGTTCGGCGCGCTCGACGCCCAGGTGCGACGCGAGCTGCGGCGCTGGTTGCGTGAAATCCATGACGCCACCGGTCACACCACCGTCTTCGTCACGCACGACCAGGAGGAAGCGCTTGAGCTTGCCGACCGCGTCGTCGTGATGAGCCAGGGCCGTATCGAACAGGTCGGCTCCGCCGACGATATCTACGACACGCCCAACTCGCCCTTCGTCTACGGCTTCATCGGCGAATCGAGCTCGTTGCCGGTCAAGGTCGAGAACGGCGAGGTCTGGCTCGCCGACCGGCCGATCGGCCTGCAAGCGCCAGATGCCGCCCCGGGCGAGGCCACGCTTTACTTCCGCCCGCACGATGTCGAGCTCCCCGACGGCTGCAGCGGTTGCATCGCCGGCACGGTTGCCGCCAGCCGGCGCGTCGCCGGCACCAGGCGGGTCGAGCTCGAAATCGGCGGCGAACGGCAGCGCGTCGAGGTGGAACTGCCGGTTGACCACCCGGCGGCGCAAAAGAGCCGGATTGCCTTCAGGCCGCGGCGCTGGAAGCTTTTTCCGGCCACCTGACGTTTGTTTCAAGCAGTCGTCGCCAAGGCGTCACTGCAAGGCGCCGCGATGAATCATGTTGAAAGAAAAACCTACCAACCGGCTGTTTCGGCGACGTATTTTCCAGAGCGGCGACAGTCGGTTTCGTCCTCATGTCTCGTAGGGTTCACCTTGCGTGACTATGCTCGCGTCATTGTCCCGCTATTTTCTGAAGGAGCCTGTTTTCATGAAGCGCCTGTTGCTCAGCATTGTCACCTTCGCCAGCCTCGTCCTCGCATCCTCCCAAGCCTGGTCGGCCGACAAGCTGCTCAATGCCTCCTATGACGTCGGCCGTGAGCTGTTCGTCGACATCAACAAGGCCTTCGTCGCCAAGCATCCCGGCATAACCGTCGACCAGTCGCATGCCGGGACCTCGGCTCAGGCGCGCGCCATCGCCGAGGGCCTGGGCGCCGATGTCGTCACCTTCAACCAGGTCACCGACGTCGATTTTCTTGTCAAGAAAGGCCTTGTTTCCGCCGACTGGCAGAAGGATTTCCCGGACAACGCCTCGCCCTTCTTTTCGCTGCCGTCCTTCCTGGTGCGCGCCGGCAACCCCAAGCACATCAAGGACTGGAACGACCTGGTGCGCGACGACGTGCAGGTGATCTTCCCGAACCCGAAGACGTCAGGCAATGCGCGCTACACCTATCTTGCCGCCACCGCATACGCGAAGGAGGCGTTCAAGGGCGACGACGCCAAGGTCAAGGAGTTCATCACCAAGCTGTTCGCCAACGTGCCGATCTTCGATACCGGCGGCCGTGCCGCCACCACAACTTTCGTGCAGCGCGAGATCGGCGATGTGCTGATCACCTTCGAGTCGGAAACGCGTGGCATCCGCAAGGAGTATGGCAGCGACAAGTTCGAACAGGTCACGCCTTCGGTCAGCCTGCTCGCCGAATTCCCGGTCGCGATCGTGGACAAGGTTGCCGACGAGCACGGCACGCGCGATCTCGCCAAGACCTATCTCGATTTCCTCTATACGCCCGAGGGCCAGGACATTCTCGCCCGCAACGGCAACCGCGTTCGCGACGCCGGGGTGGCCGCCAAATACAAAGCCGACTTTCCCGATGTCCGCCTGCTGACGGTGGAGCAGGTCTTCGGTGGCTGGGACAAGGTGCAGAAGGAGCATTTCGCCGCCGGTGGCCTGCTCGACCAGGCCTATGGCAGCCGCTGAGGCATTTTTGCCTTCTCAACCGCAGAACAGGAAGCCGGCTCTCGCCGGCTTTCTTTCATAGCTCCGACGACAACCTCTTTGCCGGCGAAGCCCGGCGGTCAATGTGAAGAACGTTACGAAGAATCAACGCGTTTCTGACTAGGCTGCACCGGCAAATTGTTGAGCCAGTCGGCGTTCTGCGGCCAAACTGTCATGATTTGCACACAAACAACCGCCAGATGCAGGCGGATTGGGGTTTGATGAATTGAATCGGGCATGCTGACCAAAAAAGGCAAATACGGCCTCAAGGCCCTCGTGCATCTTTCCAGCCTACCGGCTGGCCAGCTTGCATTTGTCAACGACATCGCGGTTGCCAACAACATCCCGAAGAAGTTTCTCGACGCCATCCTGGGCGAATTGCGCAACGCCGGCTTCGTCCAGAGCCGCAAGGGCAAGGAAGGCGGCTATCGCCTCGCCAGGCCAGCCGCCGAGATCAAGATCGGTCACGTCGTGCGTGTCCTCGATGGACCGCTGGCGCCAATCCCCTGCGCAAGCCGCACGCAGTATCAGCGCTGCGAAGATTGCGACGAGGCGACCTGCCAGGTTCGCCACATGATGCTGGAGGTGCGCCAGGCGATCGCCGAGGTGCTCGACAATCGCAGCCTCGCCGCCATGCGTGACGCCGACAATGACGATTTCCCGGCCGAGCTGACCTCGCAGATCTAGTTTAGCCCACCTGTCCCGCGCCATTGGTTGCCTGTCCGCCGCGGAAGCGATAAAGCGGCTGATGGACGGAACGGGGCTGGGCATCTGACGATGAGGCTGGCTTGGCTTGGCAAATCCCGCAAGGCCGACAGGAAGCCTTCGTCCGCCGCAATCTATCGCACCGAGATCATTGCCGACGTTCCAGTGCCGGAACGCGGCGAGTCCGTCCGTTTCTTCAGCCGAAAGCTCGTCCGCTCGGGCAAATTGCGGGACTTCTCCAACGGAGACCTGCGCGAGGGCCTGTTATTCTGCTTCTATCTCGGCGTAGCGGCGATCTTGCCTGTCGCCTGGTGGGCACCGATCTGTCACTGGGTCTCCACGCTGCGGCGCCGGCGCCATCTCCGCAAGGAGTTCCGTGGCTATGACGCCGCCGTGAAATCGGTGCTTGGCGACGGCATCGACACGCGGGGCCTTTTCAATGGCCACCGCGCCGCCGCTCACAGGCGCTGGTTCCTGGTTGCCGCTCATCTGGTCGGCGGTCGGCGCTGGTCGCCGGCGATCCGGCTCGAAGGCCTCGATGGCCTGCAAACGGCCCTGCTGCGAGGCCGCGGCGCAATCGTCTGGTGCGATCAGTTTACCGCGCAGACCATCATGGGAAAGCGCGCCCTCTTCGAGGCCGGCATTGAGGCCTGGCAGGTCAGCGTCAACTTCCATGGTTTCTCGGAAAGCAGGTTCGGCCTGAATATGCTCAACCGGCCGCTGTTTAAAGTCGAGGACCGCTTCCTGAAAAGCCGGATCATCTTCGAACGCGCCGACGCCTACCAGGTCACGGCGCGCATCCAGAATCTGCTCAAGGAAAACGGCGTTGTGCTGATGACCAACACCACCCATGCTGGCTCGACCTTTGCAGAGGCCGGCATCGGCGAACATGGCTGGACCCACCTCGCCTCGGCGCCGGCGAATTTCGCGGCGAGGGCTGGTGCCGCGCTGTTTGCCATGTCGACACTCGAGACAGTGCCGTTCCGCGAATACCGGGCGATCGTCAGCACCGAATTGAAACCCGCAAGCGGACAGGCCGAGCCCCGACCGATGAGGGATATGGCGGCAAAGAACCCGGTTTTGCAGGCGAGCTATATTCTTCTGAAGCGCGACCGCCTTTTCGAGGCGCTG
>JBFLWR010000294.1:0-4557 GCA_040755925.1 Pseudomonadota bacterium
AGATTGAGATTGCCTAAATCCTGGCCGCCAAATCCGTTGATTGTGGCAAAGCCGCCAAATGCATAGGAACTCGGATCACGCCAATAGCCATGAATGGCGCCGCCATAGCTGTAGAGATTTTGACCCTGAACCCAAAGGGAATCGATGGCCGCGTCTGTCTGGATGTTCCAACGCGCGTCGATCGGGAAATTCACCCGAGCCGCGCCACCCGCTGTGGTGGCCGTCGTGTGTCCCCCGGGAACCGAGAGATAGAGACCACCCAGGTAAAGATCTCCGTAGCCGGATATTTGCGGTTGAGTCAGTTCCTGGTCCAGGACGACCGGCGCGTCAGCAGCATAAGCGGAGGTCGCGGCTGCCGCGATCGCGGCACCAAGCAGAAGTCGATACATAGTAGTCCCCAAGCCTTCGGAATTGACGTATTTGGGCTAGCACGGCCGCGCCACGCGAACCAGTTCCTCGGTGCGAACAACGAGCGTAAGCCGTTGTTTTTCGGTGCATGTGCGGCATTCCCGCAACGTTCGCGAGTGTCCAGATGGCAAGCCAGCGGCAGTTGCCGCCGCCGGCACATATCGGTCCACGGTCGAACCGGTTTCAGTTCGTCACGACGATCCGCGTGTTGCCGAATCCGGCTTCGCGCACCATTGCATAGAAGGTCGCGGCATTGGCCGTGTGGAGACGCACGCAGCCATGCGATGCCGGGCGGCCGAGGTATTTCACCGCGCCGGTACCATGGATGGCGTAGCCGCCGTGGAAGAACACCGAATAGGGCATCGGCGAATTGTCGTATTTGCGCGAATACCACATCCGGGCCGTCCGTTGCGGCTGATAGCTGCCGCGCGGCGTGAAATAACCCTTGCGCGCGGTCGACACGCTCCAGCGATAGAGCACCTGGCCGTATTTGCTGACCGTCATGGTCTGGGTCGAGACGTCGATGTTGGCGACCAGCGTGGCCGCCCGGCTTGCGAGCGACACACCAAGCAGCGTGGTCACCAGCACGGCTGCCATGAGAACGAACTTTTTCATGCGAACAAACCCCTTCGATTGCCCCCTGCCATCACGCGGTTTTTTCCATCATTTTGCCGGCAGGAGCGTTAAGTACCACACACTCCTTGATGAATCCGCCAATCCGATATGGCGAATTTGAACGATTTTCTCGCCATGGTTGCCAGTGCGACACGCACCCTCGATGGTTTAGACTGGCGTTAGGCCATATGCGCGTTGCCGGATGACCATCGCGACAAGGCTGCTTGCAAAAATGCTGCGTTCCTCTTTCAATCCCGCGCATGAATGAACGACTCCTCGAGGCCGTCGATAACCGGGTCGACGATCTGGTCGCGCTGACCGCTGACCTGATCCGCTTCCCGACCGTCAACCCTCCCGGCGAGGCTTACCGGCCATGCGCCGAATTTCTTGGCGCGCGACTGGGAAGGCTTGGTTTCGAGACCGAATTCATCCGCGCCGAAGGAACGCCCGGCGACACCGACCGCTATCCGCGCGTCAACGTCGTTGCCCGCTTCGAAGGCCGCTCGCCGGGCCCCTGCGTGCATTTCAACTCGCATATCGACGTGGTCGAGGCCGGCGACGGCTGGACCGTCGATCCCTTTGCCGGCGTGGTGAAGGACGGCAGGGTCTATGGCCGCGGCGCCTGTGACATGAAAGGCGGCCTGGCCGCCTCGGTCATCGCCGTGGAGGCCTTCATGGAGGTCCATCCCGATTTTCCCGGCGCGATCGAGATATCGGGCACGGTCGACGAGGAATCCGGCGGCTTCGGCGGCGTCGCGCATCTGGCCAGGCTCGGCTACTTTTCCAAGCCCAAGGTCGACCACGTCATCATCCCGGAACCACTGAACAAGGACCGCATCTGCCTCGGCCATCGCGGCGTCTGGTGGGCCGAGATCGAGACCAAGGGCGAGATCGCGCATGGCTCGATGCCCTTCCTCGGCGACAATGCGGTGCGCCACATGGGCGCCGTGCTGCAAGCCTTCGAGGACGAGTTGTTTCCAGCGCTAGACCGCAAGGTGACGCGCATGCCCGTGGTGCCCGAGGGCGCCAGGCGCTCGACCATGAACATCAATTCCATCCATGGCGGCCAGACCGAGGATTTCCGCCCAGGGCTGCCGTCGCCCAATGTCCCCGACTGGTGCCGACTGACCATCGACCGACGCTTCCTGCTGGAGGAGGATCTCGACACGGTCAAAGGTGAGGTTACCGGCATCCTCGAACGGTTGAAGCGCGAGCGGAAGAAGTTCGACTACGAAATCCGCGACCTGATGGAGGTGTTGCCGCTGATGACCGAGCGCGACTCGCCGGTGGTCAAGGCCGTTGCCCAAGGCATCATGGCGATTTTCGACCGCGAGCCGGACTACGTGATCTCGCCCGGCACCTATGACCAGAAGCATGTCGCGCGCATCGGCCATCTCTATGACTGCATTGCCTATGGCCCGGGCATCCTCGACCTCGCCCATCGGCCGGACGAATGGGTGGGCATCGCCGACATGGTAGAATCGGCCAAGGTCATGGCGATCGGCCTCAACGTGCTGCTGCGCGGCACGACCGCGTGATCGTGCCGAAGCGCAAAAACATTTCTCGTCGCGCTGCATGGCAGCACAAAACGCAATTTACTCCCGAGCGAAATCACGCTTCTATCCGCCGGGCTTAAGCATATTTGAGCAAATGGGAGTTCGGCGATGAAACTGTGGAAGACCATTCTGGCCGCGGCCGTGCTGGCGTTCGCGACCGCGACTTCAGCGCTTGCGGCGCGCACCGATCTCGTCATCGGCATCCCGCTCGAACCCCCGCATCTCGACCCGACGGCCGGCGCGGCCGCGGCGATCAGGGAAGTCACCTACGCCAACGTCTTCGAGGGCCTGACCCGCATCGGCCCGAACAGCGAGGTCCTGCCTGATCTTGCGGACAGTTGGACGGTCTCCGATGACGCCAAGGCCTATACCTTCAAGCTCCACACTGGCGTGAAATTCCACGACGGCAGCGATTTCAGCGCCGACGACGTGAAATTCTCGCTCGACCGCGCCCGAGCGGCGAACTCCCTCAACGCACAGAAGCAGCTCTTCGCGGCCATCGACAAGGTCGAGGTGATCGACCCGGCAACCGTGAAGATCACGCTTAGCCACCCGCAGGGCTCGTTCCTCTACAATATGGGCTGGGGCGACGCGGTGATCGTGTCGCCGAAATCAGCTGACACCAACAAGGAGAAGCCGATCGGCACCGGCCCCTTCAAGTTCGAGAGCTGGGCCAAGGGCTCATCGATCAAGCTGGTGAAGTCCGACCACTATTGGGGCGCGCCGGTGTTCCTCGACAAGGTCGAGTTCCGCATCGTTCCAGACGCCGCCGCGGCGGTGCCGGCGCTGCTATCGGGCGACATCCAGGCCTTCCCCTTCTTCGACCCGGACAGCGTCGTCCAAGTCAAGGACGATCCGCGCTTCAAGGTCGTGGTCGGCGCGACCGAAGGCGAAACGATCCTCTCGATCAACAACAAGAAGCCGCCCTTCGACAAGCTGCAGGTCCGGCAGGCGATCTCCTACGCGCTCGACCGCAAGGCCATCATCGACGGCGCCTCGGCCGGGCTCGGCCTGCCGATAGGCTCGCATATGGCGCCGACCAACAAATACTATGTGGACCTCACCGGCCGCTATCCGCACGACGTGGCCAAGGCCAAGGAACTGCTCAAGGAGGCTGGCCTCGAAAACGGCTTCAAGGCCACGCTGAAACTGCCGCCGCCTTCCTATGCGCGGCTCGGTGGCGAGATCATCGCATCCCAATTGCGTGACGTCGGCATCGACCTGCAGATCATTCCGGTCGAATGGGCGCAGTGGCTGGACCAGGTGTTCACCAAGAAGGACTATGACCTGACCATCGTCTCCCATACCGAGCCGAACGACATCGATATCTATTCGCGCAAGGACTACTACTTCAATTACTACAATCCGACCTTCAACAAGGTCATCGCCGATCTGGAGCTGACCACGGACGAAGCCAAGCGCAAGGAACTGTACGCCGAGGCGCAGAAGATCCTCGCCGACGACGCCGTGGTCGGCTTCCTCTACGAACTGCCGAAGGTCGGGGTCTGGGACGCTAAGCTCCAGGGCCTGTGGGAAAACGCGCCGATCCCCGCCAATGACCTGACTAAAGTAAAGTGGACGGACTGAGCGTCGGTCGATCGCCAGATCGCCGCGCATGACCACCTACCTGCTCAAGCGCCTCATCATCGCCGCCCTCACCCTGGTGCTGGCCTCGATGGTGGTGTTCGCGGTCATGGAAATCCTCCCCGGCGATCCCGCGCGCCTGATGTTGGGCCTCAATGCCAGCGCCGATCAGATCGAGCTGTTGCGCGACCAGATGGGGCTGAACGCGCCGCTCGTCTGGCGTTATCTGCACTGGGCCGGCGGCTTGCTCAGCCTCGATTTCGGCCGCTCGTATACCTATTCGGTGCCCGTGATCGATCTGGTGCGCGAGCGTGTCGTCGTCTCGTTGCCGCTGGCGTTGATTGCGCTGGCGCTTTCAACGTTGATCGCGATTCCCGTCGGGCTGTTTTCCGCC
>JBFLWR010000295.1:0-2436 GCA_040755925.1 Pseudomonadota bacterium
ATGTTTATCGAAGGCATCCAGCAAGTCGGCGCCCGCGAGAAGGGCCGCGATCTCGACGGCCAGCGTGAAGGGGCTGTAGCCGGTATCTTCTTCCCAGCGGTCCTCGCCGGTGACGGGACCGTTGCGCACGACGTAGGAAGCCGCGCTCTCGATCATCTGCACGAAGTCGGCGAGCCTGGCGCGCGGCAGATGACCGGCCCGACGCAAGGCATCGGCAAGCAGCAGCGGAAAGGCGCATTCGTCCATCTGGATGCCGGGCCAATAGGGGGTGCCGTCTGACCAGACGTTCTGCGGCCAGTGGCCATCCGGCTGCTGGATCGAGCGCAAATAGGTCAGGATCTGCAGCGCCTGCCTGCCGTGGCCGGCGGCGAGGAAGCCGCCGGCCGTCTCGACCAGGTCGCGCGGCCAGACCAGATGGTAGCCGCCGAGATCGTCGTCGCCCTTGTTGAAACCCCAGGGGATCGACAGGCTTGCCACAGCCGCGCCGGGCCTGGCGATCGAGAGGTGCGTCGCCAGGACCGCGGTACTGACGCGATAGGCGTCCAGTCCCGAGGCAGCTTGTCTGTCGAGTTTCTCGAGCCCGTGCTGGAATTTCCGCCAGTTCTCGGCATAGGCCATCGCGGCCGTCTCGAAGCCCTGCTTGCGGCTGGCCTGCGCGAGGTCCGCGGCCTCTTCCGGAGAGGCGCCGAAGCCGAGCGCCAACAAGGCGGTGTTGTTGCCGGCCGAAAAACCGATCTCGCCAGCGAGAGCGACATTGCCGTCTTCCGCGCGCCGGCAGTTGGGGTCGAGTTCGCCGCCATCGTGCAATTGCTGCCAGCCGTCGGAGAAACCGACATAGCCGGCCGAGCAGGCGCCCCAGGGCAGCGAAGAGGCAAGCGCGATCCAGACGCCGCGACCGGACGCGAAAAGCATGCGCCGGCCCTTGTGCTCGCCGACCCAGGCGGTGTTGCCCATGCCGGCATTGACGAGATGCGGCGCGAGCAGCACGTAAACGCGATGGCCTTCGCCCTTGAGCGGGACGAAAGTCACTTCCTGCAAAAGGACAGGGCGCTTGGGATCCGTGACGATACGTTTCTCGATGCGGTATGAGCCGTCTGTCGCGGCATTGGCCAGCCTGTAACCCGGAACGCCGTCCTCGAAAGGCGCGGTGGCATGGGACGCGTCCCGCTTCTCTTCCGAGAAGTAAGCGCCAGGGCCGGTGACGATCAGGCCCATGTCGCGCGTGCAGGCGCTGTCGAGGCGCGGGTAATAGATCTCGTTCAGAATGCCGTGGCTGATGGTGAACCAGAGCGGACTTTTCGCGGAAAGCGCGGTGCCGACGCCACTCTTGGCGCTCGACGTCCATCGTGCAGGGATTCCCGGCGCGCCTTGGGCAACGGTCGGCTTGACTGCCATGCAACCTCTCTCCTGCCGCCGTTCCTAAACCAGGACCGGAAGGCATTTCAATCGCCGCACCGCAAGTTGATCGGAGCTGTTTGAAGCTTTGCATTTGACAGCTTGCGGTTCCTCTGAATTTGTCTGACAATAGATAAAAAACAGGGAAATGCGTGTTACGACATCATCAGGACCAGCCAATATAGGGAGGAAATGACATGAGGAAACTGTTCGTCTTGGGCGCCGTGGCGGCTATGCTCGCCTCGGGCACAGCGCTTGCCGACACCAGCGGCAAGAAGATCGCCTTCTCCAACAATTATGCCGGCAATTCGTGGCGCCAGGCGATGCTCGACAGCTACGGCATCGTCACCAAGAAAGCGGTCGACGACAAGATCGTCGGCGTCGCCGACGTCTTCACCACCGCCGACAAGGAAGTGCCGACCCAGGCGGCCCGGGTGCAGAACCTGATCCTGCAGGGCTATGACGCTATCGTCATCAACGCCGCTTCGCCGGACGCGCTGAACGGCGCCATCAAGCAGGCCTGCGATGCCGGCATCGTCGTCGTCTCGTTCGACGGCACCGTCACCGAGCCCTGCGCCTACCGCGTCGTCGTCGACTTCAAGGACATGGGCAAGCAGGAAGTCGAGCAGATGGCCAAGTTCCAGCCGAAGGGCGGCAACCTGCTCGAAATCCGGGGGCTGGCCGGCACATCGATCGACGATGCGATCCATGCCGGTATCCTCGAAGGCGTGGCGGCCCATCCCGAGTTCAAGATCGTCGGCTCGGTGACCGGCGACTGGGACCAGACCACGGCGCAGAAGGCGGTGGCGACGATCCTGCCGTCGCTGCCGGATGTCGTGGGCATCGTCGACCAGGGTGGTGACGGATACGGCGCCGCCCAGGCTTTCGCCGCCGCCGGAAAGCCCCGCCCGACCATCATCATGGGCAACCGGCAGGATGAGCTGAAATGGTGGAAGGAGCAGAAGGAAAAGGACGGCTACAAGACCTGGTCGGCCTCGATCGCGCCGGGTGTGTCGACGCTTGCCTTCTGGGTGGCGCAGC
>JBFLWR010000296.1:0-12288 GCA_040755925.1 Pseudomonadota bacterium
GGCCGACGATCGACAGCAGGCCGGTGACGATCAGGCCTTTGTAGAGTGCGCCCATGATCGAGCCGTTGGAACCCAGCTTGACGAAGAAGGTGCCAACGATCGAGGTCAGGATGCAGGCGCCACAGATGGCGAGCGGGTAGAGCATCGCCGCACCCAGTGTCGCGCTGCCGCCGAAGAAGATGGCGGCGAGCACCATGGTGGCGACGACGGTGACGGCGTAGGTCTCGAACAGGTCGGCGGCCATGCCGGCGCAGTCGCCGACATTGTCGCCGACATTGTCGGCGATGGTGGCCGGATTGCGCGGATCGTCTTCGGGAATGCCGGCCTCGACCTTGCCGACCAGATCGCCGCCGACGTCGGCGCCCTTGGTGAAGATGCCGCCGCCGAGACGGGCGAAGATCGAGATCAGCGAGGCGCCAAAGCCAAGCGACACCAGCGCGTCGATGACGACGCGGTCATTGGGCTGCAGGCCCATCGGGCCGGTCAGGATGTAGTAGTAGATCGAGACGCCGAGCAGCGCCAGGCCAGCCACCAGCATGCCGGTGATGGCGCCCGACTTGAAGGCGATGTCGAGGCCGGCGGCGAGGCTGTTGGAGGCAGCCTGCGCGGTGCGCACATTGGCGCGCACGGAAACATGCATGCCGATGAAGCCGGCGGCGCCGGAGAGCACGGCGCCAATCAGGAAGCCGACCGCGGAGGTGATGGAGAGCAGCCACCAGGCAAGCACGAGCACGACGATGCCGACGATAGCGATGGTCGTGTACTGGCGCGCCAGGTAAGCCTGGGCGCCTTCTCGGATGGCGGCTGAAATTTCCTGCATGCGCTGGTTGCCCTGATCGGACGCAAGGACCGAACGTGTCGCCCAGATGGCGTACAGGACAGAAAGCAGGCCGCAGGCGATGACGGCGTAAATGATGGTCATTGCCGGATTTTCCTCGATTGTTGGCCCAAAAGAACCCCTCCCTGGGCCTATGAGACGAGAGACGGATGCCGGCAGTCGGAATCCTCCCCTCCGCTGGCGTGTATGCGAAACAGGGCTTGGAACGTCAAGATATTGTTCGGTTTTTGCCCGGCTTTCGCTGCAATGCTTTCACGCGAACCGATTGAATCGGCATCAGGTCAGACCGTGCCCGGGATAGAACGGTTCGCCTCCGCCCTTAAAACGCATTTGCTCCCTGGCAAGCCATTGCGCGATCTGCTCGTCGGTCGGCGCGACCAGATCAGGCGCGGTGCCTTTGAACATCCGCGTCCTGTCGAATTTCGACGCTTTGAACAGCCTGGGAGTGGAGTGCTCGCCTCGCTTGCCGATATAGCGGGCATGGCAAGCGAAGGTGGTGACGCGAACAGCGCCTCGTTCAGCGCAGGCTATCCAACGGGCGGCATCCTGGCTGGTGATCGCGTTGTCCCAGCCGCGTTCAGCATAGAAGGCCTTGATCGTCTCATGGTCGCGCCTGGAATAGTCACAGTCGCCGACCAGTTCGAGATATCGCTTGCGAAACGGCCGCTCGGCCAGCCATGCCTGCCGGGTGAGCGCGGCGCCCCAGTTCTCGTGCATGGGGATGAGGTCGTGAGCTCGGCGGCGCTGGCTTTGCCGGCTGGCCCACAAATCACCATAGGCCGCGACATAGGCGATGCGCCGGTCTTGGTCGGCAATATCCAGGAGTTGCCGAATGACGCGGAGATAGTTGGGCGAAAGGACCAGGTCATCTTCAAGGAACAACGCCCTTTCCGCCGCCAGGCTCTCGAACATATGGCGCTCGGCGCGCTCGTAATTCAGCGCGATGCCGAGGTTTTCCGGCGACTCGACAACCTCTCCCCACGGCACGCTTTTGCGAAAAAGGGAAATGCATCGCGCGATCAGTTCGGCGCTGCCCTTCCCGCGTTCGCTCCAGCGATTCCAGCCGCCATCCTGGAACAGCACCACCCGATCCTGCTCGCCGATCTGCGGGCGAAGACTGTAAAGCACTCGCCGCAAGTAGTCGGGGCGGTCGAACGACAGGATGGCAATGGGAAAGCCAATCGGCTGTGCCGCTTTCGCGCCGCCGGAGCGCAGAAGAACGCGGCCGATATCCGACAGCCATCCCATCTTCCTGCTCCGCGCGCGATCTTCCCGCCAGCGTTCGCCTCGAGCGGCTATTCGGCCTCCCGGCCCATGCGGCGCGCCGCATAGCGCTCCACCGCATAGAGACCATCATATATCAGTACGGCGAGCGCGGCGACGATCAAGCCGCCCTGCAAAACGAAGGCAAGGTTGTTCGAGGTCAGGCCGGCGATGATCACCTCGCCAAGGGTCTTGGCCGCGACCGTCGAACCGATCGTCGCCGTGGCGAGACTGATCACCATGGAGAGCCGGATGCCGCCGAGGATCACCGGAGCGCTCAGCGGCAGCTCGACCTTTACCAGCCTTTGCCAGCCGGTCATGCCGGCGCCGCGCGCCGCCTCGACCACATTGCCGGGCAGCGTCGTCAGCCCGGTCAACGCATTCTCGAAGATTGGCAGCAGCCCGTACAGGAAGAGCGCTATCAGCGTCGGCCATTCGCCGAAGCCGACGGCCGGCACGGCAAGCGCCAGCACCGCCACCGGGGGAAAGGTTTGTCCGATGTTGACCAGGCTGCGCGACAGCGGCAGGAACTCCGCGCCGGCCGGCCGGGTGACGAGAATGGCGAGCGCCATGGCGGCGATCGCGGCCGCCGCCGTCGCGATCAGCACGGTTCCCAGGTGAATCAGTGTGAGCGTCAGCAAGCTGCCCCGGTTGTAGATCGCCGGGGCGCCGTTCTCGGTCAGGGGCTTGAGCAGCGGCTCGAACCAGCCCGGGTTGCTGATGAAGAGCACCAGCAAGACAAGAACTGCAAGCCTCAGCAGCGCAGGCAGCCACGCTCTCATTGCGGCCTCGCCGCGCGCTTGACCAACCCCTCGATCGTGACACGGCCGAGCGGCTTTCCGTCCGCGTCCTTTACAGGCAGCGAAGGGCGTCCCGTCCACAGCAGCTCGGCCAGGGCGTCGCGCTGGCTGGCGTCGCCGGGGATTGCTTCGCCCTCGGCGCCGCCGGCCTCGACGGCGTCGCGAACGCGGCCGAGCGACAACAGCCGGAACGGCCGCTCGCTGGCGCCGACCAGGGTCTCGACGAAGCCGCTTGCCGGCCTCGCCAGGATCTCGGCGGGCTTTGCGTATTGCAGCACCTTTCCGGCATCCATGACGGCGATCTTGTCGCCCATATGGACCGCTTCCTCCATGTCGTGGGTGACGAGAATGATGGTGGTGCCGAAGCGCTTCTGGATCGCCAGCAGGTCTTCCTGCGCCTTGGTGCGGATGATCGGATCGAGCGCGCCGAAGGGTTCGTCCATCAACAGCACATTGGGTTCGGCGGCGAGCGCCCTGGCGACGCCGACGCGCTGCTGCTGGCCGCCGGAAAGCTCGTGCGGATAGCGCGGACCGTAGGCCTGCGGGTCGAGCTGGTAAAGCGTCATCAGCTCGTCGACCCGGGCATCGATGCGTCTTTTGTCCCAACCGAGCAGGAGCGGCACGGTGGCGATGTTCTGCGCCACCGTCCGGTGAGGAAACAGGCCGTGGCCCTGGATGGCGTAACCGATGCTGCGGCGCAGTTGGTAGCCGGGGAGCGAGCGGTTGTCGACGCCGTCGAGCTTGATGACGCCTGCCGTCGGCTCGACCAGCCGGTTGATCATCCTGAGCAACGTCGTCTTGCCGGAACCGGAGGTGCCGACGATGACGCAGATCGTGCGCGGCTCGATGACCAGCGAGACATCGTCGACGACGGTCGTCTGGTCATAGCGCTTGGTGATGCCTTCGATCTCGATCATGCGGTTTCAACCCTGCGCCTTGTGGCGGTCATTTCGATAATCGCGTCGAGGATGATGGCGGCTGCGAAAGCCAGCGCCACGGTGGGCACGGCGCCGAGCAGCACGAGATCCATCGCCGTCTGGCCGACGCCCTGGAAAACGAAAACGCCGAAGCCGCCGCCGCCGATGAGAGCCGCGATGGTGGCAAGCCCGATGTTCTGCACCAGCACGATGCGGATGCCGGTCAGGATTACCGGAAAGGCGAGCGGGAACTCGACATCGAACAGGCGCTGGCGGTCGGTCATGCCCATGCCGCGGGCCGCATCGTTGGCCGCGCGGGGTACACCAGCCAGCCCAACCACCGTGTTCGCGACCACCGGCAGCAGCGAATAGAGGAACAGCGCAACGAAGGCCGGCGCGGTGCCGATGCCCCGGATGCCGAGAGCGGCCGCCCCGGGAACGTGGATCGCGACCCAGCCGAGAGGCGCGATCAACAGGCCGAACAGCGCGATCGAGGGGATGGTCTGGATGATATTGAGCACGCTTAGCACGCCTGCCCGCAGCCTTTCGACGCGATGGCAAAGGATGCCGAGCGGCAGGCCGACGATCACGGCGGCCGCCAGCGATCCCAGCGCCAAAGTGACGTGCTTGGACCCTTCGGCCCAGAAGCTATCGGCGCGGTTGGCGTATTCCTTGAGGATGGAAAGGCTGTCCCAGCTTCCCGATGCAAGCAGCGCGGCAATGGCAAGCGCGGCGAGGAAAAGCACGCCGACACGCGCCCATGGCGAGAGGTTCAGCCTTGTCAGCACATCGGCCAGGAGCAGGGTGAAGGCAAAGATCAGCAGCCAGAAGCCCCAGGCGGGCGCAACGCGGACGAAGGTGTTGCCTGCCGGCGTCAGGAAGGCACCGGCGATGCCGATCAGGATCGCCAGGGCGACAAGCGCAACCACGCCGGCCGCCAGCCGAAGCGCGAGCGGCGTGCGCAGCAACGCGACGATGCCGCCCGCGATCAGGATCGCCAGCAAGAGGGCACCCAGCGTGGACGGCAAAGCCTCGAGGATCGAACGCCCCTGCCCCGGCACGATGCGGTTGGCGCGGAATGTGGCGAAGGGTGCCGCGAACGCGGCATAGGCAACGATCACAGCGATGACCACGCCGAGCTTGTCGAAGCGGATACTCACGATCGCCCCCAGCCGAGCCGGCGCGCCGCGACCACGGAGCGCCGACGATCTCTTACTTCAAGAACCCGTTCTTCTTCAGAAAGTCCTCGGCCACGGCCTTTGCGGCCTCGCCGCCGAGCTGGACGCGGCCATTGAGTTCCTGCAGCGTCACGAGGTCGAGCTTGGCGAAGACCGGCTTGAGCAGGGTTTCGATCTCCGGATGCTCTTTCAAAACCTGCTCGCGGATGATCGGGGCCGGCTGGTAGACGGGCTGAACGCCCTTGTCGTCCGTCAGCACGACGAGGCCCGAGGGCGCGATGCCGCCATCGGTGCCGTAGACCATGGCGGCATTGGCGCCGTTGGTCTGGTTCGCGGCGGCCGCGATGGTCGCCGCGGTGTCGCCGCCCGAAAGCGTGATCAGCTGGTCGGACTTCAGCGTGAAGCCATAGGTCGTCTGGAAGGCCGGAAGCGCGGCGGCGGAATTGACGAACTCGGCCGAAGCGGCGAGCACCACCTTGCCGCCGCCCGAAACATATTTGCCGAAGTCCGTCAGAGTGACCAGCTTGTTCCCGTCGGCCACGTCCTTGCGCAGCGCGATCGCCCAGGTGTTGTTGGCCGGCGACGGCGACAGCCAGACGATCTTGTTGGCGTCGTAGTCGAGCTTCTTGGCGGTCTCGTAGGCCTTGGCGGCATCCTTCCAGAGCGGATCGTCCGCCTTCTGGAAGAAGAAGGCCGCGTTGCCGGTATATTCCGGATAGATGTCGATCTCGCCGGCGGTGATCGCCTTGCGCACGACGGGTGTCGCGCCGAGCTGGATGCGGTCGGTGGTCTTGATGTTGTTGGCGTTGAGCACGAGCTGGATGATGTTGCCCAGCACGCCGCCTTCGGTGTCGATCTTTGAAGACACCACCACCTGGGCATTCGCCGAAGCCGCGCCGATGCCGAGAGCTATCACTGCCAAGGCGAGCTTTCTAATTGAAAACATTGTGAAAATCCCTTGCTTTTAACCGAATTGTCGGTGGCCGCATATGAGCACGGCTTCAACGGCCAGTCGGGGCATACGGTTTCATAACACAGGGGATACGCGCAATAATTTTGTTCGGACTGCGCTAATGCCTGCTCGGGGCCGACAGCGATGCCAGACCGCGCGGATTGGGCGGTTTTCGCTCAACGATGGCTGCCGCGCCGACGCGCTTCCGAATTCAGTCGAGCGCGGAGAGGCAGACCTAAGGACGGCTGGCGGCCCGCGCCGTTCTGGAGAATATTAGGAAAGGCGGGGTCGGGGGCAAACAAGGAGCATGTCATGGCCAAGCACAAAGTCGGATATCTCATCGGCAGCCTTGCCAAAGGGTCCATCAACCGCAAGCTGGCGAAAGCCCTTGTGAAGCTGGCGCCTCCGGAACTGGAGATGACGGAGATCCCCTTTAAGGACCTGCCGCTCTACAGCTACGACTACGACGCCGACTTTCCGAAAGTAGCCCTGGATTTCAAGAAGGCTATCGCTTCGGTCCAGGCGGTGCTTTTCGTCACGCCGGAATACAACCGCTCGATTCCCGGCGGCCTGAAGAATGCGATCGACTGGGCAAGCCGCCCGTATGGAAAGAACTCGTTCTCCCGCAAGCCATGCGCGGTCATCGGAACGTCTCCGGGGGCGATCGCCACTGCCGTCGCGCAGCAAAGCCTGCGCAGTGTTCTCAGCTTTTGCAACGCACCGCAGATGAACTCGCCCGAAGCCTATATCCAGTTCACCCCGGGCCTGGTCACCGACGATGGCGAGGTAACGGTGGAGTCGACCGAAGCTTTCCTTCGCAACTACATGCAGGAATTCCACATGTTCATCGCGCGGGTCCTGCAGGTTCTTCCGCCTGACGCATGACGTTGCTTCAGGCGGGTCTTTCGCACTGCGGGTTGCCGTCAGGTCCTGGCGGCGCCCACGATCCTCGACGTGCCGAGCGCGACGAAGCACAGCGCGGTGACCGGAAACACCAGCCAGTTCAGCATGGTCCAGCCCCAGGCATTGTAGACTATGCCCGAAGATAGCGAAGCCAATGCGACGGAGCCGAACAGGACGAAGTCATGAAAGCCCTGCACCTTGCCTTTTTCTGACGGGCGGTAGCTCGCGGCCACCATTGCCGTGGCGCCGATGAAGCCGAAGTTCCAACCCAGGCCAAGCAGGATCAACGCGGTCCAGAACTGCCACAACGCGACGCCGGAAAGCGCGACCAGGGCACAACCGATGAGCAGGACAAGGCCCGTCGCGACAATGCGTTCGGCGCCAAAGCGGTGGATCAGTGAACCAGTAAAGAAGCTCGGGCCGAACATCGCCATGACATGCCAGGAAATACCGAGCGCGGCGCTGTCTTCCGAAAGGCCGCAGCCGACCATTGCAAGTGGCGCGCCGGTCATGACGAAACTCATCAGCGCGTAGCTGCCGACGGCGCAGAACAAAGCGGCGACGAAACGCGGCTTGGTAACGATCTCGGCCAATGGACGCGCATCGCTCGCGGCGGTCTCGGCAATGACATTCGAGCGTCTGGAGACGTGCAAAAATGACAGGATCAGCGCGCCGACCGCGGCCAGCGGCAGGATCGAGGCAAAGGAGCCAGCGAACATCACCGGCGCCAGCAGTTCCCGGGTGTAGATGACGATCTGGGGGCCGAGGATGGCGGTGATGATGCCGCCCGCAAGCACGAAGGAAATGGCGCGCGCCTTGAATTCGGGCGGCGCGTTGTCGGCAGCGGCAAAGCGAAACTGCTGGACGAACGCCCCGCCAACGCCGAGCACGACAAGGCCGAAAGCAAACAGCCAGAAACTAGCTTTGTAGAGCGCCAGGGTCGCGACGAGGCCGCCGAGCGCAGTGGCGATGGTGCCGGTCATGAAGCCGCCGCGCTGGCCGAGACGGCGGATGATCGCTGCGGCAGGGAGCGCACCGAGCGCCACGCCGAGATTGTAGCCCGTAACCGGAGCGGTCGCGAGCGACTTGTCGGGGCCGAGCAGATATTGACCGGCAAGCGCGCCGAGAGAGATGGCAATGGGGGCCGCGGAGCCGACGATCGCCTGCGCCGCGGCGAGCAACAGCGCCGTGCGGCGCCCTTCGCTGCCGGTCCTGGCGACCGCGTCCGCGGCAGTCGTCATGAGGCGTCCTTGCCGCGCCCTTCGCCGCGCACCCGGCGTGAAACCCGGTCGAGCACGGCGTTGACGAGCTTCGGCTCGTCCTCCTCATAGAAGGCCTTGGCGATGTCGACATATTCCGAGACGATGACCGCCACAGGCACGTCATCGCGCTTCATCAGCTCATAGACGCCGGCGCGCAGGATGGCGCGCAGCGTCGAATCCAGCCGCGACAGCGGCCAGTCGTCGGTCAACGCCTGGCGGATCACCGGGTCGATGGTCTTCTGGTTCTCGACGACGCCGGTGAGGATGGCGCGGAACCATTGCGCGTCGGCCTCGCGATAGAGCGCGCCGTCGACTTCCTTGCCGAGCCGGAAGGCTTCGTATTCGGCGGTGATCTCGAACACGCCGCTGCCGGCGACATCCATCTGGTAGAGTGCCTGGACGGCCGCAAGACGAGCGGCGCCGCGCTTGTTGGCGTGGCGCACCGCACCGTTCTGGGCAGGTTCGCTCACGATTGGGCTCCAAATTTCTCTTTGAGCGCGATCATAGTCAGCGCCGCGCGCGCGGCAAAGCCGCCTTTGTCGCCTTCCGTGCGCCGGGCGCGGGCCCAGGCCTGCGCGTCGTTCTCGGTGGTGAGGATGCCGTTTCCGACAGCGATTGCCTCCTGCACCGAGAGGTCCATCAGCGCGCGGCTGGATTCGTTGGCGACGATGTCGAAATGATAGGTGTCGCCACGAATGATGCTGCCGAGCGCGACGAAGCCGTCATATTGCGTGCCGCCTTCGGCGGCGCCGTCCAGCGCGAAGGTAATCACCGCCGGAATCTCGAGCGAGCCTGGGACGGTGACGACGTCATAGGTGGCGCCGGCTTCGTCCAGCGCGGTCATTGCGCCTTCGAGCAGCGCGTCGGCAAGGCCGTCGTGGAAGCGCGCTTCGATGATGAGCAGATGCGCCTTCGCCTTCGGACGAATGAACGCTTTGCCGTGTTGGGAGGTGCCAGCCATAAAAGTCTCCGGGGGGTTGCCGGTGACTTAGGCCGAAGCGGCATTGACCGCAAGCGGAAGATGCTACGGCGCGACGTTGTGTGATCTGTTCGGACCGAGGCGTGCGCTTTGTGGATCTTCGAGACCGTTGACCCAAAGCCTCGACTACGTTGTGGTCAATCACTCGGTCGGCATCGACGTCCGCCAGTGCCTCAAGGTCATCTGTCGGCGATCGGCCGCTTCCGCTTTTCCGGTTTGGGTCCTCAAAGCCCCTCTTTCGCCGCCTCCGCGAGGCGCGCGGCGTAGCGGGCCATGGTGTCGATCTCGATGTTCACCTTGCCGCCGGCCTGGCGCTCGCCCCAGGTGGTGACGCTCAGAGAGTGGTGGATCAGGAGCACGTCGAAGCGGGTGCCTTCGACCTTGTTGACGGTGAGCGAGGTGCCGTCGAGTGCGACCGAGCCCTTGGGCGCGATGAACTTCGCCAGATGGCGCGGCGCTTCCAGGGTAAAGCGCACGGCGTCGCCCTCCTCCTTGCGCTCGACGATCTCTGCCATGCCGTCGACATGCCCGGAGACGATGTGGCCACCAAGCTCGTCGCCGATCTTCAGCGCCCGTTCAAGGTTGATCCTGGTGCCGGATTTCCAGCTCGACGCGGTTGTCAGCCGGAGCGCTTCTTCCCAGGCCTCGACCTCGAACCAGCGCGCGTTCGAGCCATGTTCGGGAAGCGCCGTGACGGTCAGGCAGACACCGCCGCAGGAGATCGAGGCGCCGATCGCGATGGTCTCCGGATCGTAGGCCGTGTCGATGCGCAAACCGACACCCTCGGCCAGCGGTTTTATCGTTGCGACGGTACCGACGTCCGTGACAATTCCTGTGAACATTAGAGATACCTGTCTTCCAGTTTGACCATGATCTTATCCAAAAACCGGTTCCCACTTTTTGGGATCATGGTCTTACCCATTCAGCGTAAGCGTCCTCGCCGAAGCGCATCTCGCGCAGCTTGCGAAAACCTGTCGGGATATGGTCGGCATCGATGGGCGATGCAATGCCGCCCTCGCCGATCGCGTCCGGTCCGTGGAAAAGGACGATCCGATCGACCAGGTCTTCGTCGAGGAACGCCTTGGCGACCTGGGCGCCGCCTTCGACCAGCACGGTCGCCATGCCAAGCGCCGCCAGGTCCTCGAGCAGTTCCGGCAAGGCAACGACGCCGGCATGCGTTTCCGTGCCGATGAAGCGCACGCCCGCGCGCTCGAGAACTGCCCGACGGTGCGGGTCGGCCTCGAAGCAGGCTGCGACATAGAGCGGCACACGGTCGACGCCGGAAACCAGCTTCGACGTCTCCGGCAGCCTTATCTGCCGATCGAGAACGATGCGCGCCGGCGAGCGGCTCTCCAGCCCCGGCAGGCGCACGGTCAGCGCCGGATCATCCTCCAGCGCTGTGCCGATGCCGATCAGGATGGCGTCGGACTCCGCGCGCATCAGGTAGACGTCCCGCCGGGCGATCTCGCCAGTGATCGCGACCTGGCCGGCGCCTTTCCGGCCGATCTTGCCGTCGCTCGAAAGCGCAAGCTTCAGAGTGACTTCCGGGCGTTTTTTCAAAGATCGAGTCAGATATCCCGCCATCTGCTCGGCGGCTTCGGTGGCCAGCACCTTCTCCATCACCTCGACGCCAGCCGCGCGCAGGATGGCGTAGCCCTTTCCGGAGACGCGCGGATCGGGATCGCTCGCCGCGCCCACGACGCGCGTAACACCGGCATTGACCAGCGCGTTGGCGCAGGGCGGCGTGCGGCCGTGATGGGCGCAGGGTTCCAGAGTTACGTAAGCCGTGGCGCCACGCGCAAGCTCGCCGGCCTCGGCCAGCGCCTCGGTCTCGGCATGCGGGCGGCCGCCGATAGCGGTGACGCCGGTGCCGACGATCATCGGGCCGGCGCCGTCGTCGCGCACGATGATGGTGCCGACGGAAGGGTTGGTCGAGGTCCGTCCGGCGTTGCGGCGCGACAGCCTGATGGCCGCGGCCATGTAACGGCGATCAAGGGCCGCCTGCTCGGCCTCGCTGCGTCGCGTTTGCGCCATGCTCAGCCGGCTTCCTCTTCGGTCCGTTCCTCGTCGCCTTTCAGCTCGCCCAGCAATTCGTGGAAATCCTTGGCCTCGCGGAAATTGCGATAGACCGAGGCGAAGCGGACATAGGCGACGTCGTCGAGCGACTTCAGCGCTTCCATCACCAGCCGGCCGATCTCGCCCGAGGCCACCTCGGTCTCGCCGGAGCTTTCGAGCTGGCGCACGATGCCAGTGACGGCGCGGTCGATCCGCTCGGGATCGACGTTGCGCTTGCGCACCGCGATCTCGACCGAACGCAAAAGCTTGTCGCGGTCGAAGGGCACCTTGCGGCCGGATTTCTTGATGACGACGAGGTCACGCAACTGCACGCGTTCGAAGGTGGTAAAGCGGCCGCCGCAGTCCGGGCAGACGCGCCGCCTGCGGATCGCGGCGCCATCCTCGGCGGGGCGCGAGTCCTTCACCTGCGTATCTTCGGACTGGCAATAGGGGCAACGCATGGAGAGCCTTGGGTTCGCGATTCTGGTGGGCGAAAGGCTTAGAGCCTTTCATGCCTCAGAGATAGCGAGGCGCGAGGAAGATTGCCAGCGCGGCGGCGGGCGTAGCACGGCGTCGTGCCATCCCTGCCCTCAAGTGAATGCGCGGATCAGGGCGCGACGTCCTTCGTCGGGAAGCCGCAGGACTTGCCGAGACTGCGGTAGGCCTTGACGAAACCGTCCATCGGGATGCTGGCGACGGCCGCCTTGCCGAAGACGACGTCGAGAGCGGTGACCTGGCGCATGGCGCGCAGAAGGGCGAGCGCCTTCTTGGGCTGGTTGTCCACCGCCCAACTCGGACGCCCGTTGACGGCTTCGCTGGAGGTGACCGTCGCGGAGACCTTGACACCAGGATCGCCGAAAGTCGCCGCTATGTTCTGGCCGGTCGGCAGAGCCTTGTTGGCGACGGTTATCATGATTGCCGGATAGGCGTTGGGCGGCAGGGCATCGCCGGTCGAAATCGACAGCGTCAGCGTGCCGGCATTGCCGATGGCGTCAAAGAAGGCGGTCGAGGCGGCACAGGTCTTGTGCGCATCCTGCCCGGTGTCGAGCGTGTCGATGATGGTGGTCCACCTGCCGAAGGTGCTGGTGGCCGGCATATCAGCGGCCGAAGTATCCGCGCCCTGCTGCGTCTGGTCCTGGGC
>JBFLWR010000297.1:0-5520 GCA_040755925.1 Pseudomonadota bacterium
CGGCCGGACGCTCACGTGAAAATGCCGCCCGGTTGTGTGTCGTTCGACGTGGTTCAAATCAAAAGGCCTTGCAGGCTGCCGTTTGTCCCCGGATTTGCCCAAACGGATGTGTGGTTCTCACATCCGATACCGATCCTAATGGTTAATCATCGCTTACGTGAAGTTGAAATGCGGTAATACCGTGGCGAGAATTGGCTTGGAGTTAACACGCATACTGGCTTTCGGACTAAGCGGCATCGGGCCACGGCGACTGCTGGTGAGGCAGCCCAGCGTCGGGTGGCCGGAATTATCAACAGTCCGCAATCTTCCGTGCCCGAATGTCGCAGCGCCCGGCGGTCACGGGCTCGGCACTTGCAAAAGCCGCATTTTGCGATCAGCCTAAGCGAATAATGACACGGCTGTCGCCAAAGCATTTCATCCTAGTGCTGCTCGCGGTTCTGTTGACTGCGGGCTTCAGCTTGTCTGCTGCTCAGGTCGGGGTGATGCCCGTCTGGATAACCGGCGCTGGCATGGGCAAAATGGCCGACAGCACCATGAAGGGCGACTGCAAGGCGTGCCTCAAGGACACAGGCTCGAAGCAGTGTCAGCCGGTCTGCATCGCGCCCGTGGTGGCAGTGTTGCCACAAGACCTGGCCGTGACGGCGGTTCCTCGGCTAGAGCAGCCGACAGCTCTGCCGACCCCATTTCTGCGCGGCCGGGGTTTCCTGCCCGATCCACTCCCTCCCAGACCCAGCGCCTGACGCCGTTTCAGCCACAAAACTGCTGATAACGGCGCCCGCTCGCCCACATCGCGCGTGGTCGCGTTGCGGGCACATGCAGCAATCATTCGATGCGCCAGCATCGATTGAGGTCATAAGGGCTACAAGGGTGAACCATTTCTCAATCTCGCGCCGAGGATTTCTCGTTGCTGTAGCGGGTGCTGTCTCAACAAGCCTTTTGAAGGCGAGATCATCAAAGGCATCCGAGGTTGATGAGCGCGAACTTAAGGCGATGCACGGCCGCGCAAATCTCGCTGGCCCTGAGGGTCCATGGACCTCCATCTGGGGGTACGATGGGACCGTTCCAGGACCGATCCTGCGCATACAACAAGGTCGGCCGGTCCGCATTGCGGTCGAGAACGGGCTCGACGAGGACACCACGGTACATTGGCACGGTATCCGTCTGCTGAACGCCATGGATGGCGTGCCAGGTCTGACCCAGCCGCCGATAAAGCCGGGCGAAAGCTTCGTTTATGAGTTCACGCCACCAGACGCCGGCACCTTCTGGTACCATCCGCATGCAGGCAGCCTGGTGCAGATGGGCCGTGGACTCGCCGGTCCGCTGATCGTCGAGGAGGCGGAGCCCGTTGCCGTTGATCGCGACCTGTTGTGGATGTTGCAGGATTGGCGCCTCTCGGGCGACAAGCAGATTGCTGGAGGTTTCGGCAGCACGATGGATGCCGCGATGTCCGGCCGCGTTGGCAACGAGGTTACGATCAACGGATCGGCGCCGACGAACCAGCCTGTGCGAGCCGGCGAGCGCGTCAGGCTGCGGCTCGTCAACGCATCACTTGCGCGCATAATGGCGCTGCGTTTCGAGGGTCACAGGCCGGTGATAGTAGCAATTGACGGTCAGCCGTGCGACCCACATGAGCCGGAGGACGGCCGTCTTGTGCTGGCGCCGGCGATGCGCATCGATGTCGCCATCGACATGCAGGGTGACCCCGGTAGTCGGCATGACGTGATGGACGACGTCTACGACGGCCTTGCATACCCGCTGACCACGCTCGCTTATGACAGAGCGCCGCCGCTCAGGGCCAATCCGCTCGACGCGCCGCTTGCCTTGCCACGCAATCCATTGCCCGAGCCCGATCGCGCTCGAACCATCCGCTGGGAGATCGTGCTCCAGGGTGGCATGACGGGCGGCGGCAAGCTTGCCGGCGTCGGTGGCATGATGGGCATGGGAATGCCCGGCATGAACGGTGGCGCTGCGTGGGCGATCAACGGCATGTCGATGACCGGCGACGGCCATGCCGGCATGGCGCCGCAATTCGCGCTCGAACGGGGCGCTACCTGTCACCTTATCATCCGCAACGAAACCGCCTGGTGGCACCCCATGCATGTCCACGGCTTCAGTCTGTCGGTACTTTCGCGCAACGGTGCGCCGGTGCCGCACCGGCAATGGCAGGACACGGTTCTGCTGGCACCAAAGGACATCGTCGAATGCGCCTTCGTTGCGGACAATCCCGGCGACTGGATGCTGCACTGCCATGTCATCGATCACCAGATGGCCGGCCTGATGACCGTCTTTCGGGTGACCTGATGTTCAATCCAACCTATCAACCAAGGAGAACAACAAAATGAAACTAACCTACGCGCTCACTGCCCTTGGCCTCGCAATCGCAGCGCCGCTGCCGGCACTCGCTGCGACGATCAACGCGGTGATGTACAAGAACCCGCAATGCAGCTGCTGCGAGGCTTATGCCGCCTATCTCGAGAAGAATGGCTTCAAGGTCGACATCAAACCGGTCAACAATCTCTCGCAAATCAGCGGCGATGCAGGCGTGCCGACCGATCTCGAAGGCTGCCACACGATGATGGTCGACGGCTATGTCGTCGATGGCTTGGTGCCGGTCGACATCGTCAAGAAGCTTCTCGCCGAACGGCCGGCCGTCACAGGCATCACGCTCGCCGGCATGCCTGCGGGCGCGCCCGGGATGGGTGGCCGGAAGGACGAAACCTGGACGGTCTATGCCTTCACCAAGGATGGCAAGGCGCCGACCGTCTACGCGACGGAGTGAAATCAGTGTTGATCGGTCGTCAAGCCGTCACTGGGTGGTGACGAATGAACAACAGTGGCACCGTCCCATCCGATGCGCCGACTGTCCGGCGCGCCGTGCTGCACCGACTGGCGGTCCTATTACCTGTGATGGTTTTCGTCGCTCTCGCCGTGCTGCTCGGCTGGGGACTTACGCGCAACGCGTCTGATATTCCATCGGCGCTGATCAACAAGCCGGTGCCAGAATTCAGCCTGCCGCCGGTCCAAGGGCGCACGCTTGGCCTGTCGAGCGGCGACCTGCGTGGCGAAGTCTCGCTGGTCAACGTTTTCGCGTCGTGGTGCCTTGCCTGCCGCGAGGAGCACCCCGTGTTCATGCAACTGGCTAAGAGCGGGACGGTGCCGCTGCATGGACTCAACTACAAGGATCAGCCTGACGATGCCGCACGATGGCTCGACACGGATGGCGATCCCTATACGCGTACCGGCGCGGACCTCACCGGCCGCGTCGCCATAGACTGGGGCGTCTATGGCGTGCCGGAAACTTTCGTGGTGAGTGCTGACGGCCGCATTGTCTACAAGCACATCGGCGCCGTGACAGATGAGGCGCTGGAAAAGACGATCCTGCCGCTCGTCGCGCGGTTGAGGGCCGAGGCGAAGGAGCAGAGACCATGAAGCCATTCGCTACCGTCCTGTTCGGGGCGCTAATCGTCGCATGGCAGCCCGCATCGGCGGCGCAGGCCCCGCAGAACTTCGCCGTTCTCGATACCCCTGCCGCCGTGCCGGAGATCAGCTTCACGGACGCAACCGGCCAGCCGAAGACGCTCGCCGATTATTCCGGCAAGGTCGTGCTGCTCAACATCTGGGCGACATGGTGCTCACCCTGCCGCAAGGAAATGCCGACTCTGGACCGGTTGCAGGCAAAGCTCGGCGGGCCCGATTTTGAGGCCGTCGCACTCTCCGTGGATCGTGGCGGCCCGGAGCTGGTCACGAAATTCTTCGCCGAAACCGGCGTCACCCACCTTTCGCTGAACATCGATATCTCGGCCAAGGCCATGTTCGCGCTCGGCACCGTAGGCCTTCCGACAACCTTGCTTATCGACCGCCGGGGCAAGGAGGTCGGTCGCCTGATCGGGCCGGTTGAGTGGGATGCTCCCGACATGGTCGACTTCATCCGCGGTCGCATCGTCGCCAAATGAGAAAGGGAAATGACATGACCTCGACAGAACTGAGCCAGGGCCGGCAGGCGTCACCGCGCCGCGATATCCAGTCCTTCGTTCGTTCCACTCTGAGCGGGCCGCGCGGTCTGATCGCCGCTGGCGCGGCCGTCGCCATTCTCGGCATTGCCTTCAACTGGTCGTGGCTAGTCGCCGTCGGCATCGCGCCGGTGCTGCTCAGCCTCCTGCCCTGTGCCGCTATGTGCGCACTTGGCCTGTGCATGAACCGGATGACCGGTCGCTCATGCTCGACAGGGGATGTTTCCAAAGAGGAACGCGCCGACATTCCGAAAGCACCATCCGTTGATACGAGAGGTGGGGATTGATGCTCGTCCGAATGCAAAGCGGGCCAGCGGCTCGAGGCGTTTCATCGACCTGGAGCCTATGGACATTCTTGCTGCGCGACTTGGTTGCGCTGGCGGCGTTGACCATCGGCTTCGCGCATGGCGCGCGGGCACATTCGCTGGATGACGTCGACGCGATGCTGCAAAGCGATGAGAGATATTTCCAGCAGATCGATAAGCCGACGCCCGATTTCACACTGCGTGCGGAAGACGGCCGCATCGTGCGGTTGGCAAATCTCGTCGGAAAGGTGGTGGTGCTCCATTTCATCTACACGTCGTGCCCTGATGTATGCCCGCTGCATGCCGAGAAGATCGCCGAGATCCAGAAGATGGTGAACAGCACGCCGATGAAAGATCAGGTCGTCTTCACCAGCATCACCACCGATCCAAGCAAGGACACGCCCGACGTGCTCAAGGCCTATGGGCCGGCGCATGGCCTTGACCCGGTCAACTGGCTGTTCCTGACCACGACCCAGGACCAGCCCGAGAACACGACCCGCAAGCTGGCGGAAGCCTTCGGTCATAAGTTCACGCTGACCGATGACGGCTACCAGATGCACGGCATCGTCACACATGTGATCGACAAGGAAGGCCGGTGGCGGGCGAATTTCCACGGCATGGACTTCGACCCGATCAATCTCGTCACCCTGGTCAATGCGCTCACCAACAATGTCGAGCGCCCGCACCATGGGCAGGACGAAGGCTGGCTGGCGAAATTGAAGAACCTGCTTTGAGGCAGGATCATTACATGGCTCAATCGACCGAGAGAGGGAAAATACATGTTCACTAGCGCGCGACTGGCAGGTCAGTATGTTGGAGGGACTCTCCGCAGGCTACTGCTTGCCTTACTGGCAGGATGGTTCCTGCTCAATCCAGGCGTTCAGGGTATCCGGGCCTTTGCGGCAGGCGAGATGTCCCAGGATCAACTCGACCAGCGGATCCATGACTATATCCTCGCGCATCCGGAAGTGCTCATGGAGGCGCTGCAAAGCCTGGATCAACGCCAGCGCGAGGCGGAGGCCGCGCAGGCTAAGGAGACACTCAAGGCGCGCGCGGATGACATTTTCCGCGACAAGCAGAGTCCCGTCGGGGGGAATGCACAGGGCAACGTTACTTTGGTCGAATTCTTCGATTATAATTGCCCGTATTGCCGACTAATGGCACCAATAATGGACCAGGCCGTAGCCGACGATCCGCAGCTCAAG
>JBFLWR010000298.1:0-3384 GCA_040755925.1 Pseudomonadota bacterium
GGGCCCCAGACGCCGGCGAAGGGCTGCGGATCGAGCGACATCGCCATGACGCAGGAGGATGTGCCGGCAATCAACGCCAGATGCCGGCTGATGTTCGTCTCGTCGCCGGCAAAGCCGCCGAGCACGCCGAGCGCGCCCGCATAGGCGTCGATGACGCCGGCGCCGACGCGGCATTTCCCGGTCAGGCCGAGCTCGGCCGCGGCCTCGGCCGTCAGCGAACCGATATCAGCGCCGACGGGACTCGCTTTTTCCGGGAGGTTGCCGTGCTCGAAGAGATCGCCGAGGCCGACGAGCTCGAAGAAGTCGCGCCGCCAGCTCTTCGCCTCCTGCGCGAGATACGTCCATTTGGCCGTCAGCGTGCATTGCGAGCGGGCAAGCGAGCCGCTCGCCTTCCAGGTCAGGAAATCGGCGAGGTCGAACAGATAGCCGGCTTCATTCCATGTCCCGGGCAGGTTGCGCTTCAGCCACATCAGCTTCGGCGTTTCCATTTCGGGCGACATCACCCCGCCGATATAGTCGAGCACCGCATGGCCGCTGCTGGTGCACTCGTCGGCCTCGGCGATGGCGCGATGATCGAGCCAGACGATGGTGTCCCAGCGCTTCTCGCCCGTGACGGAAACGCTGAGCTGGCCGCCCCGGCGGTCGCGCACCACCAGCGAGCAAGTGGCGTCGAAAGAGATGCCGACGACATCCTCGGCGGCGACACCCGCCTTGTCGCGCGCGGCGCGCACCGCCGCGCAGACGGCGGACCAGATATCCTGCGAATCGTGCTCGGCGTGATCGGTCCTGGGCTGGTGCATGGCGATCGGCCGCTCGGCGCGGCCAAGCAGGTTGCCTTGCGAATCGAGGATGCCCGCGCGAGCGCTCCCGGTGCCGACATCGACCGCGCAAACGAAACTCTTCGTCAAGATGCTTTTACTCTCGCTCCCAGGCCTGCAATCAGATCGGGCAATTGCAGCATGTCAGCGAATATAAAGTCCGGTTCGGTCGAAGCAAGCCGCGCTTTCAATGCCGGGTTGCCGGCATGCGAGCCGCCGGTGAAGGCAAAGACGCGCATGCCCGCCGCGCGCGCCGCGGCGACGCCTGCCGGACTGTCCTCGATGACCAGGCATTTACGCGGTTTTGCGCGCATCGTGGCAGCGGCATGGAGGAACAGGTCGGGTGCCGGCTTGCCGCGCTTGACCATCGCGGCGCTGAAGAGATGCGGCTCCATCAACCCAAGCAGGCCGGTGACATCGAGCGCATAGCGGATGCGTTCCAGCGTGCCGGAGGACGCGACACAGAAGGGCAGGCCGAGCTTCGGCAGGATTTCGCTGACGCCGGGGATCGGTTTCAGTTCCTCGCGAAACTTGCGCATCAGGTCGACGCGCATCGCGGTCAGATGCTCGTCACTGATCTCCAGCCCGAAATCGCGGCCGAGGATCTCGCGTACGCTCTTCATGCTCTTGCCCAGGAAATGCTCGTAGGCGGCGTCCTCGCCGACCTCGCCGCCGGCAAGCCTGATCATGCCGAGCAACGCCGAAACCGAGAGCGCCTCGCTGTCCACCAGGACGCCGTCACAGTCGAAGATGACCAGTTCGGGCGTCATTGCCGATGCTTCCAAAAGGCCTAGAGCTTGCCGGCGAGATAGCGGGTCAGCGTCTCGCGGGCGCCATTGGCCCACAGCACCTTGAGCGCATGGGCAAAAGCTTCAGCGAACACGGCGGAGCGGCCGACATCGCCATAGATGTCCTCCATGGCCAGCCAGGCGGCGGGACTGTCTTTCGCCGCCTTCGCGGTCGCCTGCATGCGATCCCAGCTGGGGTCGTTCGGCTCGATGACGGCGCCGCTGTCGGTGGTGCCGAAGCAGTAGCGGCACCAGAGCGCCGATTCCAGCGCGAGGCCCGCGACACCCTTGCCCGCCTTCAGTCGGTCGGCAATCGTCGGAATGATGAATTTCGGCTGTCGGTTGGAGCCATCGAGGCAAAGCCGGCGGATGGTGTCGCCGATCTTCGGGTTTGAGAAACGGCGCTCGATGAGCTGGTAGTAATCCTCCAGGTCGGTGTTCGGCACCGGCGGCACGGTCGGGATGATCTCGTCATGCTCGAGCTTGGAAAGGAAATCGCGCACCAACGGTTCCTGCATCGCTTCGTGCACGAAATGGATGTCCATCAGGCCAGCCGGATAGGCTATCGTCGCGTGGCCGCCATTGAGGATGCGGATCTTCATCAGCTCGTAGGGCGAGACATCCTTGACGAACTGCACGCCGACCTTTTCCAGCGCCGGGCGGCCGGCGGTGAAATGATCCTCCAGCACCCATTGCTTGAACGGCTCGCAGAACACCGGCCAATTGTCCTCAAGATCAAAATCGTCAGCGAGTATCTTGCGCTCGCGGTCGGTGGTGGCCGGCGTGATGCGGTCGACCATGCCGTTCGGGAAAGCGACATGATCGCTCACCCAGTTGGCGAGGTCCTCATCGATCAGCCGGGCGAGGCCGATGACGCCATCCGACGTCACGTGGCCGTTGTGGGGGATGTTGTCGCAGGACATGACCGTGAACGGCACGATGCCGTCGGCGCGGCGGCGCAGCAAGCCGGCAAGGATAATGCCGAACACGGTCTTCGGCGCAGCGCCCGGCTGCGCGTCCGCGACGATGTCGGGATGGGCGGGATTGAACTTGCCCGAGGCCGGATCGATGAAATAGCCGCCCTCGGTGATGGTCAGCGAGACGATCCTGATCGCCGGGTCGGCGAGCTGGTCGATGATCGCGGCTGCGTCGCCGGGCATCAGGAAATCGATCATGGCGCCGGTGACGCGAGCGCTCATATGGCCCTGGTCCTGCTCGACCACCGTAGTCAGCCAGTCCTGCTCCCCGAGCCTGGCGCGGCCGGCTTT
The DNA here is from genome assembly GCA_040755925.1 of Pseudomonadota bacterium. Lineage (GTDB taxonomy): Bacteria > Pseudomonadota > Alphaproteobacteria > Rhizobiales > Rhizobiaceae > Mesorhizobium. Next base: position 2,875 of record JBFLWR010000298.1, read on the forward strand.
CTCGCCCTCGAACACGCCGGCGCCGATCAGCGCCCAGTCGTGACCGAGCCCGGAATTGAACAGATCGTCGAGATAGACGGCCTGGTGCGAGCGGTGGAAGTTTCCGACGCCGAAATGCACGATGCCTGCCGTCAACGCGGCGCGGTCGTATTTCGGACCGGAGACCTTTGAAGGGAGCTTGGCGAGGTTGGAGGAAGAGAGTTTCACGGTCATCTGGTTCACCCTTCGGCCGGCACGCGGCCCAACAATTCGACCTCGTTCAGGAGAGCGGTGGGGGACAGCACCGATTGTTCCGGCCTGCCCCCTCACCTGCCCCTTGGCGCCTTCTTCCCGGAGGAAGGAAGAGGCGCCGTCCCCATCAATTCATCCATTGTCCGCCGTCGACATTGTAGGTCTGGGCGACGATGTATTCGGCCTCGTCGCTGGCGAGGAAAACCGCCATGCCTGTGAGGTCTTCCGCCCTGCCCATGCGGCCATAGGGAACGCCCTCACCGACGAGCCTTTTCTTCT
>JBFLWR010000299.1:0-3470 GCA_040755925.1 Pseudomonadota bacterium
GATCTTTCGACTGTGCCGGCCAATGCCAGCCCGCTCGGAACCGACGCCGAGAAGGCGGCGTGGAACGGCATGCCAGCCGGCAAGCAAGATGACGTCAACCGCGTCTTCGCCAATATCGGCAAGGCGATCGCCGCCTTCGAGCGGTCGATCGAGCCGCAGGAGACACGCTTCGACCGTTTCGCCATCGACCTCGCCACAGGCACCGAGCCGCACGGGGATGCCGACTTCTCACCTCGGGAGGTTCTCGGGCTGAAGCTCTTCATCGGCAAAGCCAATTGCGTGACCTGCCACAACGGGCCGCGCTTCACCGACAACAGTTTCCACAACACCGGCGTGCCGCCGGTCGCAGACCTGCCGCTGGATCGTGGACGGATCGATGCGGTGGCGCAGGTCCAGGCCGATCCATTCAACTGCTTCGGCAAGTTCCGCGATGGCGACGAAAGCGCATGCCGCGAGCTGCGCTTCATGGTGAAGGACGGCGTGCAACTGGTCCGCGCCTACAAGACGCCGTCGCTACGAGGCGTGGCGACGCGCCCACCCTACATGCATGCCGGCCAGTTTTCATCGCTCGACGAGGTCGCGGCGCATTATTCGAAAGCACCGCTTGCGGTCGAGGGCGTCTCGGAGGTCCATCCGCTCGATCTGTCGGACCGCGAGCGGGAAGCGCTGGTGGCGTTCCTCAAGACGCTGTCGGAGTAGATTATCTGTCCTTCACGGTTTCCATCGCGACGAAGGTCGATGTCTGGGCCACGTGGGGCAGGGCTGAAATGCGCTCGCCCAGCACGCGGCGATAGGCGGCGATGTCGGTGGTGCGGACCTTGAGCAGATAGTCGAAGCTCGACGCCATCATGTGGCATTGCTCGATCTCCGGCACCGACTGGACGGCGCGGTTGAAGGCATCGAGCGCGGCGGAGCGGGTGTCGGAAAGCTTCACCTGGACAAAAGCGACATGACCTTCGCCCATGCGCTCGCGGTCGATGATGGCCCGGTAGCCCCTGATATAGCCGTCCTTCTCCAGCCGTTTCACGCGTGCCTGCACCGGCGTCTTCGACAGCCCGACCTTCAACGCCAGTTCGGACATGGAAAGCCTGCCGTCGCGTCCCAGCGCGGACAGGATGTTGCGGTCTATGCGGTCCAATTGGTCTTCGGTCATCGATTTGGCAGTCGAAATGATTTGAGTAGTCCTTATATGATAGTTTGAACGGACTGCATTGTCGATTTCTTTGGACCGATGGCTGCTCCCGGCTGTGCTAGCTTGCGCCTTTCGGTCCGGCGACCGCCAGACCGCGCCTCAACGCTCGCTTTCATGGACCCGACATGCCGCTCGACGCCATCCGCCAGCAGATCCGCGCCAACTACCTGCCCGACGAAGACGAGGCGGTGAAGCGACTTTCCGAGGCGGCCGGACTTTCGACGGAGGAGCGCAAGGCGATCTCGGCCAGGGCCGCCGATCTGGTGCGCGCCGTGCGTGGCTCGACCGATCCTCGCCTGATGGAAGTGTTCCTGTCGGCCTACGGCCTTTCGACCAAGGAAGGCGTGGCGCTGATGTGCCTTGCCGAGGCGCTGTTGCGCGTGCCCGACACCGAGACGATGGACGATCTCATCGCCGACAAGATCGCGCCGCACGACTGGTCGGCGCATTCCGGCGGCTCGAGCTCCATTTTCGTCAACGCCTCGACCTGGGCGCTCATGCTGACCGGCCGCGTCCTCGACGAAGGCGAGGGCGGCATCGAGGGCACGCTGCGCGCCATGGTCCGCAGGCTGGGTGAACCGGTCATCCGCAAGGCGGTGGCGGCGGCGATGCGCGAGATGGGCGAGCAGTTCGTGCTCGGCCGGACCATCGCCGAGGCGATCAAGCGCGGCCGGCCGATGACGCAGAAGGGCTACCTCTACTCCTTCGACATGCTGGGCGAGGCGGCTCGCACAGAGGCCGACGCGCTGCGCTACCACAAGGCCTATGCGGATGCGATTTCCTCGCTCGACTCGGGGTCGAACGGTCCAGACATCCGTTACAATCATGGCATCTCGGTCAAGCTGTCGGCGCTGCATCCTCGCTATGAGGTGGCGCAGAAGGAGAAGATGCTGCCGGTGATGGCCGAACGACTGCTGTCGCTGGCGCTTGCGGCGCGGCATTCGCGCATGGGCCTGAACATCGACGCGGAAGAAGCCGACCGTCTCGACCTGTCGCTCGACGTCATCGAGCGGGTGCTGGCCGATCCGGAACTTGCCGGTTGGGATGGTTTCGGCGTCGTCGTACAGGCTTACGGTCCGCGCGCGGCCTTCGCCATAGACTGGCTCTACGCGCTGGCGAAGAAGTATGACCGCAGGATCATGGTGCGGCTGGTCAAGGGCGCCTATTGGGACACCGAAATCAAGCGGGCGCAGACGCTTGGGCTTACCGGCTATCCGGTCTTTACCCGCAAGGCCAACACCGATGTGTCTTACCTCGCCTGCGCGAAAAAACTGCTGTCGATGACCGATCGCGTCTATCCGCAGTTCGCCACGCACAACGCGCATACGGTCGCCGCTATCCTGTCGATGGCCAAGGACCGCGACTCCTTCGAGTTCCAGCGCCTGCACGGCATGGGCGAGGCGCTGCATGAGACCGTGCGCCAGGCAGAAGGCACGCGCTGCCGCATCTACGCCCCGGTCGGCGCGCATTCCGACCTGCTCGCCTATCTGGTCCGGCGGCTGCTGGAGAACGGCGCCAACTCCTCCTTCGTCCACCAACTGACCGACGAGGAAGTGGCGCCGGAGGAGATCGCTCGCGATCCGCTGGAGACGGTGGAAAGCCAGGGTCCCGCCGCCAATCCGGCGATCGCCCGGCCGGCCGCTATTTTCGGGGCAGGCAGGCGCAATTCGAAGGGCTTCGACATCACCGACATCGTGACGCTTGCGGCCGTGGACAAGGCGCGGGCCGAATTCGCCGGAGCGGACCGCTGGCACGCCAAGCCGATCACGCGCGCCGCCGGCTACGGCAAGGCGCGTCCGGTGGTCAATCCGGCGAAGCCTGAAGAGGTCGTCGGCACCGTGCATGAAGCAGCGGCCAAGCAGGTCGCGACCGCTGTACGCATCGCCGTCGAGGCGCAGCCGGCCTGGGCGAAGCGTCCGGTCGCCGAGCGGGCGGCCATCCTCAACCGCGCCGCCGACCTCTACGAGGCCAATGCGGCCGAGTTCTTCGCACTGGCCACCCGCGAGGCCGGCAAATCGCTAGCCGACGGCGTCGCCGAGGTGCGCGAGGCGGTCGACTTCCTGCGCTATTACGCCGCCGAGGCGGCGAATGCCGAAGCGGGCACCGAAGCGCGTGGCGCGATCGTCTGCATTTCGCCGTGGAACTTTCCGCTCGCCATCTTCACCGGCCAGATCGCGGCCGCGCTGGTCACCGGCAATTCGGTGATCGCCAAGCCGGCCGAGCAGACGCCGCTGATCGCCTTCCGCGCCGTCGAGATGCTGCGCGAGGCGGGCGTGCC
>JBFLWR010000003.1:0-26162 GCA_040755925.1 Pseudomonadota bacterium
CGATCTCCCCCCTTGAGGGGGAGATGTCCGGCAGGACAGAGGGGGGTGCCTCGCGCAGCCCTATGTAGTCCTCTGAACTACCCCAGGCAGCCTTGACTGCATCGCGGGCTGCCTCCGGCAATTCGACCGAAAAGGCTTGGTAGTCGTCCAAAGCCAGTTCTTGTGCACCCGTCTCCAGCGCATCCAGCAATTCGCGCGGCGATTGCGGAATGCCTTCAACCGCATAGCCTTGCTCCTTCAGGTCATGCAGCATGGCGAGCACGCTGGATGGCACGTCGAGGCCGACGGCGTAGCCGGTGCGACCGGGCGCACTCGGATAGTCGGGGATCAGGATCGCCAGCTTGCGCTCCGCTCGTTCCGTCCGTTGCAGGCGAATGAACGCCGCGATGCGCCCCGCGACCTGCGCGACTCGATCCGGTTCCGGCCGGTTGGCAAAGGCGCGAAAGGCCAGCGCCGGTTCGGTCTCGATCTCGCCCTTGAAGGAAATGGCGCCGGCAAGGATGCGCCCATCGAGTTCCGGCAGCACGACATGCATGGCGAGGTCGGCAGGCGCCAGGCCGCGCTGGTTCTTTTCCCACACCTCCCGCCGCGTCGTGGCGACGATGACCTGGAACACCGGCACATCGGCGCGGTCGAACAAGGTTTCGGCGCCGGGTTCCGCGCCTGAGGCAAAGGCGGTGGCGGTGACGATCGCGGCCGGCATCAGCGAAGCGATGGCGTCCTCGACGAAGGCCAGCGATGCCGGGTCCTTCAGGCTGGAAACGAAGATCGGCACGGGCGCCATGCCGTGCGAGCGCAACGCGTCGACCAGCGCGTCGATGGGCGCGATGTCCGCTGCGAGCAGCATCGAGCGGTAGAAGAGGATGGGCACGGCGTTTCCCTCCCCGTCGAGGGGGAGGGGTACGACGCCGCGGCCGGGCTCGTAATATCCCGCCTTCGGCACGCTGACCGGCTCGGCGACGGGCGCATCCGATCCGGCAAGCCTCGCCAGCCTCTGCATCAGCGCGCCCATATTCGCAGGGCCGCCTTCGCGGAAATAGCCAAGCAAGGCGTCCAGCTCGGTGCGCGGCAGGGTCGAGCCCTCGATCAGGCGCAGGTCCTCGTCATGGCTTTCGCCAGGCAGCAGCGCCAGTTTGATGCCGCGCTCGCGCGCCACCGCCGCCAGCTGGTCACAGCCGTAGCGCCACCAGTCATAGCCGCCGAGGATGCGAACGAGGACGACCTTGGCGTGACGGGCGACGCTGTCGATCCACAGGTCCACGGACATCGGGTGGCGAAGGTCGCGAAGGGACGCAAGCCGCATCGAGGGTAGGCGTTCCGCGTCGGTCTTCCACGCCACCGCCAGCCGGGCGAGGTCGCTGTCGGTGAACGACAAGGCCACGACATCCGCAGGCGTCTGCCTGAGATCGATTGGCTCGGCAAGATCGTCGAGCGAAGCGGATGTGGTGGTGAGGATATGCATCGCAGCCCGGATTTGCCTCAGCCGGCCAAGATACGCTCGATCGCCGGACGGTTCAGCCCCTTGAGTCCGATGACGACGAGCCGCGAGCGGCGGTCGTCCTCAGCCGTCCAGGCGCGGTCGTAATAATGGTTGACGCGCGGGCCGACGGCCTGGAGCAGAAGCCGCATCGGCTTGCCGCCGACCTCGACGAAGCCTTTGACGCGCAGGACGTTTTCCTGCTCGGCGGCGGTGGCGACACGCTTGGCCAACTCGTCCGGGTTGGCGATCGCGGGGATGTCGACAATGAAAGTGTCGAAGTCGTCGTGCTCGTGGTCGAAGGCGCCGTCATGATGCGACTTGCGGTTCTCGATGTCGTCTTCCACGGCGAGGCCGAGCCCGAGCAGCACCGAGGGATCGACCTTGCCGTGCGACGTCGGCACGATCTTCACGGCGCGTGCCGAGTGTTCGTTGATGATGGTGTTGGCGCGGGCCGAGCCTGCTTCGTCCATCAGGTCGTTCTTCGACAGGATAATCAGGTCGGCGCAGGCGATCTGATCCTCGAACACTTCCTCGACCGGGTCGTCATGGTCGAGCGTCTCGTCCATGGCCCGCTGCGCCTGCAGGGCGTCCATGTCGTTGGCGACGCGGCCCTCGGCCAGCGCCGGACCGTCGACGACGGCGACGACGCTATCGACCGTGACCCGGCTCTTCACCGTCGGCCACTGGAAAGCCTGGACCAGCGGCTTTGGCAGAGCGAGGCCCGAGGTCTCGATCAGGATGTGGTCGACCTTTGGCGTGCGCGACAGGATCTGGTCGAGCGCCGGCACGAAATCGTCGGCGACGGTGCAGCAGATGCAGCCATTGGCGAGCTCGACGATGTTTTCCTCCGGGCAGGTCTCGATGCCGCAGCCCTTCAGGATCTCGCCGTCGATGCCGATATCGCCAAACTCGTTGACGATGATGGCAATGCGCTTGCCCCCCGCATTTTCCAGGAGATGGCGGACCAGCGTCGTCTTGCCGGCGCCGAGGAAGCCGGTGACGACGGTGCAGGGAACACGGGAGACGGAGGCGTTCATGGTCAGTCCTTCAGCTTGTCGAGTGGGGGGATGCGGGCAACAAGGCCGCGCTTGAGGGAATCGGGCCGGCCCCGCCAAGGGATGAGGCCGTCGGTCGAGGTGGCGAAGAGTTTTGCGCCGGTGACGAGGTCGGCGCCGCTGGTCGTGTTCAGATCGCCGAACACGTAGCTCCAGCAGCCGTCACGCAGCAGCGCAGCACTGAGCCGACGCTTGCAATTGCCGAGACATTCAACAGTGCGGATGCGGACACCCTCGCCGGACGCAGCCCGGCGCGCGTCCTCTGCAAGCAGCGAGCCAGCGCGCGGATGCGCATCCGACCCCGTTTCGTCGCGGCAGGATGAGCACACGATGACGGTCACGCCAGCCAAGGCTTCGCCGTCGTCGGGCGAATTATCCGCTGTGCCAGCCGAAAAACTGCCGTTGTGGTCCAAAAAATCGCGCTCCTTGCCCGGAAACCCGCCGGGCGATCGGATCATAAAAGTCTCAGACGGCAGGTCTCCTGGCTCGCGGGTCGTCGCCCTGGCGCCGCCTTCCCGGGAACATCCCAGTGGCTTTCGGCTAAGGCTCGTCGCTTACAGTTGCGGGGACAGCCGCGGATTTGGACCATTTGCCCGCACCGCATTCCCTCTTGGCTCCTCCTTTTGCCGGGAGGAGACCGTCTGCGGCGGATTTAGGCTTTTGGGCGCTGGCCTGTCAACGCGCGGCTACGACACTGCGATGTCGGCTAGCGCCGGTCCGAGGTCGCCAGCCCGCGTCACCTCAATGTGCTCCAGTCCAAGCCACGCTTGCATCTGCTTAAGTTCGTCAAGGAGATGGGCGGCTGTGTCCGCCGGCGCGCCGGCTTCGGAATAGGTGGCGTGGACGCGCAGAACGCTGGCCGGGCGATCGGCCCTGAGATCGACACGCGCGACGATCCGGTCGCCAAGCAGGAACGGCAGCACATAGTAGCCGTACTGGCGCTTCTCCGCCGGTGTGTAGATTTCGATGCGGTAGCGGAAATCGAACAGCCTTTCGGTGCGGGTGCGCTCGAAGACCACGGGGTCGAACGGTGCGAGCAAGGCGCGCGCCTCGATCCGGCGTGGAAAACGGGCGTCCTTATAGAGATAGGCGGTCTTGTCCCAGCCTTCGACGCTCACCGGCACCAACTCGCCCGTTTCGATCAGCTCCTCGATCCGGTCCTTCGTGTCGCCTGGCGCCAGACGAAAATAGTCGCGCAGGTCGCCATAGGTGGCGATGCCGTGGGCGCGGGCGGAAATGCGCAGCAATTCGCGATGCGCGTCCTCGATCGAGGGCACCGGCATGTCGAGTACGGCTTGCGGCAAAACGCGTTCCGGCAGGTCGTAGTAGCGTTCGAAGCCGCGCCGGTAGGCGGTGGTAATGCGTCCGGCCCAGAACAGCCATTCGAAGGCGTGCTTGGCCTCGCTCCAGCCCCACCAGCCGCCATTGCCCTTGTGACCCTCTATGTCGGAGGCGGCGATCGGTCCGCGCTCGGCGACCTGATCGTAAATCTCCTTGACGAGTTCAGGACGCTCGCGGCCCCATTTGGCGAGGCCGAGATACATCTCATCGCCCTGCTCGGCACGCTGCATGCGCCAGCGCAGCAGTGGCCAGGTCTCGACGGGCAGATATGAGGCCTCATGCGCCCAATATTCGAAAACTGTGCGCTTGCGGGTGAGCGCCGCGTTGTCGAGCAGTGCAAGCGGGTAGGGGCCGAGGCGCGAATAGAGCGGCATATAATGCGCGCGCACCACCGCGCTGACGGAATCGATCTGCAGCAGGCCAGTGCGCGAGAGCACCCGGGCGAGGTGCCGGCGGTCGGGCGTGCCGGCAGGGCGAGGATCGGTGAAACCCTGGGCACCGAGCGCGATGCGCCTGGCCATGCGAAGCGAGATTTTTTCCTTCATCCAGATGCCCTTGCCCCCAATCCATTTGCCGGATTTTTAGCCGGTGATTCCAGCGATGCTAGCAGGCAAATGGCGGGAGATATGTCAGGAGATAAAAGTGGAGTAAAAAGTGAAGGAAATCAAACGGGAGCGGATCGGACCAGTTTGCCGCGATATGCCGTCCAGGCCGGAGTTTTGAACAAGGTTTGACTTGCTTCGCCGAAACCGCTGCGCTAACCCTCGCCGCGTTGCAGCATGGGCCCTTAAAACGGTTCAGCGGTTAAACTGTCACGCTTCCGCATTAGAGTTCGTTGCTGTAATCAAAGTAAATTGGCCGCCAAGGGAAAGCCGCTGCATGAGCGCACTCCTGAGTTCGTATCTGCCCATCGTCCTTTTCATCGCCGTGGCGCTGGTCGTCGGTCTCGCGCTTATCATCGCGCCGTTCCTGGTGGCCTACCGCAATCCCGACCCGGAAAAGCTTTCCGCCTACGAGTGCGGGTTCAATTCGTTCGACGACGCCCGCATGAAGTTCGACATCCGCTTCTACCTGGTGTCGATCCTGTTCATCATCTTCGATCTCGAGGTCGCCTTCCTGTTCCCGTGGGCGGTGTCCTTCTCGAAAGTCGGCATGCTTGGTTTCTGGTCGATGATGGTTTTCCTGGCCGTGCTGACCATCGGCTTTGCCTATGAGTGGAAAAAAGGAGCGCTGGAATGGGATTGAACGACAGTTCAGGCACCCTCGTCGCGCCGAAGCCCAAGGGCATCATCGATCCCAATACCGGCCGGCCGGTGGGAGAGGACGATCCCTTCTTCCTGCAGATCAATGACGAGCTGGCCGACAAGGGCTTTCTCGTCACCTCGACCGAGGCGCTGATCACCTGGGCGCGCAGCGGCTCGCTGATGTTCATGACCTTCGGCCTCGCCTGCTGCGCGGTCGAGATGATCCATACCTCCATGCCGCGCTACGACTCCGAGAGGTTCGGCGTCGCGCCGCGCGCCTCTCCGCGCCAGTCCGACATCATGATCGTCGCCGGCACGCTGACCAACAAGATGGCGCCGGCGCTGCGCAAGGTCTACGACCAGATGCCGGAGCCGCGCTACGTCATCTCGATGGGCTCATGCGCCAACGGCGGAGGCTACTACCACTACTCCTACTCGGTGGTGCGCGGCTGCGACCGCATCGTGCCGGTCGACATCTATGTGCCCGGCTGCCCGCCGAGCGCTGAAGCGCTGCTCTACGGCATTCTTCTGTTGCAGAAGAAGATCCGCCGCACCGGCACGATCGAACGGTGAGCCGATGACCCTGGCGTTGAACGAACTCTCCACCTATCTCGGCGAGAAGCTCTCCGGCCGCATCGGCGAAACTGTGCTTGCCTATGGCGAACTGACGGTTTCCGTCGAGCCGGCCAACCTCGTCGACGTGGCGACCTTCCTGCGCGACGACCAGCGCTGCCAGTTCATCTCGATCATCGACATCAGCGGCGCGGACTATCCTTCGCGGGCCAAGCGCTTCGACGTCGTCTACCACCTGTTGTCGCCGAGACAGAACGTGCGCATCAGGCTCAAGGTCCAGGCCGACGAGGAAACGCTGGTGCCGTCGCTCACCCCGGTCTATCCCGGCGCCGACTGGTACGAGCGCGAGACCTACGACCTTTACGGCGTGCTGTTCTCCGGCCATCCGGACCTGCGCCGCCTCCTAACCGACTACGGCTTCGAGGGGCACCCGCTGCGCAAGGACTTCCCGCTGACCGGCTTTGTCGAGGTTCGTTACGACGACGAGGCCAAGCGGGTCATCTACGAACCCGTCGAGCTCAAGCAGGAATTCCGCAATTTCGATTTCCTCTCGCCTTGGGAAGGCACGGACTACGTGCTGCCGGGCGACGAGAAGGCGAAGGCAAATTGAGGCGCCACAATGGCTGAAACCTCCGTCCGCAACTTCAACATCAACTTCGGCCCGCAGCATCCTGCGGCGCATGGCGTTTTGCGTCTGGTGCTTGAGCTGGACGGTGAGGTGGTCGACCGCGTCGATCCGCATATCGGCCTGCTGCATCGCGGCACCGAAAAGCTGATCGAGGCCAAGACCTACCTGCAGGCCGTGCCCTATCTCGACCGGCTCGACTATTGCGCGCCGATGAACCAGGAGCACGCCTTCGCTTTGGCCGCCGAGCGGCTGCTCGGCATCGAGGTGCCGAAGCGTGGCCAGCTGATCCGCGTGCTCTACTCAGAAATGGGCCGCATCATGTCGCACATCCTCAATGTGACGACGCAGGCGATGGACGTCGGCGCACTGACCCCGCCGCTGTGGGGCTTCGTCGAGCGCGAAAAGCTGATGGTGTTCTATGAGCGCGCCTCCGGCTCGCGCATGCATGCGGCCTATTTCCGGCCGGGCGGCGTGCATCAGGATCTGCCGCAGAAGCTCGTCGAGGATATCGGCAAGTGGATCGATCCGTTCCTGAAGTCGATCGACGACCTCGATGCCCTGCTCACGCCCAACCGCATCTTCAAGCAGCGCAATGTCGATATCGGCACGGTGTCGCTCGCCGACGCCTGGGCCTGGGGCTTCTCCGGCGTGATGGTGCGTGGCTCGGGCGCGGCATGGGACCTGCGCAAGTCGCAGCCTTACGAATGCTATTCCGAGATGGATTTCGACATTCCGATCGGCAAGAACGGCGACTGCTACGACCGCTACCTCGTGCGCATGGAAGAGATGCGCCAGTCGGCCAAGATCATGCGCCAGTGCGTCGATCTCTTGCTGGGCAAGGAGAGTTCGGGTCCGGTGTCGAATCTCGACGGCAAGGTCGTGCCGCCGAAGCGCGCCGCGATGAAGCGATCGATGGAAGCGCTGATCCATCACTTCAAGCTCTACACCGAGGGTTACCGCGTGCCGGCGGGCGAGGTCTATGCCGCGGTCGAGGCGCCCAAGGGCGAATTCGGCGTCTATCTCGTCTCGGACGGCACCAACAAGCCCTACCGCTGCAAGCTGCGCGCGCCCGGTTTCGCGCATCTGCAGGCCATGGACTTCCTGTGCCGCGGCCACATGCTGGCCGACGTCACCGCCGTGCTTGGCTCCCTCGACATCGTGTTTGGTGAGGTCGATCGCTAAATGTCAGTCCGCCGTCTCGCAGAAGCCAGCGTCCAGCCAGCGTCCTTCGCCTTCAACAAGGCGAATGCGGCGGCGGCCAAGCAATGGATCAAGAAGTACCCGAAGGGGCGCGAGCAGTCGGCCATCATCCCGCTGCTCATGATTGCTCAGGAACAGGAAGGCTGGGTGACGAAGGCGGCGATCGAGACGATCTCCGACATGCTCGGCATGCCGCGCATCCGCGGGCTCGAGGTCGCGACCTTCTATACGCAGTACCAGCTCAACCCGGTCGGCACCCGCGCGCATATCCAGGTGTGTGGCACCACGCCCTGCATGCTGCGCGGCTCGGAAGCACTGATGGATGTCTGTCGCTCGAAGATCCATCACGACCAGTTCCACACCAATGACAAGGGCACGCTGTCGTGGGAGGAGGTCGAATGCCTTGGCGCCTGCGTCAACGCGCCGATGGTCATGATCTTCAAGGACACTTTCGAGGATCTGACGCCTGAGCGGCTGGCCGAGATCATAGATCTTTACGGCGCGGGCAAAGGCGCCTCGGTAACGCCAGGCCCGCAGAATGGTCGCACCGGCTCGGAGCCGGCTTCCGGCCTGACGTCGCTGACGAGCGAGAAGGCGATCCTGAAATCGACCCGCGACAGGGAAGCCAAGGCGGCTGCGAAAGCGGCCAAGGATGCCGCTGCCGTGGCCCCGGCGGCCGCGGCCCCCGCTGCCGCGCCGGCCTCGGCTCCTGCCGCCGTTGTTGCGCAACCTGCGCCGGCTCCCGTTGCGCCCCCGAAGGCCAGCGAGCCGGCGACCAATGCCGCAACGAAGGCGACTCCGGCCAAGGCCACCACCAAGCCAGCCAAGCCTTCGCTGGAGGACAAGAACCGCCCGGCCGGTATCGCCAGGCCGGCCCTTGTCGACGACCTCAAGCTGATCTCGGGCGTCGGACCGAAGATCGAGGGGATACTGCATTCGCTGGGCATCTTTACCTTCGCGCAGGTGGCTTCCTGGAAGAAGGCCGAGCGCGAGTGGGTCGACGGCTATCTCAGCTTCCATGGTCGCATTGATCGCGACGACTGGATCAAGCAGGCCAAGGCGCTCGCCAAGGGCGGTGTCGACGAATACATCCGCGTCTTCGGCAAGAAGCCGGTCTGAGGGACGAACAATGCTTCAGGACAAAGACCGTATCTTCACCAACATCTACGGCCTGTTCGATAAGTCGCTGGCCGGCGCGCAGGCTCGCGGCGCCTGGGACGACACGCCCGGCCTCGTCGCCAAGGGGCGCGACTGGATCGTCAACGAGATGAAGGCGTCCGGCCTGCGCGGCCGCGGCGGCGCCGGCTTCCCGACCGGTCTGAAGTGGTCGTTCATGCCCAAGCAGAGCGACGGCCGCCCGAGCTATCTGGTCATCAACGCCGACGAGTCCGAGCCCGGCACCTGCAAGGACCGCGACATCCTGCGCAACGATCCGCACACGCTGGTCGAGGGCGCTCTGGTCGCCGGCTTCGCCATGGGCGCGATCGCCGCCTACATCTATGTGCGCGGCGAGTTCATCCGCGAGCGCGAGGCGCTGCAGCGCGCCATCGACGAGGCCTATGAGGCCAAGCTGATCGGCAAGGGCAATACGTCGGGCTACGATTTCGACGTCTACATGCATCACGGCGCCGGCGCCTATATCTGCGGCGAGGAGACGGCGCTGCTCGAAAGCCTCGAAGGCAAGAAGGGCCAACCGCGGCTGAAGCCGCCGTTCCCGGCCAATGTCGGTCTCTACGGCTGCCCGACGACGGTCAACAACGTCGAGTCGATCGCCGTGGCGCCGACCATCCTGCGGCGCGGCGCGGCCTGGTTCTCGTCTTTCGGCCGGCCCAACAATGTCGGCACCAAGCTTTTCTGCATCTCCGGCCACGTCAACAATCCGTGCACCGTCGAAGAGGCGATGTCGATCCCGTTCCGCGAGCTGATCGAGACGCATTGCGGCGGCATCCGCGGCGGCTGGGACAATCTGCTCGCGGTTATCCCCGGCGGTGCTTCGGTGCCGCTGGTGCCGGCGGCGCAGATCATCGACGCGCCGATGGATTTCGATGCGCTGCGCGATCTGAAATCCGGCCTCGGCACGGCGGCTGTCATCGTCATGGACAAGTCAACCGATATCGTGAAGGCGATCGCCAGGCTTTCCTACTTCTACAAGCATGAGAGCTGCGGCCAGTGCACGCCGTGCCGCGAAGGCACCGGCTGGATGTGGCGGGTGATGGAGCGGCTGGTGCGCGGCGAGGCGCAGAAGCGCGAGATCGACATGCTGCTCGACGTGACCAAGCAGGTCGAGGGCCATACGATCTGCGCGCTGGGCGACGCGGCGGCCTGGCCAATCCAGGGCCTGATGCGGCACTTCCGCGGCGAGGTGGAGCGGCGCATCGACGAGTTTTCGCGCAACGCGCACCGAGCCGAGCCGGTGATGGTGGCGGCGGAATAGGATTTTATGAATGCGGGCGGAAGCCCGTGACGGAAAGCAGGGGCGGGGCATACGAAGAAACGACCAGGAGATGTCTATGGCGCCGTATTCGATACCCTATCCGCTGATGCCCAGTTTGGAACAACTCGAGAAGATGAACCAGGACCTTACCAGGATGATGCCGAAGGAGATGGCCAGCGCCGTCAACCTTTTCGCGCATCCTATCGCCGGCGCGGCGGCGATGTCGGCGCTCGGCGTCGGCCTGGCCAACCATGCCCTCGGTGTCTGGATGGGCGCGTTCTCGGGCACGCTCGAAGCTTCGCATCGCATGTTCCAGCCGCTCCTCGATGACTTCGAAGCGCGAACGGAGGCCGCCAACAACGCGTCCAAGGCGCGCAAGGCCACTGAAACGCTGATCGCCGAGGCGCAGATCTTCGCCAGGGACGTGACCGACATCGGGGCGAACGCCACGGAGAAGGCGCTGGACTCGACGGGTGCGGACGTTGTGCCCGAAACAGCCTCGAGCGGGCTGATGCCGGAAGATTTCCGGCAGCCGAAACCCATGCGCAAGCCGGCGAAGCCTTCAGACCTGAAAGCGATATCGGGCATCGGCCCGAAGCTGGAAAAAGTGTTGAACGGGCTTGGCATCTGGACCTATGGCCAGATCGCCGCCTGGACGTCGGAAGAGATCGCCTGGGTCGAGGATTACCTGTCACTCGCCGGCCGCGTCGGCCGCGACGACTGGACTGGCCAGGCGGCGGCGTTCGCCGCGACGAAGTGAATGAAATGCCGGGCGCGGCTTCGGCCGCGCCCGTAAAGAGAGATTGCGGGAAATCCGCAGGGGTTTGAGGCGAATGGCAAAGCTCAAGGTCGACGGGAAAGAGATCACGGTACCCGACCACTACACGCTGCTGCAGGCGGCCGAGGACGCCGGCGCGGAAGTGCCGCGTTTCTGCTTCCATGAGCGGCTGTCCATCGCCGGCAATTGCCGCATGTGCCTGATCGAGGTGAAGGGCGGCCCGCCCAAGCCGCAGGCGTCCTGCGCCATGGGGGTGCGCGACCTGCGCCCCGGCCCGAATGGCGAGCCGCCGGAAATCTTCACCAACACGCCGATGGTCAAGAAGGCCCGCGAAGGCGTGATGGAATTCCTGCTGATCAACCATCCGCTGGATTGCCCGATCTGCGACCAGGGCGGCGAATGCGACCTGCAGGACCAGGCGATGGCCTTCGGCGTCGATTCTTCGCGCTACCACGAGAACAAGCGCGCGGTCGAAGACAAGTATATCGGTCCGCTGGTCAAAACGGTGATGAACCGCTGCATCCATTGCACGCGCTGCGTCCGCTTCACCACGGAAGTCGCCGGCATTTCCGAGCTCGGCCTGATCGGCCGCGGCGAGGATGCCGAGATCACCACCTACCTCGAACAGGCCATGACGTCCGAGCTGCAGGGCAACGTCATCGATCTCTGCCCGGTCGGGGCGCTGACCTCGAAGCCTTTCGCCTTCCAGGCGCGGCCATGGGAGCTGACCAAGACTGAATCGATCGACGTCATGGACGCAGTCGGCTCGGCGATCCGCGTCGACAGCAGAGGACGCGAAGTGATGCGCATCCTGCCGCGCGTCAACGAAGCGGTGAACGAGGAGTGGATTTCCGACAAGACCCGCTTCATCTGGGACGGCCTGCGCACGCAGCGCCTCGATCGCCCTTATGTGCGCAAGAACGGCAAGCTCGCCCCGGCAAGCTGGGCCGAAGCTTTCGCTGCGATCAAGGATCAGGTGTCGAAGGCGGCGCCTGAGCGGATCGGCGCGATTGCAGGCGATCTCGCGGCGGTCGAGGAAATCTACGCGCTCAAGCTTCTGATGGCCGGGCTCGGCTCGAAGAACATCGACTGCCGCCAGGATGGCGCCGCGCTCGACCCGTCGCTCGGCCGCGCCAGCTATATCTTCAACCCGACCATCGAGGGCATCGAGCAAGCCGATGCGGTGCTGATCATCGGCGCCAACCCGCGCTTCGAGGCTTCCGTGCTCAACGCCCGCATCCGCAAGCGCTGGCGCGTCGGCAACCTGCCGGTCGGCGTCATCGGCGAGATCGGCGATACGCGCTACGACTATGAACTGCTTGGCGCCGGTCCGGAATCGCTCAAGGACCTGGCTGACGGCAACGGCAAATTCCTCGACGTGCTGAAGAAGGCGACGCATCCGCTGATCATCGTCGGTCAAGGCGCGCTGGCGCGCTCCGACGGCGCGGCGGTTCTCGGCCAGGCGGCAAAACTCGCCCTGGCCGTCAATGCCGTCACGCCGGAGTGGAACGGCTTCGCGGTGCTGCACAATGCGGCCGGTCGCGTCGGCGGCCTCGATGTCGGCTTCGTACCGGGCGAGGGCGGCAAGAATGTCGCCGGCATGCTGGGCGAAACCGACGTGCTGTTCCTGCTCGGCGCCGACGAGATCGACATGGCCGCGACAGGCGGCGCCTTCGTCGTCTATATCGGCACCCATGGTGATGCCGGGGCGCACCGCGCCAATGTCATCCTGCCGGCCGCCGCCTACACCGAAAAGTCCGGCACCTATGTCAACACGGAAGGGCGCGTGCAGCAGACCAACCGCGCCGGCTTCGCGCCGGGCGAAGCGCGCGAGGACTGGGCGATCCTGAGGGCGCTGTCGGATGTGCTCGGCAAGAAGCTGCCGTTCGATTCGCTCTCTCAGCTGCGCGCCAAACTCAATGGCGAGTATCCGCACCTTGCCCGCATCGACCAGGTTCTGGCTGGCAGCGCCGACGACGTCGCCAAGGCGGCGAAGCTCGGCGGACGGCTCAACAAGGGCACCTTCACTTCGTCGGTGAAGGATTTCTATCTGACCAACCCGATCGCGCGGGCCTCGGCCGTGATGGCCGAATGCTCGGCGCTGGCCAAGAGCGGCTTCAAGCAGGCGGCGGAATAAGCATGGACACCTTCTTCTCCTTCTACGTGCTGCCGGCGCTGCTGATCCTGTTGAAGTCGGTCGTCCTGATCGTCATTCTGCTGGTCTTCGTGGCCTATATTCTCTACGCCGACCGCAAGATCTGGGCGGCGGTGCAGCTGCGCCGCGGCCCTAACGTCGTCGGCCCATGGGGCACGCTGCAGGCCTTCGCCGACCTGTTGAAGTTCGTGTTCAAGGAACCGGTGATCCCGTCCGGCGCCAACAAGGGCGTCTTCCTGCTGGCGCCGCTGGTGTCGGCGGTGCTGGCGATCTCGGCCTGGGCGGTCATCCCGGTCAATGAGGGCTGGGCGATCGCCAACATCAATGTCGGCATCCTCTATGTCTTCGCCATCTCCTCGCTTGAGGTCTACGGCGTGATCATGGGCGGCTGGGCGTCCAATTCGAAATACCCGTTCCTCGGCGCGCTGCGCTCGGCGGCGCAGATGGTGTCCTACGAAGTTTCGATCGGCTTCGTTATCGTCACGGTCCTGCTCACCGCCGGATCGCTCAACCTCTCCGACATCGTGCTGTCGCAGCATAACGGGATCGGCACGCGGCTTGGCCTGCCGAACACCTTCCTCGACTGGAACTGGCTGGCGCTGTTCCCGATGTTCGTCGTCTTCTTCATCTCGGCGCTGGCCGAGACCAACCGCCCGCCCTTCGACCTGGTCGAAGCCGAATCGGAACTGGTCGCCGGTCACATGGTCGAATATTCGTCGACGCCGTTCCTGCTGTTCTTCCTCGGCGAGTATGTCGCGATCGTCCTGATGTGCGCGCTGGCGACCATCCTGTTCCTCGGCGGCTGGCTGCCCCCGTTCGACTTCGCGCCTTTCACCTGGGTGCCCGGCGTCATCTGGTTCGTGCTGAAGGTCTGCTTCGTGTTCTTCGGCATCTCCATGGTGAAGGCTTTCGTGCCGCGCTACCGCTACGACCAGTTGATGCGTCTTGGCTGGAAGGTGTTCCTGCCGATCTCGCTGTTCATGGTCGTCGCCACCGCGGCCTTCCTCAAGATCACGGGGATTGCGTGATGTCCGCTCTTGGCCAAGCCGCTAAGGCGCTGCTGCTGAAGGATTTCGTCAGCGCCTTCTTCCTGTCGATGCGCCAGTTCGTGGCGCCGAAGGAGACGATCAACTATCCGCACGAGAAAGGGCCGACCAGCCCGCGCTTCCGTGGCGAGCATGCGCTGCGTCGCTATCCCAATGGCGAGGAACGCTGCATCGCCTGCAAGCTCTGCGAAGCGATCTGCCCGGCGCAGGCCATCACCATCGAGGCTGGCCCACGCCGCAATGACGGCACGCGCCGCACCGTGCGCTACGACATCGACATGGTGAAGTGCATCTATTGCGGCTTCTGCCAGGAAGCCTGCCCGGTCGACGCCATCGTCGAGGGCCCGAATTTCGAGTTCGCGACGGAGACGCGCGAGGAGCTTTACTACAACAAGGAAAAGCTGCTCGCGAACGGCGATCGCTGGGAGCGGGAACTGGCGCGCAACATCGCGCTGGACGCGCCCTATCGCTGATATTTGACGCAAGGACGGGGCGAGGGGCCTCGTCCAGAGGATGATCCCGAGAAGTTGCAGACTTTTCGGAAGAGATCATCCTCCGGAATGGAAAGAGTGGCGCATGTTTCTTTCGATCGGGTCTTTGAACCCGATCGGAACATGCGCTAGGAAAACGCAACTTTGCCAGCCGGAGGCGGCGGCGGACATCGGACAAAGGCGCTGAGCCTGTGTTCGGACAGGAACCCGGGGGATCCCCATGCTGAGTGGACTAGAGGCGGCCTTTTTCTACCTCTTCGCCTTCATCGCCGTGGCGTCGGCCTTCATGGTCATTTCGTCGCGCAACCCCGTGCACTCCGTGCTGTTCCTGATCCTCACCTTCTTCAACGCCGCCGGCCTGTTCCTGCTGACGGGCGCCGAGTTCCTGGCGCTGATCCTGCTGGTTGTCTATGTCGGCGCGGTGATGGTGCTGTTCCTGTTTGTCGTGATGATGCTTGACGTCGACTTCGCCGAGATGAAGCAGGGCGCGCTGCAATACGCGCCGATCGGCGCGCTGGTCGGGCTTATCCTGGCGGCGGAACTGATCGTCGTGCTCGGCGGCTACACGTTCGCGCCGCAACTCGCTTCGACGGTCGCGAAACCCATTCCCGATATCGTGGCGCGCTCCAACACGGCCGCGCTCGGCGACATCCTCTATACGGACTACCTCTACTACTTCCAGATTGCCGGCCTCGTGCTGCTGGTCGCCATGATCGGCGCCATCGTCCTGACGTTGCGCCACAAGGAAGGGGTCAAGCGGCAGTCGATCGCCGCCCAGGTCGGCCGCACGCCGGCTACGGGCATGGAAATCCGCAAGGTCAAGTCGGGCGAGGGTATCTGATATGGTCGTCGGCATCGCGCATTATCTGACCGTATCGGCGATCCTGTTCACGCTCGGCGTGTTCGGCATCTTCCTGAACCGTCGCAACATCATCGTCATCCTGATGTCGATCGAGCTCATCCTGCTTGCGGTCAACATCAACTTCGTCGCCTTCTCGGCCGCGCTGCATGACCTCGTCGGCCAGGTGTTCGCCCTGTTCGTGCTGACGGTCGCCGCCGCCGAGGCCGCGATCGGACTTGCCATTCTTGTCGTCTTCTTCCGCAACCGCGGCTCGATCGCGGTCGAAGACGTGAACCAGATGAAGGGTTGACGGTAACCACCATGTATCAGGCCATCGTCTTCCTTCCTCTGCTCGGCTTCCTGATAGTCGGCCTTTTCGGCAATTCGCTCGGCGCCAAGGCATCGGAATACATCACCTCCGGGTTCCTGGTGATCTCGGCCGTGCTGTCGTGGGTCGCCTTCTTCACCGTCGGCTTCGGCCACGGCGAGGTGTTCACCGTGCCGGTCATGCGCTGGATCCAGTCCGGCGGCATCGACGTGTCCTGGGCGCTCAGGATCGACACGCTGACCGTGGTGATGCTGGTTGTCGTCAACACCGTCTCGGCGCTGGTCCATATCTATTCGATCGGCTACATGCACCACGATCCGAACCGGCCGCGCTTCTTCGCCTATCTGTCGCTGTTCACCTTCGCGATGCTGATGCTGGTGACGGCCGACAACCTCATCCAGATGTTCTTCGGCTGGGAAGGCGTGGGCCTCGCCTCCTATCTGCTCATCGGCTTCTGGTACAAGAAACCGTCGGCGAACGCCGCCGCGATCAAGGCCTTCGTCGTCAACCGCGTCGGCGATTTCGGCTTCGCGCTCGGCATATTCGGCGTGTTCGTGTTGTTCGGCTCGGTCAATCTCGGCACCATCTTTGCCAATGCGGCCTCGTACCTTCCCGCCGAGGGCGCGCCGGCAGGCGCCGCGGTGCTGACCTTCCTCGGCCATGCGCTCGACAAGCAGGCAGCGCTGACCGTGGTCTGCCTGCTGCTCTTCATGGGCGCCATGGGCAAGTCGGCGCAGGTGCCGCTGCACACCTGGCTGCCGGACGCCATGGAAGGCCCGACGCCGGTGTCCGCCCTCATCCACGCCGCCACCATGGTGACCGCCGGCGTGTTCATGCTGGCAAGGCTTTCGCCGCTGTTCGAGCTGTCGCATTCGGCGCTGACCGTCGTCACCTTCATCGGCGCCTTCACCGCCTTCTTCGCGGCGACCGTCGGCCTGGTGCAGAACGACATCAAGCGCGTCATCGCCTATTCGACCTGCTCGCAGCTCGGCTACATGTTCGTCGCGCTGGGTGTCGGCGCCTATGGCGCGGCGATCTTCCACCTGTTCACGCACGCTTTCTTCAAGGCGCTGCTGTTCCTCGGCTCGGGCTCGGTCATCCACGCCGTCTCCGACGAGCAGGACATGCGCAAGATGGGTGGCCTCAGGACGCTCATCCCCAAGACCTACTGGATGATGGTGGTCGGCACGCTGGCGCTGACCGGCGTCGGCATCCCGGCGACAGTGATCGGCACGGCCGGCTTCTTCTCCAAGGATGCGATCATCGAAACATCCTTCGCCGGCCACAATGCGGTCGCCGGCTTTGCCTTCGTGCTGCTCGTGATCGCCGCCTGCTTCACCAGCTTCTACTCCTGGCGGCTGATCTTCATGACCTTCCACGGCGAGCCGCGCGCGAGCCACGAGGTCATGCATCACGTCCACGAGTCGCCGCCGGTGATGCTGGTGCCGCTCTACGTGCTCGCGGTCGGCGCGCTGTTCGCCGGCATCGTCTTCCACGGCGCCTTCATCGGCGAGGGTTATGCCGAGTTCTGGAAGGCATCGCTGTTCACGCTGCCGGACAACCACATCCTGCACGAGATCCACGAATTGCCGCTCTGGGTGGAACTGGCGCCGTTCGTCGCCATGCTGATCGGCCTCGCGGTCGCCTGGCAGTTCTACATTCGCCGGCCGGACATGCCGAAGAACCTCGCGGCGGAGCACCGTGGCCTATACGCCTTCCTGCTCAACAAGTGGTACTTCGACGAGCTCTACGACTTCTTGTTCGTGCGGCCGGCGAAGCGCCTCGGCAGGTTCCTGTGGAAGACCGGTGATGGCGCCATTATCGACGGGCTCGGCCCCGACGGCATCTCAGCGCGGGTCGTCGACGTCACCAACCGGGTCGTCAAGCTGCAGACCGGTTATCTCTATCACTATGCCTTCGCCATGCTGATCGGCGTGGCCGCTCTCGTCACCTGGATGATGCTCTGATGACCGACTGGCCAATCCTCTCGCTGGTCACCTTCCTGCCGCTGGTTGGTGTTCTGCTCATACTGCCGATCAGCGACGACAGCGAAAACGCGCGTCGCAACATCCGCAGCATCGCCTTCATCACGACGGCGTTCACCTTCGTGATCTCGCTGTTCATCTGGAAGGGCTTCGACAATTCGCAGGCCGGCTTCCAGTTCGTCGAGAAATACGCCTGGCTGGATTCCGGCATCTCCTACCATATGGGCGTCGACGGCATCTCGATGCTGTTCGTCATCCTGACCACCTTCCTGATGCCGCTCTGCATCCTCGCCTCGTGGGATGCGATCCAGAAGCGGGTCAAGGCGTATATGATCGCCTTCCTGATCCTCGAGACGCTGATGATCGGCGTGTTCTGCGCTCTCGACATCGTGCTGTTCTACGTCTTCTTCGAGGCCGGCCTGATCCCGATGTTCATCATCATCGGCGTCTGGGGCGGCAAGCGGCGCGTCTATGCCTCTTTCAAGTTCTTCCTCTATACGCTGGCCGGCTCGGTGCTGATGCTGCTCGCCATCATGGCGATGTTCTACCAGTCCGGCACCACCGACATCCCGACGCTGCTGACGCACAGCTTCCCGGCCAACATGCAGACCTGGCTGTGGCTCGCCTTCTTCGCCTCTTTCGCGGTGAAGATGCCGATGTGGCCCGTGCACACCTGGCTGCCCGACGCTCACGTCGAGGCGCCGACGGCGGGCTCGGTGATCCTGGCCGGCATCCTCCTGAAGATGGGCGGGTACGGCTTCCTGCGCTTCTCGCTGCCGATGTTCCCGGTGGCTTCGGAAATGTTCGCGCCGCTGGTCTTCACGCTCTCCGTCGTCGCCATCATCTACACCTCGCTGGTGGCGCTGATGCAGGAGGACATGAAGAAGCTGATCGCCTATTCGTCGGTCGCCCACATGGGCTTCGTCACCATGGGCATCTTCGCGATGAACCAGGAAGGCGTGCAGGGCGCGATCTTCCAGATGCTCAGCCACGGGCTCGTCTCGGGCGCGCTCTTCCTGTGCGTCGGCGTCATCTACGACCGCATGCACACGCGTGAGATCGACGCCTATGGCGGCCTGGTCAACAACATGCCGAAATACGCAACCGTGTTCATGATCTTCACCATGGCCAATGTCGGCTTGCCCGGCACCAGCGGCTTCATCGGCGAATTCCTGACCATGCTCGGCGTCTTCCGGGTCAACACCTGGGTTGCCTTCTTCGCCGCCACCGGCGTCATCCTGTCGGCGGCCTATGCGCTCTGGCTCTACCGCCGCGTGATCTTCGGCGCGTTGACGAAGGAGAGCCTGAAGAACCTGCTCGATCTCTCGCCGCGCGAGAAGGCGATCGTCTACCCGCTGGTAGTGCTGGTCATCTTCTTCGGCGTCTACCCGGCGCCGGTGTTCGACGCGACGGCGGCCTCGGTCAAGACGCTCGTCACCAACGTCACCGCATCCATCAATTCCGCGCAGACCGCGGCGGCGAACTGACTGGGGAAAAACCATGACGCCGGACCTTCTCTCCAGCCTTTCGCTCTCGACGCCGGAACTGATCCTCGCCATCGGCGCGCTCGCGCTTCTGATGGTGGGAGCCTATTCCCGCTCCAACAACACCATGACCGTGACCGGACTCGCTGTCGTTGTCCTGGTCATCGCCGGCGTTTGGCTTGCCTCTTCCGGCGGCGAAGGGCCGGGCTATGGCGGCTCGTTCGTCCAGGATTCCTTCGGCCGCTTCATGAAGATGCTGGCGCTGATCGGTTCCGCCGTGACGCTGGTCATGTCGATGCGCTTCGCCAGGCAGGAGCATTTCGACAAGTTCGAATATCCGGTGCTGATCCTGCTCTGCACCCTCGGCATGCTGCTGATGATCTCGGCCAACAGCATGATCGGGCTCTATCTCGGGCTCGAGCTGCAGTCGCTGGCGATCTATGTGCTGGCGGCGATCAACCGCGACAATCTCCGCTCGACCGAGGCCGGACTGAAGTACTTCGTGCTCGGCGCGCTGTCGTCGGGCATGCTGCTCTACGGCATCAGCCTCGTCTACGGCTACACCGGCAACACCGGCTTCCACGAGATCGCGACGGCGCTCGGCAGCGGCGAGCGTCAGCTCGGCCTGGTCTTCGGCCTGGTCTTCGTTCTCGCGGGACTTGCCTTCAAGATCTCGGCCGTGCCGTTCCACATGTGGACGCCGGACGTCTATGAAGGCGCGCCGACGCCGGTGACGGCTTTCCTCGCCGCGGCGCCGAAGATGGCGGCGATGGCGTTGATCGTGCGCGTCACCATGGGTGCCTTCAAGCCGATCGCCGCCGACTGGCAGCAGATCGTCGTCTTCATCTCGATCGCCTCGATGGCGCTGGGCGCCTTCGCGGCCATCGGCCAGACCAACATCAAGCGCCTGATGGCCTATTCCTCGATCGGCCACATGGGCTACGCGCTGGTCGGCCTCGCCGCCAACAGCCAGGCTGGCGTGCGCGGCGTCGTCATCTACATGCTGATCTATCTGGTGATGACGCTCGGCACCTTCGCCTTCATCCTCGCCATGCGGCGCAAGGAGGGCAATGTCGAGCAGATCAGCGATCTGTCCGGCCTCGCCACCACCAACCCGATCATGGCCACCATCCTCACCATCCTGATGTTCTCGCTGGCCGGCATACCGCCGCTCGCGGGCTTCTGGGGGAAATGGTACGTCTTCCTCGCCGCCATCAATGCGCATCTTTACGCGCTGGCGATCATCGGTGTGCTGGCCTCGGTGGTGGGTGCATATTATTACCTGCGCATCATCAAGATCATGTGGTTCGACGAACCGGTCGGCGGCTTCGTGCCGATGGCCAGCGAACTGCGCCTCGTGCTCGGCGTCAGCGGCGCCTTCGTGCTGTTCTACGTGCTGATCGGCGGACCGATCGGCAATTACGCCGAAGCCGCCGCAAAGACATTTTTCTGACGGGATGACGTTTCGGCTGGCTCCCACCGCGGCGTCGGAAGGGTTCCGGCTCGAGGCACATGACAGCGTCGGCTCCACCAACGCGCTGGCGCTGGACCACGCGCGGGCCGGCGATCCCGGCAAGCTGTGGATCGTCTCGAAGAAGCAGGAAAGCGGTCGCGGCAGGCGCGGACGCGCCTGGGCGACACCCGAAGGCAATCTGGCGGCAACGCTGCTCGTCGTTCCCGGCGGCGAGCTTCGGCTCGCCGCAACCTTAGGCTTTGTTGCGGGTTTGGCGCTTGCCGACGCGCTTGATGCGGTCGTGCCGCAGGGAAGGATCGCCGTAGCGCTCGACGGGGCGAGCCAGGGGCGTAACCGTTTCGAGTTGAAATGGCCGAACGATGTGCTGGCGTCGGGCGCCAAGCTGGCCGGTATCCTGCTGGAATCGGCGATGCTGGAGGGCGGTCGCTTTGCCGTCGCCGTTGGCATCGGCGTCAATGTCGTGGCCTATCCCGAGGATTTGCCGTATCCCGCGACCTCGCTGCAGGCGCTGGGCGCCAGCTGCGACGCCGAGACCCTGTTCCTGGCCCTGTCCGACGCCTGGAGCGAGAATGCCAGGCTGTGGGACGAGGGGCGGGGACTGGTTGCCATCAGGCAGCGCTGGCTGACCCGCGCCGCCGGCCTTGGCGGCGAGGTTGCTGTCAGAATTGACGGCAATGTGGTGCGGGGCGTCTTCGAGACCATTGACGAGGACTGCCGTTTCGTGATCCGCGACGATGCAGGATCCGTACTGACCATCGCTGCCGGCGATGTGCACTTTGGCGCAGTCGCTTCGGCGCGGGTATAGTTTTGTTTTTTGCGCAATTCCGGACGGAAAACGGTTAGACACTTTTCCTGGAATTGCTCGATGGACTTGGCCTGAAGGGCCAGGAAGGAAAGAATTAATGGCGGACACCGGAAACGCCGAACTCGTCTTTGCGCCGCTCGGCGGCGTCGGCGAGATCGGCATGAACTTCGCCCTCTACGGTTACGGGCCGGCGGATGCGCGCGAATGGATCGTCGTAGATGTCGGCGTCACCTTTCCGGACAGCGCGCATCCCGGCGTCGACCTGATCCTGCCCGACACCCGCTTCATCGAGGAGAACCTCGACGGGTTGCGAGGCATCGTCATCACCCATGCGCATGAGGACCACTACGGGGCGCTGCTTGACGTCTGGCCAAAGCTCAAGGTTCCGGTCTGGATGACGCCGTTCACGGCGGGGCTGCTGGAAGCCAAGCGGCAGGGCGAGCAGGGCGCGCCGAAGATACCGGCAACGATCTACCGGGCCGGCGAAAAGTTTACGATCGGTCCGTTCGAGATCGAGGCTATCCCCGTCGCGCACTCGATCCCCGAGCCGATGTCGCTCGCCATCACCACGCCTGCCGGCGCTGTCATCCACACCGGCGACTGGAAGATCGACCCGGAACCGACGATCGGCCCGAAGACCGATGAGGCGCGCTTCCGCGCCTATGGCGACAAGGGCGTGCTGGCGCTGATCTGCGATTCAACCAATGCATTGAGGGAAGGCGAGTCGCCCTCCGAAGTGGCGGTGGGCGAGGGCCTCAAGGGCGTGATCGAGAGCGCCAAAGGCCGAGTGGCGGTCACCACCTTTTCCTCCAATGTCGGGCGCATCGTGTCGATCGCCAGGGCAGCGCGCGATGCCGGCCGCCAGTGCCTGGTGCTTGGCCGCTCGCTGAAGCGCGTCATCGATGTCGCTGGCGAGCTCGGCTACATGGACGGTCTGCCGGAATTCATCGCCGAGGAGGATTACGGCTATATCCCGCGCGAGAACCTGGTGATCATCTGCACCGGCAGCCAGGGCGAGCCGCTGGCGGCGCTGGCGAAGCTGTCGCGCGACGAGATGAAATCGGTATCGCTGACGGCCGGCGATACCGTGGTGTTTTCCTCGCGCACAATCCCCGGCAACGAGAAGGCGATCCTCGAGATCAAGAACCGGCTGATCGACCTCGGCATGAAGATCGTCGAGGACGGCGACGCGCTGGTGCATGTCTCCGGCCACCCACGCCGCAGCGAGCTGCGCAAGATGTATGAATGGGTGCGGCCGCGGATCGGCGTGCCGGTGCATGGCGAGGCGGCGCATCTGGTGGCGCAAGGCTCGCTGATGTCGATGTCTGGCATCGGCCAGGTGGCGCAGGTGCGCGACGGCGATATGCTGAGGCTCTGGCCCGGCCCGGCGACGATCATCGACCAGGTGCCGTTCGGCAGGCTCTACAAGGATGGGCAGCTGATCGGCACCGATCAGGCGATGGGCATACGCGACCGGCGCAAGCTGTCCTTCGCCGGTCACGTCGCGGTCAATGTCGTGCTCGACGACAAATACGAGCTTGCCGGCGACCCCGACCTGGTGGCGATCGGCGTCGCCGAGGCCGACGCTAAAGGCGATACGCTGGAAGACCTGATGCTCGATGCGGCAATCGGCGCGGTGGACTCCATCCCCCGCCAGCGCCGAAAAGACCTCGACCTGGTGCAGGAGGCGGTTCGCCGCGCCGTCCGCGGCGCCGCCAACGAAGCCTGGGGCAAGAAGCCGCTGGTGACTGTATTCGTCACGCGGTGACGAATAAGGGAATAGGGGAGTAGGGAAGAACAAGCAGTTACTTGTTTCCCCCACTGCCTTACTCCCCTGAAAGCGGAGCGTTGTATGCTCGGACGCCTGAACCATGTCGCGCTCGCCGTGCCGGATCTGGCAGCGGCGATCGCAGCCTATCGCGATACGCTCGGTGCGCGGCTGAGCACGCCGCAGGCGCTGCCCGAGCATGGCGTGACGGTGGTGTTCGTCGATGTCGGCAACACCAAGATCGAGTTGCTGGAGCCGCTCGGCGAGGCATCTCCCATTGCCGCTTTCCTCGAGAAGAATCCGTCCGGCGGCATGCATCACGTCTGCTACGAGGTCGACGACATCCTGGCGGCGCGTGACCATCTGAAGGCGAGCGGAGCGCGCGTGCTCGGCGACGGCAACCCGAAGACTGGCGCGCATGGCAAGCCGGTGCTGTTCCTGCATCCCAAGGACTTCTTCGGTACGCTCGTGGAACTGGAGCAGGCATGAACTGGGTTTCGCTGGTAGCGCTGTTCTTCGTCACCTGGTGGCTGGTGCTGTTTGCCGTGCTGCCCTTCAGCCTGCGCACGCAGGATGAGGATGAGGACGTGACGCTTGGCACGGTTTCGAGCGCGCCACGCGGCCCGCATATGCTGCGCGCCGTGATACGCACCACGATCGTCACCGCGATCGTCATCGGTGCGTTCTACGGCGTGACGAAGGGCCTGGGATACGGCTTTGACGATATCCCGCACATCGTGCCGGACTTTAGTCATAGTGGCAGCAACTAAAGTCTTACACAGTTTCCGCAAGTATTGAGCAAACAGCCACGCGCGCTGGTTGAAATCGGAAGCCGGCTTCCGATTTCGCTGGCCGATCAGACATTATGCTGTTTGGCGGTTTGTCGTGCTAAGCAGATGATTGCACAAAAAAAATGCAAGGCACGAGGCCTTGCAATTTAAACGCGTCCGATCCGTTTCCGGTGTCCGGCGGCAGCGAGTTACCGCGCCTAGATCGCATCCTCCCAAGACTTTGACCGCGTAGGAGAGCAGATTTTTCTCCGCCCTCTCGGTTATCGGCGCACACTAGACCAAGGCAGGTGAAAATGTCACGAAGAATTTTGCCTCGAAACGGGCAATATCGTGCTGCACTGCACAATAGTGCAGCAGGGCTTGCTTGTGAATCGATCAAAAAGCCATTTGCGCCACTTTCGCGCCAAGATGCCCTTTTTGGTTAGGTGCAGAAGGCCCCGATACTTTGGGGCACTCGGGTTTCCATTCGGTCATGAAATGGCTATGAAGCCCGGGCAAGCAGCCCCGGTTGCGCCGATTCTTGCGCCGCCTTTTTCATCCACGGACCAATCCATGCGTTTGTCGCGCTACTTTCTGCCTATTCTCAAAGAAAATCCCCGCGAAGCCGAAATCGTTTCGCATCGGCTGATGCTGCGCGCCGGCATGATCCGCCAGCAGGGACAGGGCAGCTTTTCCTGGCTGCCACTCGGCAAGCGGGTGCTGGACAAGGTCTGCCGGATCATCCGCGAGGAACAGAACCGCGCCGGCGCGCTCGAAATCCTGATGCCGACCATCCAGTCGGCGGATCTGTGGCGCGAGAGCGGCCGCTACAACGACTATGGCAAGGAGATGCTGCGCATCAAGGATCGGCAGGACCGCGACATGCTCTACGGTCCGACCAACGAGGAAATGGTCACCGAGATATTCCGCGCCTATGTGAAGTCCTACAAGGACCTGCCGCTCAACCTCTACCACATCCAGTGGAAGTTCCGCGACGAGGTGCGCCCCCGCTTCGGCGTGATGCGTTCGCGCGAATTCCTGATGAAGGACGCTTATTCCTTCGACCTCGATTTCGAAGGCGCCAGGGCGGCCTACAACCGCATGTTCGTATCCTATCTGAGGACGTTCACGCGCATGGGGCTGCAGGCGATCCCGATGAGGGCCGACACCGGGCCGATCGGCGGCGACCTCAGCCACGAATTCATCATCCTGGCCGAGACTGGTGAAAGCCAGGTGTTCTGCGACCGCGCCTATCTCTCGCTCGACGTGCCTGGTGCGAGCACAGATTTTGCCAATGACGGCGAGATCGGCGGTATTGTGAAGGACTGGACGACACCTTACGCCGCCACCGACGAAATGCATGACGAGGCGGCCTGGGAGAAGGTTCCCGAGGGCGACCGGCTCTCGGCGCGCGGCATCGAGGTCGGCCATATCTTCCATTTCGGCGAGAAGTATTCGAAGCCGATGGGCGCCAAGGTGACCGGCCCCGACGGCAAGGACCATTTCGCCTCAGGCGGCTCCTATGGCATCGGCCCGTCGCGCCTGGTGGCGGCGATCATCGAGGCGAGTCATGACGAGAACGGCATCATCTGGCCGGAAGCCGTTGCGCCGTTCGATATCGGCCTAATCAACATGAAGGCGGGCGACGGCGACTGCGACCGCGTCTGCGACGAGCTTTACGCGGCGCTGACTTCCGCCGGCAAGGACGTGCTCTACGACGATACCGACCAGCGGCCGGGCGGCAAGTTCGCCACCGCCGACCTGATCGGGCTGCCGTGGCAGGTGATCGTCGGTCCGCGCGGCGTCGCCGCCGGCGAGGTCGAGATCAAGAACCGCCGGACCGGCGAGCGCGAGACGCTGCCGGTCGCCGAGGCCAAGAAGCGCCTGGGTATCGCTGCATGACCGAGGTGTCGGCGGCCAGAAAACCGGCGGGTGCCTTTTCGGGCTTCGAGCGCATGGTGGCGTGGCGCTACCTGCGCTCACGGCGCAAGGAGACGGTGATCTCGGTGATCGCCTCGATCTCCTTCCTCGGCATCATGCTGGGCGTCGCCACGCTGATCGTCGTCATGGCGGTCATGAACGGTTTTCGCGCCGAACTGCTCACCCGCATCCTTGGCGTCAACGGCCATCTGATCGTGCAGCCGCTCGATTCGCCGCTGGAGGACTACGCCCAGGTGGCGAGCCGCATCAACGGCGTTGCCGGGATCAAATACGCCATCCCGCTGATCGACGGGCAGGTGCTGGCGCAGGGCAATGTGGGCGGCGGCGCCGGCGCGCTGGTG
>JBFLWR010000030.1:0-7718 GCA_040755925.1 Pseudomonadota bacterium
AGTTCCACTCGAATTTCTGGAAGCTGTGATCAAAAACGCGGAGTCTAGGCAGCCAGGGGTCAATCCACGCTCGATTTCGCTCGTAAAGGTCGCGATTCAGTTGGAGAAACCGGGCCTTCCAGGCAGGGATCGGTCGCGCGGTGCGCGCATAAGGCGGCAGCTTGGCTGCCATCGCATCATCGTCTGTCCTATCCATTGGCTCGCCAAAAGAGCCGCGGAATTGCCGAAGGGCAACTGCTGGTATGGCAAGCGGAGCCGTGGTAGAGAAGGGATAGGTAGCGCCAAACTCAGCAGCCCAGATCGGAAACCAGGGCTTGCGATCGTGCTTGGGGTAGCACTTCAGGAACGCATCCCATATCTCCAACGCCTCAATTACGCGTGGAGCGAGTCTAGTCTCTGGGGAGCAATTCTCGTCGAGCACACTGCGGATGTCGGTGGGTCTGTCAGAAGGCGCCGGCCAAGAGAAACGATCAAGGCCATCGCGCGCGCCAACGATGATTAGTCTCTCGCGGATCTGCGGCACTCCGTGCTCATGTGGTGACATAATCTTGGCGTCGAGGCTGTAGCCGGCATGTCGGAGTTCTTGACTTAGCCATCGCCAGGTGCGACCGCCATCGTGTCGCAACAGGTTGGGCACGTTCTCCAGAAGCAGATATCGTGGTCGTGCCGCTCGCGCCCAGCTAACAATGACGCTGGCAAGATCGCCATCCTTGCCACAAGCGAGGCCAGCTTGCTTGCCAGCCTTTGAAAAGGGTTGGCAGGGAAATCCAGCACATAGAATATCGTGTGGTGGGATGTCGGTGAGCGCTATCGACCGAATGTCGCCCTCCGGCTTTACTCCAAAATTAAGCGCATACAGTCGCCTCAACTCGGAGTCGATTTCGCAGGCCAGGACGCAACGATGTCCAAGCCGCGCTAAGGCGACATGGAATCCACCGAGACCAGCAAATAGGTCTACGAATCGAAGCTGATGCAAATTCTACCCCCCCCCCTACCGACCTTAGCAGACACTTCCCGACAGACCAGCTGTATTTGCGGGCGCCATAGATGTTTTCCTGTGAATTCTAACGACGCAGTTCCAGTAGGGCTTTGCAGAAGCGAAGTGCGATAGCAACTGGACGTGGAATAGACGTGACCAGGCAGATGCAAGCACCATTGCTGAGTGTCGGTTGGCCCCTTTTACGACATACCTACGCTCGGAAAATTCGAAGTTGCTGGCCTTTGAGGTTCTATCGCCGGGTCAAACGCTCGAGACTGGCCAACTGTGAATCCATCTCTGCCTGGTCATCTCAAGGGGCGTCACAATGTTACAAAACATGTAGTAAGTTATTGATTTATATGAAATTACCTAGAGTTCAATCCTCTCTCGCAGCACCAGCTTCCCTCACGAACAATCCAGACTGGCCGAAGCGCGCGGCGGCTCAGTTGCTGATGTGCGAAAACTCCAGGCCTGCTTCGTCTGGCTGTCCGACAGCCTATCCGCCGTCGAGTGGAGCATCTCCGCGAAGGCCAGCTCATGCTCGAAGACGCTGCCGCGGTCTCGACCGCTTCGACGAAACATACATTAGCCACTGGCGACATTGCTTGAAAAGCAAGGCGTTGCGTTAAGCCTTGCGCAACCAATCCCGTTTAAATTCAGCCTATCGGATGTCGAGGGGATGACATGACGCGCAAGCCGATACTGCTTTTTGCTTTCCCGGCCCTCATGTTGCTCCTGCTTGGGGCGGAGCGAATGGCGACATTCCTGCTTGGCGCTTTTCCGGCGAGTCCCGCAATGTGGCATGTCTGGATTGAGCTGCGGCCTTTCTCGACGATGTTCTGGCAGCAGGTGGATTTCTATCTCGGCGGCTCGATGGCTCTCGACGCAGCCATAATCCTCGTTGCGTCGGCCGTCTGCTGGATGGCCTGCAGATCGAAACGGTCAGCGGGCTTCTTTCTTGCCAATCACGCCGCCTTGCTTTTCGCCGGCTTGATGATCGCTGCCGGCAGCCATTCGGAGACGGCGAGCACGATCGCGTCGTTCACCGCGCCGCGCGGCTTTCAGTTCTCGCTGATAATGGACTTCAACGCGAAGAATTGCCTGGTGCTTTGCCTTGGCCTTGCTGCGTGCGCCTACTGCCACGTCGCCTTCCTGCGTGAGGCAAGACAGCGCGCCGGGGCTCGCGCGGTCCGCATTCTCGCCCTGCAGCGCGACCTCTAGGCTCAACGCCCTCCGGCTGAAGCGCTTCCGCCGTCGCCATGCGCAATATCAGTTGATCTTCTTGTAGTAGACCTTGCCGTCGGGCTGCTCGATGCGCTGGTAGGACGGATTTGGGCCGGGAGGCGCGGTTTTCTTTTTGAACGGACGCGGCGCGTCGGCGCCTTGTGGGTCGGAACCGCTGTCGGCAACCGATGCTTCCGCCACCGTCGTGGCTGCGAGCGTCGCCGGTTCGGGCGCGCGAGGCGCCTCGCTGTCCGCCGCGTTAGCCGCTCCTCCCTGCTCGAGCCGGGCAAAGTTGCCGTTGATCTGGCCGAAGCTCGCCTGCAATTGCCGGTCCAGCGTCTCGAATCGGCTCTGGAAACCGTTGTTGACGGTGTCGATCTTGGCGCCGATCCGCTGCTCGAACTGGCCGAGCTGTTCGAGCCGCGTCTCCATCGTCCGAAGGTCGTTGACGCCGCGGTAGAGATAGATGGCGGCGGTCACGTTGATGGCGGTGACCAGCATCGCACCCGCGACGATGACGCCGATTATCTTCGCCCGGCTCGGTTTGCCGGGGGCGGTCTCGCGCTCGCCGAGCTCGATTGCCGGAACGTCCGGTTCGCGGATCATCGTCATTCAACCACCACCTTTGCGCCCACTGCGACGCGCTTGAAAAGATCGATTACGTCTGTGTTCGTCAGACGGAAACAGCCCGATGTGCCGTCGAAACCGACACCCTTGGGATCGTTGGTGCCGTGGATGCGATAGAGCGTGTCGCGGCCTTCGCGCGACAAATAGAGCGCCCTGGCGCCAAGCGGATTGTAGGGACCGGCCGGCACCATCGCCGGCAATTCGGGCTGGCGCGCGCGCATCTCCTTCGGCGGGCGCCATTCCGGCCATTCGGTCTTGGCGGAGACCTTGACGGTCCCGGTCCAGCCGAACCCGTCGCGGCCGACGCTGATCCGGTAGCGCAGCGCCTGGCCCTGGCCGGTCACCAGGTAAAGCGCCTTCTCCTGTTTGCGGATGATGATCGTCCCGGGCTGCTCGGCGGTCTGGAAGGCGACTGCCTTGCGCAGGCTGGGACCCATCGCCGGCAGCGGCGGGCGGTCGGCCAGTCCCGACGCCGCGGCCACGAGATCGCAGGCCGACGCCAGCGCGATGCCGGCCAGGCATGCGCCGGCGAGGCGGGTCGCGATGTGGCGTCTAGCGCTGGGCATTGTCCAGCCGCTCCTTGAACATGCGCTTCAGTTCCTTGTTGAAGCGCGCCCGCCCATCCACTTCCGAAGGAAGGACGGCGCGGTTCAGCGCGTCGGCCAGAAGGGCGTTGTCGAGCGCCAACGACTTGATGTGCGGCGCCTTGAAGATCTTCTCCAGCTCGCTGCGCGAGAAGTGGTTGCCGAACCATTTGCGCTTGTGCTTGTTGGCTACCAGCGTGATGTTGACGTTGTTGCCGCGCAGTTCGCGGATCTTCTTGTAGAGCCGCTTGCCTTGCCTCAGCGATGCAACGTTGAGCTCGAAGACGATGAAGATCTCGTCGCTGGTGCGCAGCACCGATTCGTGCCACTGCGTCTCGATGTTGGGAAGATCGATGACGATATCGTCGAAGCGATAGGCGACGAGATCGAGCAGCTTGAAGACGAAATCCGAACCATGCGGCTCGAACGGCAATTGCGGCCGCTCGAACGAATAGAGCGTCAGGCCGGACGGTCGCGACAGCTTGATCACATCCATCAATTCGACATCGAGCCGCTCTGGCTGGCTTATGATGCCCGTGAGGTCGAACTGGTTGAATTGATTGAGATAGGCGCCGCAATTGGCGCTTTGGAAATCGAGATCGACCAGGCAGGTCGAAGCCGCGCGCTCGGTTGATTTCGAAGCCAGATGTTCGGCCGCCGATATCGCCAGCGTCGTGGCGCCGGCGCCGCCGCTGGCGGCAATGAAAGTGACGATCCGGCTCTTGGTGCCCTGGCTGCCGGTGTCGTGGAAAGTGACGGCGTTGAGCAGTTCCTTGGCGTCGAGCGGCTTGTGCAGCCAGTCCGACGCATTCATGCGAACAAGCACGCGCGTCTGCTCCGACGTCAGTTCGCCCGAGACCGCGATCAGGGGCACCGATGCCCAGTTTGAACGCGCTTCGACGATGGCCAGATTGCCGAGCAGTTCGCCATTGCCGAGATCGAGGATGATGATGCCGGGGCGCGCGTCGGCCGCCGGCCTATTCAGGAACTCGGCCGCCTCCGAGACCTTGACGTCGTAGATCGCCAGGGCGTCGAGCCTGGTCGTCACGTCCCGCTTGAAATCCGCATCGGACGAAAACAGCGCCACCTGCTTGCGCTTGGTCGGGAGGACTCTGGTGTCGATGGCGTTCATGGATAGGTGCTCTTGATATCTTCGCCCGTGGCCGTGCTCAGCATGGAGGGCATGGTGAGGTTCCCGAACCCGAGCAGTCCGCCCAGGAAGAAAAACTGGATGGGATGATTGACGATGCTGACTGTGATGGTGGGCACTGGCCCGTTGGGGCGTGTCCAATAGCCAAGGCCGGTGGCGGCATATTCGACGCGGACTTCGGATTTCTGCAGGGTCGGCAGGATGTTCGCCATCCCCGCCCGGCCGCTGCTGCCGCCGTTGAATATGAAGTTGAACGCCGCCTGGTTGGCCGTCAGGCTCTGGCAGGTGCTGCCGGTGGCGCAGGCGCATGAAACCGTGCCGGCGGCGTTCGCGGTGCAGATATAGTCATAAGTACCGGCCGGGACGGCCGCGCCGACCTGGGTCGAATCGGAGGGGGTCTTCGCCTCAAGGGCAAGCCCGCTGGCGACCGGGTCGGAAACCTGGGCAATCCTGGCTCCCAGTTGAACCGCCTTGTTGGCGGCATTCCACTGGTAGAAGGCGTAGCCGAAATCGACGAAGCCGAGCAGAAGGATCAGCAGCATCGGCAACGTGATGGCCATCTCGACCATCGTGGCGCCGTTCTGGTCGCTGCCGAATTTGCCCAGCCGCCTCACCATCCGAACACCCGCTCCTGGTGCGAGACCGTCAGGGTGAGGGCGCCAAAGCCGAGATAGCCCCATAGACCGAGATTGCTGTAGGGAAACGAGGTGCTGACCTGCACCACGTTCACGGTCCCCGTGCTGCTGAGATAAAGTTCCTTTCCGGTTGAAGCGTCCACCGCAGGGGTCGAAGTCGTGGTCACTGTCACCTGGGCCGTGGTCCAACCGAGAACTCGTGCGCTGCCGCCTGTCACGGCTCCGTTGACGGCCAGGTTTGTGCCGAGTGTAACGCAGTTGCTCCAGTTGCTGTCGTTGCAACGGGCCATGTAGCGGGCGCCATCCTCGACGCCAGCCGCGAGCAGCAGGCGTGTGTTCAAGATATTCGAGAATTCGTACACACCGGCCGACAACAGCAGCAGAAAGGGCGTAACCAGCGCTACCTCGACGAGGGCAGCTCCGCCTTGATCGTTTCGAAACCGACCGATGATGTGGATGAGCGCAGCGAACATGGGTTTCATCGGTACAACTGCGCTTCGTTGCGCTGCAGCTTCTTCAGCGTGCCCTGGCCGACCACGGTGCTGATGTCCTCCATCTCGCCGTAGATGTCGGCGTTCGGCGCACCGCCAGCAGGCTCGGTCACAAATACGCTGGCAAAAGCCTGGACCGGCAAAGTCTGCCCGCCGCCTTTGACCGTGTTGGCCACGCAATCGATGACCGCCACGTAAAGCAGTCGCCTGTCCGCGCCTTGTGTTGTCGTGTTGCACTGCGGTGCGGTGGCTTCCGGTCCGCTTGCCAAGGTCGGGTTCGCGATCTCGTATTTGTAGACGCAGTACCGGCTGGGGCTCGAGCCGCAACTCGTCAACACGCCGGAAGTACTGGCGCCTGGATGGTTCACGTTCCAATAGCCGGTGAAGTCCCAGGTGCCGTTGCCGAGAACGCCGGCTTGCGCGCAGGCGCCAGTGTAGAAGCAATTATCCCTTGGCAGTGCCTTGTAGTTGCTAGCCTGTCCGTTGCTGGGGGCGGAATAGCTGCAATTGTTCTTGCCAGCGTTCTTTACCGCCATGCCCTTGCGGACGTTCGGCGCCGGTGGGTTCACCGTCGGATCGGTTTTGTAGGGGCCGCCATTGCTGAACATGTCGAAGCGCGTGTTGATGCCGGCGTCCACTGGCGGGATGTTGCCGGGGCGGGTGGTGACTCCATTTTGACCGTAACAGGCCGGTGGATTGGTCACCGCGAACATCTCGGTTATCGTGCCTGTCGACTTGTCGCCTTCCGGGGACGACAGAAAGCCATAGTTGCCCGGCCCGTACTGAGCACTGGCTCCGCCTTGCTGTTCCTTCAGCCAGATCATCGGTTTCGACGTGCCGGAGAGCGCGGTCTGGAGAGCGCCGATCGACGTGTATGGGTTGCAGATAAACATCGGGGTGAACTGGCAGAGCGCATTGGTGAATCCCGCCACCGCTTGGGTCTGCAAGTTCATGCCGTTGCTGCCGCCGACGAAGCTTGCTGGGAAGATGGTCGCGAAGGCGGTGGAGTTCACCGTCACCTCGGCAAATTTGGCGGCCTTTGGATCGGTGGTAGCCCAGTTTACGTTGTTGGAGTCCAGACCCGCCGCGCTCAATGCGATTGTGTCGCTGGCCGGTATGCCGGTCAGATAGGTAACCGTGATGTCGGCGGTGGTCAGCGTGTGGCTGCCAGAGGTCGAAAACAGCGTGCTGTTGGTCGTCAGAAGGTTGGCGAT
This sequence comes from Pseudomonadota bacterium, assembly GCA_040755925.1. Lineage (GTDB taxonomy): Bacteria > Pseudomonadota > Alphaproteobacteria > Rhizobiales > Rhizobiaceae > Mesorhizobium. The sequence continues at coordinate 6,905 of JBFLWR010000030.1, forward strand.
CGCGCTGTTGGCGCGCGTTATCGCATCGGGGTTGCCGTCTAGCTCCGCGGCAGCGGCAAGCGCATAGGCGTCCGCGCCTTTCTGCATGTCGTTGTGGAGGCCGTTGGCCCGGCTCATGTCGATGGCGAGAAGCGCCAGGCCGACGAGCACCGGCAACATGATGGCGGCGAAGATCATCGCTATGCCGCGTTGATCTCTCCAAAATGCACGAATGGTCCCCAACATGACCCTACTCTCTGTTCCATTCGTGCCAGGCGTCCTCGCTTGCCTGGCGCACCTCACCCTTCTGTTCAGTTCGCCGGCGGCGTGGTCGCGGCCGACGGCCCGACATTCACTGTCATGCTCGTCGCCGGCGCGGATGTTGTCGGCGGAAGCTTGTTTTTCTGAACGATAGCGACGGACCGCGCGCCGTCTCCCTCGATCTTCGTGTTGTTGGAGGCCGGCTTATACGGATCGACCGTCTGCAGCATCTCATTGGTTTTCTGCGCGTCGCCCGACGCCAAAGTCATCGTGTCGTAGTGGTTCAGATAGTCCGCCGCGCAGCCGGCAAGCAGGCCACAGGACAGAAGGACGAGCAGGAGCTTATTTCTTGACATAGAGCAGCTTGTCCTTCGATTTCACGTCCAGCATGTGGCCGTACGGGCCGGTCACGCCGTCGCCCTGTTCATACTTGCGGATCATGTCCTTGCTGACTTCGAGTTGGCCGAGCAGCATGAGTTCGGGGTCGTTGGCCGGCCTCGTCTTGTCCAATGGTGTCGCCAGTTGCTCGCCCGGTTTCACCGGCCGCACGAGGTGCGGCGTCACGATCACGACC
>JBFLWR010000300.1:0-22288 GCA_040755925.1 Pseudomonadota bacterium
AAATCCCTGCTAAATTCAAAATCATGGCCGAGCGACCATACTTCGTGCCCGCCACACGAATCACGCTCTTTTCCAAGGTTTCTGAATACACAGCACCCGCATCTGCATCAACAAATCCGGGATTGCCGACGGCGAAAATGGTGTGTTCACGCAGGGGAAAGCAGGGGAAAAGCGGCCTGCCGAGTGGACCAAGGGGCAAGGACAGGCCTTCGAACCGCCATCTTCCTGTGCGAGCTTAATGGTTGAAAAAGGATTACGGCATAGTTTGCCAGTGATAGTCACCTTGAACGGCCGCCAAGAGCCGTAGGGGTGCGAGGCGTCGGCGAAAGTGCTCCCTGACGGAGATTTGGAAGCATGTTTTCCCGATACTACGACCGGACTTTCGTCCGTGTCCTCACCATGACGATAGCCCTGATGGGCGCGCTCATCTTCTCAACCTCCGCGCTGCGGGCGCAGGAATACACCGCCCAGGAGATCATCGATTCCGGCCACAAATTTTTCGGGGCGACATCGGGCGGCCTGGCGACGGTCGTCGAGAAGATATTCGCCTCCTACGGCCTGCCCAACGGCTATCTGCTCGGCGAGGAAGGGTCCGGCGCGCTGATCGGCGGCCTGACCTATGGCGAGGGAACACTCTACACGAAGAACGCCGGCGACCATAAGGTATTCTGGCAAGGCCCGTCGCTCGGCTGGGATTTCGGCGGCGAGGGGTCGCGGGTGATGATGCTGGTCTACAACCTCGACGACGTGAGTAATCTCTATGCCCGTTTCGGCGGCGTCGCCGGCTCGGCCTACGTCGTCGCCGGCGTCGGCTTCAACGTGCTGCAAAACAACAGGGTGCTGCTCGTTCCCATCCGAACAGGTGTCGGCGCACGGCTCGGCGTCAATCTCGGCTACCTGAAGCTTACCGAAAGAGCCACCTGGAATCCGTTCTGATCCGGTCCCCGCCGTTGCAACCGTTCGGATAAATCCAGATCGCGCCGCGGCATGCTCTTGCCGCGGTGCCGGATTTCAGCCATGCCAAGGTGGCACAGTCGGGCAATAGCTGTCTCGGATATTGGATAATCCGCCTTGGTTCAGTCGATCCTGTTCTTCGCACTCGGCTTCCTTTGCGCCGTCTTCCTGGTGTCGCTGGTCGCGCCAGCGGTCTGGCGGCGGGCGGTCGTGCTCACGCGCAGGCGCCTCGAAGCCTCGCTGCCGCTGACGCCGGCCGAGATCCAGGCTGAAAAGGATCGGGTCAGGGCCGAGTACGCAATGACGACGCGCCGACTCGAGATGACCGTGAAGAGCCTGCAGGAGAAGGCGGCCGAGCAACTGGTCGAGATCGGACGTGGGCGCGAGGCGCTGAAGGGGCTTGCTGTCGAGAAAAAGGACAAGAACCAGGCGCTGTCGGACCTCGAAGCCAAGAACGCGGAACTCAAGCGGCGCGAAGAGGAATTGCACGGTCTGTCGGAGAGGCTGGCCCAGACCGAGCGGGCGCTGGAGAAGCGGGCGCTGGAACTGCAAAAGCTCGAGCAGATGTATGACGACGCAAGCTTCTCGTCGTCGAACCGGCAGATCGAACTGGTGGCGCGCGAATCGGAACTGGAGAAGCTTGCCAGCGACATCGCGTTGCTGAAAAGCCAGCGCAAGGAAGCCGACCGGCGCAATCAGGAAGTCGCCACGGAAAGCAAGACCGCGCGAGAGGCCCTGAAAGCGGAGAAGAAAAGAGCCGCCGAACTCGACAAGAAACTCGAGAGATTGTTTGCGACGCTTGCCGACCGCGAGGAAAAGCTCGACCGGCGCGAAAAGGAGCTTGCGCGGATGCGTGAGCGTCCGAAGCAGGACCTCGCGGCAAACGGCGCCGGCCGGCCTGTCGGCGGTGCCGACGATATCGACAAGGCAGTGGCCAGACTGGAAGGCGACCGCGAACGGCTGGAGGCGAGGCTGACGGCTCTGGCGCGCGAGAACAAGCGGCTCAAGACCGATCTTGCCGCTTTCGAGGCGGTAAAGCCCGACCAGTCAGGCGACGCACGCCGCGCCGGCGCTGCGTTGCGCGAACAGATGAACGAGCTCGCCGCCGAGGTCGTGAGTTTGACTATGAAGCTCGACGGTCAGGATTCGCCGATTGCCAAGGCCCTGGCGACCTCCCGCGATGAGAGCCAGGGAGACCATGGCGTCAGTCTTGCCGATCGCGTCAGGGCGCTGCAGAAGGCCGGTTCGACCAACTGAGCGGCGCCTTATTTCCTTGTTGCGGACCCGCTACCGGTTCGAAAAGTGATGCAGCGCGATGGCTGACGCGGCGGCGACATTGAGGCTGTCGAAGCCTTCCGCCATCTCGATCCGCATCGTGCGCAGACGGGCGAGCAGCTCTTGCGGCAAGCCTTCGCCTTCGGTGCCCAGATAAAGCGCCAGCCGAGGCGATGGTTGCGTGGCGCGGATGTCGGTTTCGCCGCGCGGCGACAGCGCGAACTGGCTGAAGCCAAGCCGATCCAGAGTTGCGGTGAAGCGCTCGATGCCGTCGAAAACCGCGAAGGGAACCTTGAGCGCTGCGCCGACCGAAACGCGGATCGCCTTGCGATAGAGCGGATCGCAGCAGGTGGCGTCGAGCAGCACTGCGTCGGCGCTGAAGGCTGCGGCGTTGCGGAAGATGGCGCCCATATTGTCGTGGTTGGAAATACCGACCAGGACAACGACGAGCGCGCGAGGGGGCAAGTCCTCCAGCAAGGCCTCGGCAGAGGGTTGGCCGGCGCGAATACCGATCGCCAATATGCCGCGATGCATGTGGAAACCGGCAATTTGGTCGATGATCTCGCTCCGGGCGACGTAAACCGGGAATTCCGATGGCGCCTGCTGCAAGACTGGTTCCAGACCGGGCAGCCTGTTCTCGAGAACGAGCGCCGATTCGGCGGCAAAGCGCCCTGTCGAGAGCAGCAAGTTCAGAACCACCTTGCCCTCAGCGACAAAACGCCCGTGCCGGCCGACTAGATCTCGCTCGCGGATATCGAGATAGGCCGCGACACGCGGATCCCGCGGGTCGTCTATAGGGATGAGGTTCATGCAATCCTCGCCGGTCAAAGCGCCGCGGTGTCGGTCGCCGCGCTTCAAGTCCTTGTTGTGGTGCATGCCGTTTTCCCAAAACCGCTCAGCGCTTTTAGGGGACATGCATCCGCGAGGTAACGGGCGTTGGGCGCCTCGGGTCAAGCCCCGGCGCGACGCAGACGATATGCCATCTGCGAGAGGTCGCCGTCGCCGAAAATGCCTTCCAGCATACGAAGCAGCTCGCGCACCGCGTCGGACTTGCAGGAGTAGTAGATCATCTGGCGGTCGCGGCGGGTCTCGACGAGATCGAGCGCACGCAACTTGGCGAGGTGCTGCGACAACGCGGACTGGCTAAGCTGGACTTTCTCGGCGATCGCGCCGACCGACATTTCGCCGTCGATCAGATAGCTCGCGATCAGAAGGCGCTTTTCATTGCCCATGAGCGTCAGAAACGCGGCCGCCGCTTCGGCATTGGCGATTAGCTTGTTCGAGATCATAGATCCCCCATGTTTTCCGGCTCATCCAGCCGCCATGGGGGCAATGGCGCCTGATTCCACAATGTTCAGATATCGATAGGCGCTGCTGAATCAGCGTCATAATCAGGGTAGATCATTTCCTTCAAATCTCAAGGGTTGCTTTCGGTCTGGGACGATCAACTGTCGATACTGTGCCTAGCCTGCCGCGCGTCCGGCCCTTGCCATTTCGACCAGCACGGCGCGCAACTCGTCGGCTGCACCGAGAATTCGGGGGAAGAATACCCTGCAGACGGCATCCGAAGAGGCAAGATCGATGCCGTCGGCATCGAATCCGGTGGCGATCCAGCTTTCGCCCGTGGCCCCGCCGAAATGCCGGGCGTAGACCGCAAGCGCGTCGCGGTGGTCGGCATTCATATGATCCAACGCGGGCTGCTCGCTTGCCGCCAGTTCCTCGACGACCGGACCGCCGGTGATCAAGTCGGCGCGCTCGAGCAGATAGGCCTTGCCGAAGCCGCCGTTCAGGCTCGCCCGTTCTGGCTCGAGCCGAAAAATCGAGAAGTCGCCAAGCCCGGCATAAAGCCTCGCCTTGGGATTGCGGTTCAGGTAACGGCGCTCAGCGCGGGCATGATCGGCGGAACCGCGCTCCAAGCGCAGCGCCCTGCATGTAAGCGTGATGCGCGGATGCGCCAGCGGGTCGCCCTTGCCGGGCTCGCCAACCAGCAACGAGCAGCGCGCGTCGGCAAGAAGCGCGCCGGTATGGGCGGAGAGCATCGAGACCAGGATCAGCGGCGCGCCATCGATGTCGGTCGCGACGCCGACGCGGCTAGCAAGCGGCGAGCCTGTACCAGGCTCGATCACCGCGAGCGCGCCGAAACGGGCGGACCGGATCAGTGTCTTTGCCAGCCTGGTCGCCTCAGCGTCGGTCGCGCGTATGACATCCTTCTTCGCCTCGGTCACAGCTCACCTCAATAAGTTGAGTTCCATTATCTTGTTTATTGGCCAAACAGGCCGGAGCTGACAAGGGTCTGGATTTCAGTTTCGCCGAGCCCGAAACGTGCCAGCACGCTTGCCGGATCGAGGTCGGCTGCGGTGGGCGCCGCGGCAGGCGCCGACGCGGCATTCGAAAAGCGTGGCGCGGGCGCCGGCCGTTCCAGCCGGCCGGATGCGACAAAGGTCTGCCGTGCGCGGTTGTGCGGATGTTCCTTGGCCTCGCACAACGACAGTACAGGTGCGACGCAGGCATCGGTCGCGGCAAAAACCTCGGCCCATTCGTCGCGTGTCTTCTGCCTCACCCTGCCGGCGATGGCGATACGCATCTCCGGCCAGCATGCCCTGTCGTATTGGGTGCCGGCAAAACGCCGATCGAGCGGCAGCAGCCGGACGAACTCGGCGAAGAAACGCGGTTCCAGGCAACCGACAGCGATATGCCGGCCGTCCGCCGTCTCGTAGGTGTCATAGAAGGGCGCGCCGGAATCAAGCAGGTTCTCGCCGCGCCTGTCGACCCACAGCCCAGCCGCCATGAAGGCGTGGATCGGAGCCGCGAGCATGGCGGCGCCCTCGATCATCGCAGCGTCGATCACCTCGCCTTTGCCGGTCCGCCAGCGCTGCACGAGGGCCGCCAGCACGCCGGAGATCAGCATCATCGCGCCGCCGCCCTGATCGGCGACGAGGTTGAGCGGCGGCACGGGGGACGCGCTCTGCCTGCCGAAGGCATGCAGCAGGCCGGCATAAGCGAGATAGGTGATGTCGTGGCCGGCGCGGCGCGACAGGGGGCCATCCTGGCCGAAACCCGTCAACCGCCCATACACCAATGCCGGATTGCGCCGGAGCACGACATCGGGCCCGAGTCCCGAACGTTCCATGACGCCCGGACGGAAGCCCTCGACGAGGATGTCGGCCTTTTCGGCGAGGCGCAGAAGCAGCTCGACCCCATCGGCGCGCTTCAAATCGATGCGCAGGATAGAGCGACCATGGCGGTCCAGATCGTATTCCGGTGGCAGCGAGAGAAGCGGATGGCCGGCGTCCACCCGTTCGATGCGCAACACCTCGGCGCCCATCTCCGACAGCATCAGGGCGGCGAGCGGCACCGGGCCGAGACCGGCCATCTCGATCACCTTCAGGCCGGCCAGCGGGCCGGCCTTTTCGGTGGCGATGCCGGTGCCCGTCGGCGCGCTCATCTTGTGTTATTTCGGCGCCATGCGGATCGCGCCGTCGAGGCGGATCGTCTCGCCGTTCAGCATCTGGTTCTCGACAATGTGGAGGGCAAGCGCGGCATATTCCGAAGGTTCGCCGAGGCGGGGCGGGAAAGGCACCGAGGCGCCGAGCGAATCCTGCACCTCCTGCGGCATGCCGGCCATCATCGGCGTCTTGAAGATGCCGGGGGCGATCGTGCAGACGCGGATGCCGGAGCGGGCGAGGTCGCGGGCCACCGGCAGCGTCATGCCGACGACGCCGCCCTTGGACGCCGAATAGGCGGCCTGGCCGATCTGGCCGTCATAGGCGGCAACCGAGGCGGTGTTGACGATCACGCCGCGCTCGCTGCCCTGCTGCGGATCGAGCTTCGCCGCCCGGTCGGCGACGAGGCGGATCATGTTGAAGGTGCCGATCAGGTTGATCTCGATCACCCGGCGGTACTGGTCGAGCGGATGCGGCCCGTCCTTGCCGACCGTCTTCACACCGATGGCGATGCCGGCGCAGTTGACGAGAATACGCGGCTCTCCAAGCGCCTTTGCCACCTCGGCAATGGCGGCCGTGCCGCTGTCGCCACTGCTGACATCGCATTGCACGGCTATGCCGCCGATTTCGGCCGCGACCTTTGCCGCGCGCTCGATGCCTACATCGAGGATGGCGACGCGGGCGCCTTTGGCGGCCAGGGCGCGCGCGGTCGCCTCGCCAAGGCCTGAGCCGCCGCCAGTGACTATCGCGATCTGGCCGTTCGGATTCATGCAGGCGTCCTCCCAAGGTTTAGTATCATGCTACGAAGGCTGCCACGGAGGCGCAACCGGCAATGGGATCGACCGGTGGGATCCACCGAGGCATGGATCTACCTGTCGGTCAGGCCATTGCCGAAAGCTGCTCCGCCAGGCGGGCGGTGTCCGCATGGCAGACCTCGCCGACAAAGCGAGCGACGGCGCCGGGCTTGATTTCGTGGTGAAGCAGCCGGTCGAGATCGACCGGGCGCGGCATGGAGATCTGGCCGCGCGGAAAACGCTTGAAGCCGAGCGGCCCGTAATAGGGCTCGTCGCCGACCAGTATGACGGCCGGCGCGCCGGACCTGGCGGCCTCGTCGAGGGCGATCGCCACCAGCCGGCGGCCGATGCCGAGATTCTTGAAAGCGGGCCGGACGGCGAGCGGTCCGAGCATCAAGGCGCGCCCGGCGCCAGCGGCGACGCGGGTCATGCGCACGGATGCGATCACGGTGCCGTCTTTTTCGGCGACGAAAGACATCGAGCGGTCGTGGCCGCCGGCCTCACGAATCTTGTAGGCGGCGAGCACGAAACGGCCCGGCCCGAAGGCTTCGTCATTGATGGCTTCGATTTCAGCATCGTGCGCCGGAGTTTCCGGCAGGTATTTCACGTCGGCAAGGCTCATGGTCTTTGCGTTCCGGTATGCGAGGAAGGGTTGCTGCAAGCGGCAGCGTTCGCCAGTCAGCGCTTCATCAAGCGCGGGCGCCCTTTCGTCGTCGGTCGAACCGGATGGAGGCAAAGTCGAGCATCGGCGCCTCCGCTAGCATCAAATCTACGCCGCTGCAATCGGCGCCTTCACCGTTCCTCGCTTGAGGACTGGTTCGTCGATTGACGAACTGTTCAGCACATGAGGTCTTCGACATCCGGGCGATCTCCCTAAATGTTGCCGGACACCACAGGGAGTTTCGCATGGGATTGCTGATCGACGGCAAATGGCATGAACGGCCGCAAGACACCGACAGCGGCGGCAGGTTCGTGCGCAGGGACTCGCAATGGCGCGACTGGATCACGCGTGACGGCGCGCCGGCCGAAGGCAGCAGTCGCGGCTTCAAGGCGGAACCCGGACGCTATCATCTCTACGTCTCGCTCGCCTGCCCGTGGGCACATCGGACGCTGATCTTCCGGGCCTTGAAGAGGCTGGAGGGCATCATCTCGGTTTCCGTGGTGCATCATTTCATGGGCGAGAATGGCTGGACCTTCAAAGCCGAGGACGGTGCTACCGGCGACACGCTCTACGATCTCGATTTCCTGCATCAGATCTATGCAAAGGCCGATCCAGCCTATTCGGGCCGGGTCACCGTACCGGTGCTATGGGATAAGAAAGAACAGACCATCGTCAACAACGAGTCCTCCGAGATCATCAGGATGCTCAATTCCGCCTTCGACGAATGGGGCGATGCCGGCGTCGATTTCCATCCGAAGGCACTGCGCATGGAGATCGACAGGATCAACGCGCTGGTCTATCCGGCGATCAACAACGGCGTCTATCGCGCCGGCTTCGCCACCACCCAGGCCGCCTACGAGGAAGCCTTCGGCGAATTGTTCTCGGCGCTCGACACGATCGAAGAAAGATTGTCGAAGCAGCGCTACCTGGTCGGCGAGCAGGTCACCGAGGCCGATTGGCGGTTGTTCACCACGCTCGTGCGTTTCGACCCGGTGTATGTCGGACACTTCAAATGCAATCTTCGCCGCATCGCCGACTACCCGAACCTGTCGAACTACCTGCGCGATCTCTATCAAGTGCCGGGCGTGTCAGGCACGGTCAACCTGCACCACATCAAGGCCCACTATTACGGCAGCCACAGGTCGATCAATCCAACGGGGATCGTTCCGGTGGGGCCGGAATTGAACTATGGCGAACCGCATGACCGAGTAAGGTTCAGGAAGGCAGCGTAGTTACCAGTAAGGCAACACCACCTCGCCGACGAAAACCTCGCCTATCCGCCGCAGTGTTGCCGGTGTCGTGCCCTCGGGTAACCGATCGAGCGGGAAGAATGCCGCCTCTGCGATCTCATGGTCCGGCAGTTTCGGCGAACTCTGGCTGAAGGCTTCGATCAGATAGAAGCCGACATGGTCGCGGTTGCTGGAGCGGCGGTTGAAATGCATCGACCTCAGCATCGGCGGCGCGGTCAGCTTGATGTTGCCTTCCTCCATAAGCTCGCGGGCCAGCGCTTCCTCTAGAGTCTCGCCGACCTCGACGCCGCCGCCCGGCAGTTGCCAGCCCGGGACGTAGGTGTGGCGGATGAGGAAGACCGAGTTGGAGGCACGGTCATGGACCAGCCCGCGCACGCCGAGCGTCATCGGGCGGCGCAGCAGGAAGAACAGATGGAACAGCCTCGCCCGCAGGCCAGGCCAGCCGGTCTGGCGGAACGCTTCCTCCGGATCGACGCCGCTCATCCGACCATCGCCGGGTGAACAGCAAACGGTGAGTGGAAAGCCCGGCTTGCGTCGCTTAAGAAGGAGACATGTTCAGGCTCGCGCATATTTCCGACGCTCATCTGGGGCCGCTGCCCGATGTAACCTATCGCGACCTCGCGTCCAAGCGCGTGCTGGGCTACGTCAACTGGCAACGCAATCGCCGTCGGCACATGCATGACGCGGTCATCGACACGATCGTCGCCGACTTCAAGGCGAACGCGCCCGACCATCTCGCCGTCACCGGCGATCTCGTCAACCTGGCTCTTGACGGCGAAATCGAGATGGCGAGGCACTGGCTCGAGACGCTTGGCGCTCCGCACGACGTGTCGGTGGTCCCCGGCAACCACGATGCCTATGTGCCGGGCGCCTTCGACAAGATCTGCCGGTCCTGGGCTCCCTGGATGACGGGCGACGGCGTGAACGGCCCGATCGATCGCAATTCCTTTCCTTATCTGCGCGTGCGCGGCGACGTCGCGCTGATCGGCGTCACGACGGCGCGCGCCACGGCCCCTTTCATGGCCAACGGCTTCTTCATGGAAGGGCAGGCGGAGCGGCTCGGCGATGTGCTCGACGCCACGGCAGGGCAAGGCCTGTTTCGCACCATCATGATCCATCATCCGCCGGTGCGAGGGGCAGTCTCGCAACACAAGCGGCTGTTCGGCATCTCGAGGTTCCACAAGGTAATCCGGCGTCACGGGGCCGAGCTTGTTCTGCACGGACATTCGCATCTGCCGTCTCTGTTCACCATCGGTCCGCGCAACGCCCGCGTGCCGGTGGTTGGCGTGGCCGCAGCCGGTCAGGCGCCAGGCGGCAGGCACCCTGCGGCGCAATACAACCTGTTCGAGATCGACGGGCAGAAAGGCAGCTGGCGCATCCGCCTGACGCGGCGTGGGCTGACCGGTCCCGCGCTGCCGCCGGCGGATCTTCAGGTGACTGAACTCGGGATAGCGCCGGCCCGTGAACTGGTGAGAGGCTGAGCTCGTCAGAAGCTGATCTGCATATGGGCGATGCGCTCCCAGAACAGCGCCAGGGACACCGCAAGGCCGACCAGCGCGCCGGCCGCAATCACGCCAAGTCCGGCGAAGAAGGTCGTCCAACCGTTGCGACGCGCTTCGGAACGAAGCGGCGGCTCCGCTTCCTGCACATCGGCACGATGCAGCGCCGGCATGGCGCTTTCCGTCGTGCCGTCCATCATCCGCTGCCGCTCGACGACCCGCTCCGCGACATAGCGTGTCACGGCATCAGCGACCGGTTTCATCTCGGTCGATTCGGCCAGCACCACGCGGCCGATATGGGTGTCCTTGAGGAAGCGATAGGTGCGGCGGTCGCGTCCCATGGCGACATGGCTCACAGCATCGATCCACAGCCGCGGCTGCAGGCCGGATGAAACCGCGAAGTCGAAGCTGTCGATATCGGCCGGTACTTCGGCAAAAACGGGCGCGAGTTCGGCCGCGAGCAAGTCGAGCCGCATACGGTGCGCCTCGCGCATGTCGACAACCACGTCGTCGCGGTCGGCGAACGCATTCTTGACGTCGCGGATGGCCTCCGCCAGCTTTCGCGACGGCTCGATCGGGGTGATTTTGTCGCCTGCATCCTTCATGGCGGCTGCCTCGCATCTGGTTAACAGCGGGTTAACACAGTCGCCGGCAAAATGCACTGGCGAGATGGCGCTGAGGCATTTCGGGTAAAAGTCAGGCTGACCCGGATTCAGCTCGCGGCCGCGCCGAGCAAAGGCTGCTGGCGCCTTCCGCGGCGCCTTGTATTGCGGCGCACGGCTTGGGCAATCACATCCGGCGCCTCCTCGACCAGCATGTGGCCGGCCTCCAGCACGTGGTGCAGGTGGAAACGCGCGGGCAGGGCTTCCGTCTGGTCGACGGGCAGGACCGGGTCCTCGGTTCCCCAAACCACCATCACCGGCATGTCGAGCGTATTGAGCTGCTCCGCTGGAATAGCCCCTTGGCGGTCGCTCTTCGTCATGGCTGCCGCCATCTCGACGAGTGCCTGCAATTGGCCCGGTTGCGCCCGCATCCGCAAGAGCATGTCAACCACATGGTCCGGAGGCGTGCTTCCCGGTCCAGACATGGCGGCAAGGCAAGCGCGGATTTCGTCGGTGTCGGCCGCGGCGGCATAGCGGCGCAGCAGCGGCCCGTTGATTTCCGGGCCGAAGCCGCCAGGCGCCAGCAAAGTCAGCGAGGCCACTCGTTCGGGATCGGCAAGCGCTGCCAACGTGGCGATGGCACCGCCCATGGAATGGCCGACGAGGTGAATCTTACCCGACCGCCGGCCGGCGAGATCGGCGAGGATGGCGCGGGCAGCAGATTTGGCGCCGATTCCGGGGAACTCCAATGAACGCCCGTGGCCCGGCAGATCATAGGCCAGCATCCTCGCACCGGGACCCAGTGCCGCGATCAAGTCGCGCCAGACCTCGTGCGAACCGCCAAATCCATGCAGGAAGACGATCGTCTTCGAGCCAGAACCACACTCGGTGACATGAAGAGCAGGGACCATGCGATTATTCGGATGTGAAGCAAACAGTCGGCAATACTAGATTGTGGCTGAATTGCTCCCTGGCCGGATCGATAGCCAGTAAAATTTTCGCGACTGGAATGACGGCATTCACCAGAATGCGCAAGGATGCCCTAATATTATTCAAATCCCGTCATTGGGAGAGCAGGCGGAAATCAGAAAAAACAAAGTCGATTCAGTCTCCTGGGCAGGAGTGGTCGCCACTCGCCCTCGTTCAACTGGAGTTGCCGATGCCCGCAGCCCGCAACGACTGCACCAGCCGATCGGTGAGATCTGGCGGGTACTTCCTGTCGACGAAGGTCGCGCGCGGATTGGCGGTGAATTTCGGGAATTCCACCGTAAGCTCGTTCGCAAGATCGCTCGCTAGCTTGTCGCGGCCCGAAATCCTGGCGCCGATCAGGCGCGCGGCCAGATAATGCGATTTCGAGGCTGTCGTTCGCAGCGATTCGCTGGCGATTGCCGCCCTCTTCATGTCGCCCTGCATGAAGGCTCCGAGAAAGAGGCCATAGTCCCACCAGGTGGGATGGCCGCTGAAGGCTTCGACGGCACGGCGCAGGATCGGCGTGCCCTCCTCATATCTGCCGGCAAAAATCAGCCCGTAACCATAGGCGGCGGCCATGCCGAGATCATAGGGGTTGAGTTCATAGGCCTTGCGCATCCAGCGGATCGCCTCGTCGGTGTTGCCGAGGCGGCTGTTGAGATAGCCATTGGCCCGATGCGCATGCGGGCTCATCGGCCCCATCTGGATGGCGCGATGGGCGAACGACATCGCCTGTTCGAGATTAGCGCCCGGCGGGTAGGCGTAATGATCCGTGGCGGCCTCCAGGTGCAGCGAGGCGAGTTCCGAATAGACCAGCGAGGACTTGGTGCCCGCGGCGGCGAGCTTCTCGAGGCAGCGATAGGCGGCCTCATGGGTCCTGGCGCTTTGGTCGAGATAGTAGCGGTCGGAGAGGACAAGGCACTGGATCTGGCTGGTTTCGACCCCGCTCTGGTCGATGTAGCTGTAGATTGCGCCGGATGCGGGGACGGTCGAGGTCAAGAGGCCGCCGATGGTGCCCTCGATCGCGGATGGCGCGCTTTCGGACGGTGTGAGGTTGCGCGACAGCAGAACCCGCCCCGTGGCGACGCTCTGCAATTCGACCGTGATGTCGCCCGCGGCCGGCCCAGGGGTAACGTCGAAGATGAAGCTGATCGGGTCGGCCAAAGTGTCCCGCGTCGCATCGGCGTCGCGGCCGATGAAGTCGATGGTGTCGAAGCCAGCAAGGCCCGCGCGCAGTGACGCGGCGACGCGCGCGGCGTCCGGCCCGTCAGCCTTCACTGCGATGTAGATCAGCGGCAAGGTGTCGAATACCGGCGGGGCGGTGGTGCTTCCGGTATTTGCCGTTTCGACCGGCATGACCGCTTCGTCATTGCCAAGGAAGGCGTTGCCCTGGCGCATGATGAGCACGCCCAGCATGACGATGACCAGGGCCATGGCGGCCCAGAAGAAACGCAACTGGCGCGTCAGCGACGGGACGGGCGCGGTCGCCATCAGTGGCGCGGCATCAACCGTCGCGGCATTCTCAAAATCCGCTGCCGCAGGCGCGGTGGCCCGGTCGGCATCCACGGCCTTGGCCTCTTCGGGCGGCCGGATGGCGTTGGGCTCGTAAGAGGGAACATAGCCGCCGCGCGGGATGGCGATGCGCATCGGCTCGGCAACGCCTTCATTGTCGAAATAGTGCTGCAGAAGCTCGCGCAGCCGTCCGGCCTGAACCCTCACCACGGCATCGGTCGAAGGATCGAAATCCCGATCCTTGCCGAAGACGTCCATGGCAATGGAAAGCCCCTTCAACCTGTCGGCTTCACCGGCCTGCTCACGCTCGACGAGATAACGCAACAGCCTGCGAGCGCGCTCGGACCGTCCGAACGTTTCGCTGGCAAGCAGTCGCTCCAATGTCTCGCGCACTGCGGGGGCGGCAGGCGTGGCAGGCTCCAAGTGTCGATCCTTTCGAAGTCGGCACAGGTTAGGGCGCGATAATATAGCGCTCGCGCCAGCGCACAAGAAAGCTTGTATTATGCGATCGCGTAAGCCACCGGAAATTGCCCTGCCGGTTAATGAATGGCAGTCGGGTCGCGTCTGCTTTTGAAGCGGCGCGCGTAGAGCGCGCCGCGTTCACCGGCCCGAAAGCTCAGCCGGGCTTGCGGCCGAGGATGCGGTTGGCGGCCGAAACCACCGCCTCCAGCGATGCGGCGACGATGTTGGTGTTGATGCCCGCGCCGAACAGCTTGCCGCCCGGATATTCCATCTCGACATAGGAGATCGCCGAGGCATTGGAGCCGCGTTGCAGGGAATGCTCGGAATAGTCGAGCACCGACATCTCGACGCCGACATGGCGCGAGAGCGCATCGACGAAGCCGTCGATCGGGCCGGTGCCGGAGCCGGTGATCGTCATCTCCTTGCCGTTGTCGAGGATATCGGCCTCCACCACGCGCCTGCCCTTCACCTCGGTGTCGGGGAAGGTACGATGGTCGAGGAACTTCAGCCTGGCGCCGGGCTGGTCAACATAGGTTTCGAGGAAGCGCTCGTGGATGCGCTTGGCGGGCACTTCCTTGCCTTCGGCATCGGTGATCGCCTGGATCGCCTGGCTGAATTCGATCTGCAGGTTGCGCGGCAGGTTGAGGCCGTAGTCGGCCTGCAGCACATAGGCGATGCCACCCTTGCCGGACTGCGAGTTGATGCGGATGATCGCCTCATAGGTGCGGCCGACATCGGCCGGGTCGATCGGCAGATAGGGCACTTCCCAGATCGGCGTGTTGGCCTTGCGCAACGCCTTCATGCCCTTGTTGATGGCGTCCTGGTGCGAGCCTGAGAAGGCCGTGTAGACCAGTTCGCCGACATAGGGATGGCGCTCCGGGATTTTCAGCTGGTTCGAGTATTCGTAGACGTCCTTCATGCGGGTGATGTCGGAGCAGTCGAGACCCGGGTCGACGCCCTGCGTGTACATGTTCAGCGCCAGCGTGACGATGTCGACGTTGCCGGTGCGCTCGCCATTGCCGAACAGCGTGCCTTCGACGCGGTCGGCGCCGGCCATCAGGCCGAGCTCGGTGGTGGCGATGCCTGTGCCGCGGTCATTGTGCGGATGCAGCGAGATGATCAGCTTGTCGCGATTGTCGAGGTTGCGGCACATCCACTCGATGCGGTCGGCGTAGACGTTCGGCGTCGACATCTCGACCGTCGACGGCAGATTGATGATCAGCTTGTTGTCCGCTGTCGGCTTCACGATCTCGGTGACGGCGTTGCAGATTTCCAGCGCGACCTCGAGCTCGGTGCCGGTGAAGCTTTCGGGCGAATATTCGAAGCGGTAGCCGCCGCCGGCCTTGGCCGCCATGTCGGTGATCATCTTGGCGGCATCGGTGGCGATGCGCTTGATGCCGGCGACATCCTTCTCGAACACGACGCGGCGCTGCAGCTCGCTGGTCGAATTGTAGAAATGCACGATCGGGGTCTTTGCGCCTTTGAGCGCCTCGAAGGTTCGTGTGATGAGCTCCGGACGGCACTGCACGAGCACCTGCAGATCGACGTCGTCGGGCACATTGCCCTCTTCGATGCACCAGCGGGCGAAATCGAAATCGGTCTGCGAAGCGGAGGGGAAACCTATCTCGATTTCCTTGAAGCCCATGTCGAGCAGCAGGCCGAACATGCGCGCCTTGCGCTCGTGACCCATCGGGTCGATCAGCGCCTGGTTGCCGTCGCGCAGGTCGACCGAGCACCAGATCGGCGCCTTGTCGATGACCTTGGACGGCCATGTGCGATCGGTGAGATTGACGGTCGGGTAGGGCTGATACTTACGGGCGGCATCCGGCATGTGGCCGTCCGCATGTTCACCGCCTTCGGCATTGCCGGCGCGGATTTCTTCTCGTGCGTTCATCGTCGTTCTCCCGGCGGCTCGTCCGATTTTATAGCGGAATGGCGGCGAGCGGCGCCTTTACCAAAGTTTGTTCGCGTGATGTGGGTTGCCAAGGAGCATGCGCCTTCAGCGGCGGCTATCGACCGCCGGGCGCTCCTTCAGCGAGCCCGGCGATCGCCGATAAGGCCGAGAAGAAGCAGGGTCGAGGCGAGCGCGCGCACGGTCTCGCCGGCAAAGCCGGTGCGAGGAGAAGCGACGGTGCGGGCACGCGAGGTCATGGCGGCTCTCTTACAGGAGCAGCTTTTTGGAGGCAAGTGCCAGCCAGCGCGCGAAAGGCGCAGCCTCTTCCCCGCATGGGGCAAATGCGCCACACTCCCGCCGAGGCTGGGATCCCGTGGGTCGGATCTCAGGGGAGGCCGTGCATGAATTTCGTGTTCTTCTCGCCGCATTTTCCCGCCAACGGCGCTGATTTCTGCGACCGGCTGAAGAAGGCGGGCGCGACCGTGCTCGGTATCGGCGACGCTCCCTATGAGACGCTCGACGGCAAGCTGAAGGCGGCGCTTTCAGAATATTACCGCATCGCCGACATGGAGAGCTACGATGCCGTGTTCCGCGCGATGGGGCACTTCATCCACAAATGGGGCCGTATCGATCGCTTCGAGTCCCTCAACGAGCACTGGCTGGAACTCGAGGCCAACATCCGCACCGATTTCAACATCTACGGCACCAAGCTCGACTTCGTGAAGAATTTGAAGCGCAAGAGCCGCATGCGCGCCTTCTTCCGCAAGAGCGGCGTCGAAACCATACCGCAGCGCAAATGCTCCGATCGCGCCGGCGCCATGACCTTCATCCGACGCGTCGGCTACCCCGTGGTGGTGAAGCCGGATACCGGTTCGGGCGCCTCGAACACGTTCAAGATATCGAATGTCGGGGAGCTCGACCAGTTCTTCAGGGGCAAGCCCGAGGGCGTGACCTTCGTCATGGAACAGTTCATCGAAGGCTTGGTCGTGACTTTCGATGGCCTGGTCAACCGCGACGGCGAGGTGGTGCTGGCGGCCAGCCACCGCTACGACCAGAGCATCATGGATGCGGTCAACCGCGACCGCCACATGAGCTACACCTGCTTTCCCCAGATCCGCCCGGCGGTGGAGGAAGCAGGCCGGAAGATCCTGAAGGCGTTCGACGTGCGCGAACGTTTCTTCCATATCGAACTGTTCGAGACCAAGGACGACCGGATCATCGCACTGGAGGTCAATATGCGCCCGCCCGGCGCCTGGATGACCGACGCCATCAACTACACGTTCGATATCGACGTCTATGCGGCGTGGGCCGACATGGTGGTCAAGGATGCCGCCGGAGGACCTTATGAGGGCAAGTATTTCACCGCCTATGCCAGCCGCAAGCGCCACCTCCACTATTTGCACAGCCATGCGGACGTGCTAGCCGCCCACGGCGACAAGATCGTGCACCATCAGGCCATCGAAGAGGTTTTCAGCCGCGCCATGGGGAACTACGCCTATCAGATGCGCTCGAAGGACCCGAAGGCGCTGCGCCAGGCGGTCGACTACATCCACGCGGAAAAGGCCTGAGGCGATGGACGTCTCCTATCACAAGGGCCATGCCCGCAATCTCGGCCGCGACATGGAATACAAGCGCTACGGCCATGCCGGCCGGCCAGTGGTGGTATTCCCGACCTCGCAAGGGCGGTTCTACCAGTTCGAGGATTCCGGCGGTGTCGGCGCGCTGACCGAATTCATCGACACCGGTCGCATCCAGCTGTTCACGCTGGACGGCATCGATTCGGAATCCTTCTTCAACAAGCATGCGGATGCCGCTCATCGCATCGCCCGCCACGAGGCCTATTTCCGCTATGTTCGGGAGGAGGCGCTGCCGGAGCTGCAGGCGGTTGCCGCCAAGGCCAATGGCGGACGCACGCTGAAGCCGCTGTTCTGCGGCTGTTCGATGGGCGGGTACCACTCTTCGAACTTCGTTTTCCGTTTTCCGGAACTGGCGAGCGGCGTGATCTCATTGTCTGGCGTCTATTCGAGCCGCGATTTCTTCGGCCGGGCGCTGGAGGGCAGCATCTTCTTCAACTCGCCGCTCGACTATCTGCCTGGCATCGTCGACCAGAAGCTGCTTGGCCGGCTGAGGGCGCTGCGACTGATTTTCTGCTGCGGGCAGGGCGCGTGGGAAGAGCGGATGCTCGTCGAAACGCGCGAGCTCGAACAGATCCTGCGCGACAAGTCGATACCGGCCTGGGTCGACTATTGGGGCGGCGACGTCAGCCATGACTGGCCTTGGTGGCACAAGCAACTGGTCTATTTCTTCGGCCGCTGGCTGGACGACGACCTGATGCACAGGCTGGATTGATGACCACGCCCGGTCCCATCCACCGCTTTGTCGAGGCTACCAATGCCGGTGACACGGAAGCGTTCCTGGACACGTTTGGCGAGGACGCCTTTCTGAGCGATTGGGGGCGCGATTTTCACGGCCAAGACGAAATCGCGCGCTGGAACCAGTCCGATAACATTGGCGTCCAGTCCAAATTTCGCATCGTCCGCGTCGCAGAGGGGGCGGGCGTCTACCATGTCCGCGTCGCGGTAACGGGCAACGGCTTCAACGGCGAAGGCAATATGGCCTTCACGCTGGACCGCGGCCGGATCGCGAGCTTGGTCATCAGTTGACGTGGCCGGCTCTCAGTAAGTCGCCCGCCCGCCGGAAAGATCGAAGGTCGCGCCGGTGGTGAAGGAGTTCTCGTCCGAGAGCATGAAGGCGACCATGGCGGCCGCCTCTTCCACCTCCACGAACCGGCCACGCGGCACCTTGCCCAGCATGTAGGCGACCTGGGCTTCGGTGAGCTGCTCGAGAATGCGGGTGCGCGCTGGCGAGGGCGTCAGCGCGTTGACGGCGATGTCATGGCCGGCGAGCTCCTTGCCGAGCGACTTGGTGAGCGCCAGCACGCCCGCCTTCGCCGCCGAATAGGCGGCGGCATTGGGGTTGCCCTCCTTGCCGGCCACCGAGGCGACATTGGCGATGCGCCCGTAGTTGCGCGCGATCATGCCGGGCACGAGGCGCCTGCAGCAATAGAAGACACCGTTGAGGTCGATATCGACGATCTGCCGCCAGGCGGCGGGGTCGTAATCCACGACGGTTGCCGCCGGGCCGGCGATGCCGGCATTGTTGACGAGGAGGTCGACGGGCCCGATCGCCAGCTCAGTCTCGGTTGCGGCGCGCTCGACAGCCTCGATCTGCGACTGGTCGCACAGGAATGCCTCGACACGGCCGAGTGAGGTGAGCTCGGCTACGGCGTTTTTCATTGCGGCCTGGTCGACGTCCCAGATGGCGACGCTTGCGCCCGAGGATAGTAGGCGACGGGCAACCGCAAGGCCTATGCCTTGCGCGCCGCCCGTCACCACGGCGACGCGGCCGGAAAGATCGACGGCGTTCAGACGGCGGCTCATGGACATTTCCTTTGTTTCCCCTCTCATTGGATATCGCGGATCAGCCCGTGACGTTTCGCGCCACAAGCCTGGCTACGCTTGGCCCAATGGGCGCGCGGCGGCGATGGTATCCGAGCTGGCTCCATCGCGTGCTACCGTCTACATTCACCGGCGACCTGTCAGAGCTTGCGGATAGGGCCTGGATAGCGAGCGACAACACCGTCCGTCGTCAGCAAGGTAATGCCCTCCACGATCGCTTGCGCAACGAGGATCCGATCGAAGGGGTCCTTGTGGATTGCCGGGAGCCCGTCGACGGCTACGGCGTGCGCACTGGTTATCGGCAGTTCCTGATAGCCGTTATCGAGCAGCCCCCTGCGTAGCAAGCGCGGGTCGATTGTGAAGTCGTCCCGCCCGAGTCCGCGCTTGATTGCGACTTCCCAAAGGCTGGCGGCGCTGAACATCAGTTCGTTCGATGGGTCCTCGATCAGGGCGAGGGCAGCAAACGGCAATCGGTCCGGCTCTCCGGCCGCCCACAGCAGCAAATGGGTGTCGAGCAGCAACTTCACGGGTTTACGCCGAAGAGCTTTTCGATTTCGTCGCTGCCAATGCGGTCGAAATCGTCAGGGACAGAAAATTGGCCAGCCATGAAGCCGACGCGTCGCGCCTGTGCAGCACTTGGTTGATCGACAGGCACGACCTTGACCAATGGCTTGCCGGCCTTGGCGATGATGAACGGCTCGCCTTTGGCGGCTTGGTCGACGAGGCGCGAAAGGTTGGTCTTCGCATTGTGGATGTTAACCGTCTGCATGACCAGTGCTCCAAGATAAACTTAGTCCATAGAACTTAGTCCATCGGCTGAGATGTTGCAACAATAGCAGGTTGCACCGCCAGGATTTGCCTGCCGATGTTGGGAGCGAAGCGCTGCGTGGCGGAGGATCAGTGCTCCCGCCGGATCAGCCGGCCTTTTCGGCGGGTAGCCCGAAGCCGCCGACCGGGTGGGTTTCGACCTGGAATTCGAAGCCGGCGATGAAGGGGCGCGCCTTGGCGATCGCCGCCTGGACTTCCGGCAGTTGCAGGGAGGCCTTGTGGCTCGCCTGGTCGGTCCAGACTTCCGTCACCCAGATAGCGTCGGCGTCGACCGGGTCTGTGGCGATGATGTAGCTCAGGCAGCCGGGCAGGGCGCCGGTCGTCTCACGCAGCACGTCCATGACCGCATCGCGCTGGCCGCGTGCCGCCCGCATCTTGCCGATCAGTCCGAACATGCCGTGTGTCTCCCTCCAGAGTTGCGCCCAGTATGCCGGTCCCGGCTCACGGCATCAACTGGCCGCCATTGACCTCGATCACCTGGCCGATGATGTAGCCGCTCAAAAGCCCGGACGACAGGAACAGGTAGGCGCCGACGCAGTCCTCGGCCGTTCCGGCGCGGCCCTGCGGAATGGTGGCGACCATGGCCTTGACCTGCTCCTCGCTCGAATAGCGTTCGTGGAAGGGCGTCAGGATGGTGCCGGGCGCCACGGCATTGACCCTGATGCCGAAGCCGATCAGTTCCTTGGCCATGCCGCGTGTGACGTTGGAGACGAAGGCCTTGGCCGAGCCGTATAGGCCGGCCCCGCCGCCGGCGCCGTTGCGGGCGGCGATCGAGGACGTGTTGATGATGAAGCCGCCCTGGCGCTTCAGCCAGGGTATCGCCTTGCGCGAGGCGGTCAGCACCGAGCGAGCGTTGAGGTCCATCACCGCGTCATAGTTCGCTTCGGTCTGGTCGGCATAGGCGACGCGGCCGAGCATGCCGCCGGCATTGTTGACGAGACCATCGAGCCGGCCGAAATGCCGCGCACTTGCCTCGACGACGCGCTCGACGTTGGCGGCGACTGAGAAATCACCCTGTACCAGAAACACGTCTCCGCCGCCGTCACGGATGGTTTTTGCAACGTTTTCAGCTGCCTGGCTGCTCGAGTTGTAGTGCAACGCCACACGGCATTTCTGTTGCGCATAGGCAATGGCGAGTGCGGCGCCGATGCCTGTCGAAGCACCGGTGACCAGAACCACCTTGTCGGCAAGGTCGGGAATGACAAGCGTCATGTTGTTATCGCCCAGTTGGCTGGTTTCCGGAGCCCTGTATTTCGTAAGCCATTCGCGGGGCGGCGTTCAAGCTCATGTATTCAGGGGCGAAGATAGACATAGCCTTGGTGCTGGAGTTCAGCGAGCTTCACCACGCCACCCTTTTCGACAATGTGAAAGCCATCGAGCAGGTCGGCAAGAGTGAGGTCCATGCCGTGCATGGTGTTGCCGCAAGCCTGCGGGAGAAGCCCCTGCTGGACAAGGCCGGCAAATCGGCTGGAAGTCGCGCCTGAAGCCCCTTTCGTCTTGAAGGAGGCGAGGGCAGGGCCGTGCACGACGAGGACGATATCGACATTGCCGCCGGTGCCGTCATAGTGGTTCTTGATGTTGCCGAGAACGAAATTGACCTTGTCGACGTCGCTGAGGTGGTAGACGACTTTGAGCCGTTCCCCTGCCGCCGCCGCTTTCACCTGGCGCAAGCCGAAAAGGCCGGCGGCTCCTGCAAGACCAACGCGAAACATGTCACGGCGCCGCATCGCATCCCCCTTTGCCCGCCGCTTGCCGATTTTGGATGGCCCGGGCCGATCTCCTAGACTAGCATAAATCGCAGTCACGTCCTGTCGGTGCGAGGGAGGGATCACATGACGTCGAGGATGGCGGCCGGTGTGGCGCTGGGTGCCGTGTTGTTCGTTGCCGGCACGGCGCTTGCAGATGACATTGCGAAGCTTCCAGAACTCAGCCCTAACGGCGCGGATGCCTGTTTCGGCCGCGTCTACGACGCTACCCATCTCAAGGCGCATCCGCGTCAGAAGGTGGCGCGCATCTTCTTCTACTACGGCCACGACCCGGTCAGCCGGCCGAACGAGGAGCCCACCCCGCAGTCCGACAATTCCTACAACGGCTTCGTCACCACCACTGTGCGTGGGGCCAAGGCGCCGGAGTGGGCGGGCGGCTGGTGCAACAAGCAGGACCCGAACGACAAGTCGAGCGGCATCCATTGCGGCATGGAATGCGACCGCACGCTCGCCAACCTGAAAGTCGACGACAAAGGGCGGCTGATGCTGTCCGACCTGCAGCCCGATATCTATCTCGACGCCGGTTCGGAGGAGGAACTGGGCACCGCGGAATACAAGAAGCGGGCGCTGGGCAGCGAGGACGATAACTTCCGCCTGGATCCGATGCCGGCAGCGACCTGCCAGGCGGAGTTCGCGCGCATCGATCCGGTCGATCCGGCGCTGGGGCCGCCACTGCGCGAGCGGCTCAAGCCCGATCAGGCCTTCTGCTA
The DNA here is from genome assembly GCA_040755925.1 of Pseudomonadota bacterium. Lineage (GTDB taxonomy): Bacteria > Pseudomonadota > Alphaproteobacteria > Rhizobiales > Rhizobiaceae > Mesorhizobium. The sequence goes on from JBFLWR010000300.1 coordinate 22,078, forward strand.
CGGCCAGGACTATGATGCCGTGCATCTCGGTTCGCATCCCAACCAGATGACGCAGTCCATCCGCGTCTTCCGTGGCTCCATCGAGTTGGCGTCATTCGCCGCCAGTGGCGACGCGACCAACTGGCCGGATGGGGCCGACGTGGCTGTCTCGATCACCACCAGGCAGAAATCCGGCAAGGTCACACAGACCTATTCCTGCCAGGGCGAGGCC
>JBFLWR010000301.1:0-12768 GCA_040755925.1 Pseudomonadota bacterium
GGTCCGAGCCACAAGTTCTGGTCACTTCCGCCTAACGCGGCGCCACACTGACCGGTACGGATCTGGAATCCCTATTGTTGTCTTTCCGAGAATATGGGGCAGACATTCGCGTCTCGATCCAGCCCTGCGCGAGCGTCAGGATCGACACCATCACGAGATAGTAGAGGAGCGCGCAGGCATACCATTCGGTGAACCGGAAGCTGGCCGATATGGAAAGAGAGGTGGTTGTCATCAACTCCCGCAGCGAGATCGTGTATGCCAGGGATGTCGATTTCAGCAGCGATATGAATTCGTTCATCAGGGACGGCAAGGCTATGCGCATTGCCTGGGGCAGGACGACCAGGTGAAAAGCCTGGAATCTTGTGAGCCCAAGTGCCGCCGCCGCCTCCCTCTGACCCGCACCCAAAGACCCAAGCGCGGCGCGCATGATCTCCGCGTTATAGGCCACGCCGACCAGGGTCATGCCGATATAGGCGGCCAGAAACGGCGTGAACCACGACGAGCGGAACACTGGAAGCAACTGCGGCAGGCCGTTCCAGATGAACAACAGCACCAGGATCATCGGCGCGCTTCTGAACAGCCAGACATAGGCCAGCAACGCCCAACGGACCGAAGTCCGCTTGGAACTCAAGCCGATCGCCACCGGCAGACACAGGGCGAAGGCCGTCACCTGCACGCAGATAGACAGGCCAATCGTGGTCAGGGCGCCCTGGATCAAGGCGGGGCTGACGAGAGCTTCAAGAAAAATGCTCGGATCAAAAAGCACGTCGGCCCCGCGCGTCTTGCCTACGAGCCGAAATCAACGTCGAAGCCGGACTCGGGGAAATTGTACTTCTTCGCTATCTCGCCAAACGTTCCTTGCTGCTTCAGCGTCTTCAGCGCGGATCTCAATAACGCCAGATCTTGCGGCGATTTCTGGATGTAGATGCCGAACTGGAATTCTGAGGGATAGGTGTAGACGACCTTGATCTTGTCGCCTGTCTGCCTGGCGCGAACACCGGCCTCAGCCGCCTCGGTCAGCGTTGCATCGGCTCGCCCGATCATCACCTGCTGGGTCGCCGCGACCTGCGATTCATAGGTCTGGAAAGTGACGGGCGCCTTGCCGTCCGCCTTGAACTTCTTGTTCATCTCATCGGGCATGTCGGCATAAGACGTCCCGGCCTCGATCGCCAGCGACTTGCCGGCGAGATCGTCCGGGGTCTTGATCGCATCGTTCGTCGAGGCGGTGACGATGACGGTCGACGATTTCAGATACGGCACCCCATCGTAGGACTGACGGCGCTTCTCGTTGATATAGATGCCGCTGATGACCAGCGAGCAGCGGCTTGCCTGCAGCGACGGCAGAAGCCCGTCGAACCCCGAAACCGAGAATGTGACTTCCGCCCCCCAGAGTTTGGCAAGCGCATCGGCAACGTCGATGTCGACGCCAACCGGTCGCGTGTCGGTTGGCTTGTCCATGTAGGTGAATGGCGGGAACCCGGCCGTGGTGCACACGGTGAGGTGTCCATCGCGTATGAATGAGGGCGCATCCGCCCCCGCGAGAGCGACCTGGCTGACGAGCGTTGCACCCAACAGCGAAGCGATATGGCAGGCACGTAGCATCGTTCGTTTCATGACAGTTCCCCAGTTGCGGTTCGGCCTTTTATTGACGCCTCGACGATCGAGCCCCATTCCGACGTATCGAATGCGCGCAGCACGACCGGATCGACATGGCCGTCCTGACGGGCGACGAGCAGGTACTGCATCATCGCCGCTTCGCTCGGCATCTCGAAAACCTGCACGAAATCGTAGGCGCCCATCGTGGAGTAGAGCGCGACGCTGCGCCCGCCGAGATTTTCGACGCGCTCACGGCTGACCCGAGCGCGCTCCGGAGAGTTGGCAATCTCGTCGAGCCCCCGCTGCGTAAGACGCATCAGGGAGATGAAATAAGGCATTGCACCAGTCCGGTTGGTTTCGATCAGTTGTTGGCCGAGGACGTGCCCAGCGCGCGCAGGCCCGCAATCACGTCCGCCGCCGAGGAGACCACGCCGTAGATCCCGTCCTCGACGGTGACCATGTGAACGGCGGCGTCATGAGCGTATTGATCGCCGCTGGCGCAGGCATCCTCGATCAGCAGGCATTGGTAGTTCCTGTCCGCCGCCTCGCGCATCGTGGTGCTGACGCATACGTCCGTCGTGCAGCCGCTGAAAAGCAGATGGGTAATTCCCCGAGCCCTCAAAACGTGATCGAGGTCAGTATGGGTGAATGCACCGTTCGCGGTCTTGTCGACGATGACATCGTTGGGATCGATCGCGATTTCCGGCACGATCTCGAAACCTGGCGATGAGCGTAAAAGCACCTGGGTTCCCTCGAGCCCTGCCCGCTTGCGACGCCAGCGCTCGTAGGGAGTCATATCGGCCATGTCCGCGCGATAGCCTTGCCTGGTGTGGAGGATCAGGCAGCCCGCCGTGCGAGCGGCATCGATCAGGGCATTGACGGTCGGCAAGATCGCCCGCAGCGGCGTCGGATCATAACCCTTCCTGGCGAAATAGCCGTCGGAAGACAGGAAGTCGACCTGCAGGTCGATGACCAGAAGCGCGGTCACCTTGGGATCGAGATTCCCATCATACGGATAGTCGAAAGGCCGCGATCTGATCCATCTGGTTCCCGTCATTGGCGCGCCTCCGCTTGTTGCTGGCGCCGAAGCTAGGGCAGACGAATTGTTTTAACAAACCAAATGATTTATACGAATTCAAATTAGCACAGCTAAACAATCATATGAAGCATCCGCACGGTCTGGCTTATCTTCGCGTTTTCGAAGCGGTTGCTCGGGCTGGTTCCGTGCGCTCGGCAGCGATCGAGCTGAACATCACGCCTGGCGCGGTAAGCCAGCAACTGCGCAACCTTCAGGACACGCTCGGGGTCGCACTGTTCGTCAGGGACGGGCGGCGTCTGCGCCTGACGGAAGCCGGAAAGACATTGCAGAACTCCGCGGCGATAGCTTTTTCCGAAATCGACACATGCGTCGACAAGATTGCCGGACCCGTACCATTGACCGGGCCTCGATCCGTCACGATTGCCGTGCCGCCGGCTCTGGCGGTGTCATGGTTCACGACCCAGATGTTCGACTTTGCCGAGGTCGCGGGCCTGACGTCCTTTCGAATGATCCCGGCGGTTGAATTCAGCCAGATCGACTGGCGCTCGACCGATATTGCAATCGTCTATGGATCGCCGCCCTGGAAAGGCTTTTCATGGAGCCTGATGGCAAACGTGGTGCTGAGGCCGGTATGCAGCCCGAGGCTGCTGAATGCCTTGCCATCGCTGAAGTCGCCGCCCGACGTGACGGAACACTGGCTCCTGCACGAAGACGACGGCAGTGAGTGGCTGCGATGGCTGACGGCGGCGAATGTGTCGCAAGTCGCCTTGCGGAATGCGCATTTCGGCACGCTGATGATGGCCATAACGGCGGCCCTGGAGGGGCGCGGACTTGCCCTGGTCAGCGACTTCCTTGCTTCCGAGTATCTTCGTTCGGGCCGGCTGGTCAGGCCGTTCGAGACAGCCATCGAGGCTTCGCGAAGCTATTACTGCGTCTGCGCCGACAGTCGCGCGATCGATCCACTAATCATGCGGATGACGGAGTGGATCATCGATCGATCGAGATTGCCGCAGCGGACATGAAGACGGGAGGATGGCGCTGGAGCTCCATTCAGCCAACATGCCCAGGCTGCAGATCATGACTTGACGACCCTTGCCCGACGTCTGAAAAGGGCTCGCCTGCGGACGTGGCGGAATTGGTAGACGCAAGGGACTTAAAATCCCTCGATCTCTGATCGTACGGGTTCGATTCCCGTCGTCCGCACCATTTTGATTCTGCTTCTCATCCTGCTTTCGAAACGTGCTGGCATACCTGTCGCCAGACGATTGCGGGCGCCCAAAGACCAATTGGTTTGATCTCGGGCGATTTCCTGCGACTATCGGAACGTCCGGGGACATGGGGTGACGTATGAGGCAGGCTGCGGGGCTGCGGTTTCTCGATTTTTGCGCGGAGGAGGCCGACGCCACCAAGGTGATCGAGCGTTTCCTGGAGGTCATCACGCTCTTCGGCTTCGAAGTATCCGCTGGCGGCGCCTGGGTTGGTGCCGGCGGGACACGGGTGCATCGCTTCTACTTCAACAACTGGCCGAAGGATTGGCTTGAGCACTATCTGGCAAATGGCTTTTTCGAAATCGACCCGATAATCATGGAGACGCGCCGGCGCATGGCGCCATTCCTGTGGAGCGAGATAGGCGACGCGCGCAGCTTCACCGTGGAAGGCAGGGTGGTGCTGGAGGCGGCGAAGGCCTACGGGTGGTCCGAAGTGATGGGTATCCCCATCCACGGGCCGGCGGGCTATCAGGGGCTCGTCTCCCTGGCGTCGCTGAGTTCGGTTTCCATGAGCACGACCGAACGCGCGCTGCTGCACACGATGGCGCTTGCGGTGCACGATCGCGCGCACGCGTCCATCGGGCTTGGAGCGAGCACCCGCCCGCCAATCCACCTGACGCCGCGCGAGGCGGAATGCATGCGCTGGGTCGCGGCGGGCAAGACCGACGCGGAAATCGGCATCATCCTTGGCATCGCCGCCGCCACCGCCCACTACCATGTCGAGCAGGTGAAGAAGAAAGCAGGCACCCGCAGCCGTAGCGAAGCCGTGGCGCTGCTGGTACTCGCCGGCACGGTTTAGGGCGGCGCACTTCAGACATCCCACCTTCTCATCGTCCTGGAGCGATCCGCCGCCAGTCCCGTTCTCCACCCTATCTTTTCAGTTAGGTGCGCCGCAGCACGATCTGTTTTAGCGTCGTTGCATTGCGGGTCTGAATCGCGCCGGTCAAACGGCCAGAGGCAACGGGGCATACATTTTGAAATGCTGGTTTTTCGACCGCCCTCGCCGGGCGGATGGCGGAGCTTTGCGCCGAATGGCGTGGTTGGCGACAGTGGCGCTCATACCCTTGCCGATGTCGGTCGCCGCGCGCGCCGCCGATGTGAACGTAACCGCCAATGTCGCTACCGGCATCGATCTCGATAGCCAGGCAGGCAGCACGGCCGAGGTGGCGCCGGGCGTCACGGTGGCCAACGTCTCCGGAAGTTCGTCGATCTACGCGACGACAGGTGCGTGGGGCCTGACGAACAACGGTTCCATTTCATCTTCTCTGGCCAATACCGTTTCGCTCTCCGTCAACGGCTCCTCGGTCACCAACTTCGGTTCGATCACCAGCGACGCGAACGGCAACTCGATCTGGATGACCGGCGGCGGCATCGTCGACAACGAGGCGGGCGCGACGATCAGCGCGGGCCATAGCGGCATCAGGATCGGTACGGCTCCGACCATGAGCGTTGCCGGAAAAGGTCCGGGAACGGTCACCAACGCCGGAACCATCACGCAGACCGGAACCAGCGGCGATCTGGTCACGCTGCTTTTCGGCGGCACCGTTACCAACCTCGAAGGCGGCACGATCTCCGCGAAGAACGGCGGCAACGCGGTCTCGGTCGGCCAGGGTGCATCCAGGACCGTGATCAACTCCGGCAGCATCACGAACGCCGGATCTGGCAACGCCACGGGTGTCCTGGTTCAGGGCGGCGCGAGCACGGTCACGAACAATGCGACGGGACATATCAGCGGTACCTTCAACGGCGTCTACGCCAGTTTGAGCGCGCCACTGACCTTGACCAACAACGGGACCATCCAATCGACAGGCGCAAGCACCAGCGCCCGCGCGGTGGAAGCCACCGGTGGCGGCATCATCATAAACACGGGTACGATTCAGTCGGCATCGAGCGACGGCCTGTACATGGCGCGGGGTGGAACCGTGACCAACAGCGGAACGATTTCCGGGGCGGTGCGCGCGATCAATTTCACCGGCAATTATGCGCGTACCCTCAACCTCGATACCGGCTCCGTGCTGAACGGCGTCGTACAGGGCGGAACCGGCGTCGATAGCCTGGTGCTGCTCGGCACCGGCACCGAGAGCGCAGCCAAGTTCCTCGCCTTCGAGATCCTGTCGATGCAGGGTACCGCGTGGCAGCTCAACGATGCAGGTGCATTCTCGACCAGCGCGGACGTTCAGTCCGGTACGTTGACGGTCGCGGGCACGCTCACCAGCCCGGCGATCACGGTACAGTCGGCCGGCACGCTGACGGGCAATGGCACGCTTGTGGGAGCGGTGACAAATTCCGGCACGGTGCGCGTCTCATCCGGCGCCCTCACCGTTACAGGCAGCTTTGCCAGCCAGTCCGGCTCCACCCTGGCCATCGGCCTCACGCCAACAGCCAACGGAGTGCTCGATATCAGCGGTACAGCGACGCTGAGTGGCGGCACGGTCCAGGTGCTTGCAGGCTCCGGCACTTATGCGCCAAGCACCACCTACACCATCCTGACCGCCGGTGGCGGGCGCAGTGGCACCTTTGATGGCGTCACCAGCAATTTCGCATTTCTCAATCCAAGCCTGACCTATGACGCCGACAACGTCTATCTCACCCTGGTGCGCAACAGCATCGACTTCGGCGCCATCGGTGGCACGCCAAACCAGCGTTCTGCGGGGACAGGCGTCGAATCCCTCGGCTTCAGCGCTCCCGTCTACGAAGCCATTGCGCTTCTCGATGCCAATGGCGCGCGCAACGCCTTCGATCAGCTGTCGGGAGAAATTCACGCTTCGATCAAGGGCAGCCTGGTGGACGACAGCTATTTTGTCCGGGATGCCATGCTCAGCCGTCTTGATGCCGCCTTCGGCGGCATTGCTTCGACCACCACTCCGGTAATGGCCTATGCCGATGGCGGCCCGGAAATGGTTGCGGCCAATACCGACCGCTTTGCCATATGGAGCCAGGGCTTTGGCTCCTGGGGAGGCTACGAAAGCGATGGCAATGCTGCCGCGCTCAACCGCTCCACCACCGGCTTTCTGGTCGGCGCCGATGGTCTTGTCGGCGCCTGGAGGCTCGGCGCGGTCGGCGGCTATAGCCGCTCAAGCTTCGATGTCGGTGACCGGCGTTCCTCCGGTGACAGCGACAATTACCATCTAGGGCTGTACGGCGGCACGAATTGGGGGTCGATCGCCTTTCGCGCCGGTGCCGCTTACGCATGGCACAGGCTTTCGACGGCGCGGTCCGTCTCTTTCGGTACCTTCTCGGATCAACTGGCGGCGGGTTACGACGCCGGCACGGCGCAGGCCTTCGGCGAACTCGCCTATAGGGGCGATGCCGGCCACTTCGCCTTTGAGCCTTTCGTCAATCTTGCCTATGTCAATCTGCGCAGCGATGGCTTTGCCGAAAGAGGCGGGACTGCTGCATTGACCGGCGAAAGCTCGAGCGACGACACCACGTTCACCACGCTCGGCGTCAGGATATCAAGTGATTTCAGGTTCGGCGGCGTCGATGCGACGGCGCGCGGCATGCTTGGCTGGCGGCATGGCTTCGGCGATATCACGCCCCTCACCACCTTGGCTTTCACCGGCAGCGATGCCTTCAACATCGCCGGTGTGCCGATTGCCAGGGATGCCGCTCTCATCGAACTGGGCGTCGATGTACGGCTCGCCTCGAATGCCACTCTTGGTCTGTCTTACAAGGGGCAGTTCAGCGCGAATGCCCACGACAATGGCTTCAACGCCAGGCTTAGTCTGTCGTTTTGATGAGAAGGATAGCGTATCAGCGCAGGTCAAGCGTGGATCGGATTGAGCTTCAGATGCTGGATCAGGATGATCGTCTTGGCGTCGACGATGCGGCCGTCGGCGATACCGGCCAGCGCCTCGTCGAGCGTCACTTCCAGAACTTCGATGTCCTCGCCCTCCTCCGGCGCCCCACCGCCGTCGGAGATGCGGTCGGCCGGTGAATAGCGCGCGGTGAAGAACCACAGGCGTTCCGTCACGCTGCCCGGGCTCATGAACGGCGCGAACAGCCGGTGCACATCCTTCAGCCGGTAGCCCAGCTCCTCCTCCGCCTCCTTGCGGATGGCGGTTTCCGGATCGTTTTCGTCTAGCAGCCCGGCGCAGGCCTCGATCAGCGGCTCGCGGTGGCCGGTGACATAGGCCGGGTAGCGGAACTGCCGCACCAGCAGCACCGTCGAGCGCTCAGGGTCGAAAGGCAGGATCGCCGCACCGTCGCCGCGGTCGTAAGTCTGGCGTGTCTGCGTCTCCCAGCGCCCGTCGCGGCGCCGATAGTCAAGCACCGTCTTCTTCAGCACGGCCCAGTCGTCGGACAGGATTTCCTCCGAACGGATGCGAATGCGGTCTTCCATGGTGAAACTCCATCTGTCGGCGGCAAGGGGTAGCGGCGAACCCGCCTTCGCGCAATCCGGGAATGCCGCTGGTCCAGCAAGTCTCACCGGCTCGTGTCTGGCCTCGGCGGCGGCCATTGCCTAGATAGGCGGGACCCCTCCCGGAGTTTTCCAATGACCTCACCGCTCTTCCAGCCGATCACCCTTGGTGGTCTCACCTTCCCCAACCGTATCGCCGTGGCGCCGATGTGCCAGTATTCGGCCGAGGACGGTTCCGCCAGCGACTGGCACCTCCATCATTGGATGAACCTGGCCATGTCCGGCGCCGGCATGGTGACCGTGGAAATGACCGATGTCGAACGGCGCGGCCGCATCTCGCATGGCTGCCTAGGCCTTTACTCCGATGACAACGAGGCGGCGGCGAAACGCACGCTCGACGCGGCAAGACGTGTCGCCGCGCCCGGCACGAGATTCGGCACCCAGCTCGCGCATGCCGGCCGCAAGGCTTCATGCCAGCGGCCATGGGAAGGCGGCGGACCGCTCAAGCCCGACCAGGATCCCTGGCCGATCGTTTCCGCCTCGGCCATCGCTTACGACACCGGCTGGCAGGTGCCGCATGCGCTCGAGGAAGAGGAAATCCTGAAGGTCATCGAGCACTTCGCCGACGCGGCGAAGCGGGCCGAGCGCGCCGGCTTCGACTTCATCGAACTGCACGCCGCGCATGGCTATTTGATCTTCCAGTTCCTGTCGCCGCTCTCCAACCAGCGGACCGATCGCTGGGGCGGCTCGCTGGAAAACCGCATGCGCTGTGCCGTCGAGATCGCTAGGGCCGTGCGCAAGGCCGTCCCAAACCTGATGCTTGGCGCCCGTCTGTCGGTAAAGGAATGGGTCGATGGCGGTTTCGAGGTCGAGGACGCCATCGAGGTGGCGAAAGCCCTCAAGGCCGAAGGCGTTGCCTATCTCTGCTGCTCCAGCGGCGGCAACTCGCCGCTGCAGCAGCTGCCGGCCGGCCCCGGCTATCAGGTGCATCTGGCTGAAGCGGTGCGCAATGGCGCCGGCATCCCGACCCGCGCCGTGGGCCTCATCGACGACCCGAAGCAGGCCGAAGCGATCGTCGCCGACGGCCGCGCCGACATGGTGGCGCTGGCCCGCGCCTTCCTCGCCGACCCGCGCTGGGGCTGGCGCGCCGCCGCGACCTTCGGCGAGCAGATCCGCCCGGCCCCTCAGCTGGCGCGCTCGGTGACGACGATGCAGCACTGGATGAAGTCGGCCGGCTGAGCTGCCAGGTTACGTTGGGTGATGAGACCTTTGGGCGCAGGGGTCTCGCCACCTTTGCAACCAAATCGGCCGTTTTACGTTTGCGGCCATGACAGACAACAAGCCATTTGAAACGCCGGTGGTGGTCGAACTCGGCCATGTCGGCAAATATCGTCGAATAAACAGCACCCGCGAAGCAGCCGAGTGCCTCATGACCGTTTGGCCTCTCAATCGGGGGCAAAGGCATCGTGATGCGCTCGACACTTGCCTCAAGGCGCTGGAAGGGTATCGTTCGACGGCGGACGCACGCCGCGCTTTGATCGAGGCAGCCCGGGAATCGGAAGTTCTGGTCCCCGAAGACAGGCTGCCTGACGAAAAGCTGCATTGAGCAGGCTTCTCGACCGGAGGATTTTATGGCGAAGCTGACTTACAAGATCGTCGAGCATGATGGCGGCTGGGCCTACAAGGTCGGCTCGACATTTTCCGAAACCTTCCCCACCCACCAGGACGCCTTGCGCGCCGCCGAGATCGCTTCGGCCGAGCAGCAGGTGGCCGGCGCCACGGACGGTATCCAATACGAGGATTCCGAAGGTGTGTGGCACGACGAACTGGCCGATGGCCGCGACCGGCCGCAAACCGAAGTATCGGACTAGTCTTCAACCCGCGCCACGACCGGCGATGCCCGAGCCTTCATGCCGGCCGCTGACGGGCGTGGATTACTTGCCGCAGTAATTATCGTTGACGTTCTGTCCGGAGTTCGCATCGGGTCCGGGTGTGTCTGAGGCGCAGGGACCGACAGGGCCAGGATTGCCCGAGGTACTCAGGCCGGACGCGTCGCTCCGTATGCTGCCGGTTGCGTAGGGGTCGACCCGCTCGCTCGAACCCGCACGATCATGGTGCCACCACCACCACATGTCGGAGTCGGACGACTGCGCCATAGCCGAGGTGCCCATGGCCAACACGAGCGCCGAGGCTGCAAGAACTTTCGTAAGCATCGGATTTCTCCATTCGGTTGATCGCCAAAACTCTGACGGCGACGCGCTTGAAACCCTGGGTCGGAGGCGAAGGTTCCGGCCAGGCAATCACGATGCGCGGAGATGCCCGACACGTTTGTGTGACGCGCTTGTGAGCAGTTGGAGCATGATGCCGAAAGGTGTGAAGCGGCTTTCGGGTGACATCATGCTCTATATCTTTGATTAGAGCGGTCGTGCCCGGCCCGGTGGTGGTGGTCGGCTTCAGGCCGCGCTGGCGAAGGCGCGCGCGGCGATACGCTCTATGAAGGCGACCACCCGCTCCGGTTCCGCGAATTGCGGCATATGGCCAAGCCCTTCGACCCGTTCGAAGTCGATCCCCTTGACCTTGTCCAGCATCGGTTCGCCATGGACGCCGATGCCGATCACACGGTCGGCCGTTCCGAAGAGGATGCCGGCCGGCATGGAAATCTCGCCGTAGCGCTCTTCGATGCGGCCTAAATCCCGTTCCACCGCCACGACATCGGTGGAAGTCGCATAATAATGAGCGGGCCGCAGCCCAAGCCATCCACCGCCGGCAATCATGTAATCCTTGGGAACGGCTTGAGGTGCGAAGATGAACCTCATCGTCGGCTCCGCGTATTTCAGGCTGGCCGGTATCGCCATCGTATAGGCCATGATCCGGCGCAGCGTTCGAGAAGGAACATAGAGCAGGTCGAGTTTTCGGCGCGCCTCTTCTTCCAGATGCGTCAAGGGCGAGAGCAAGGCGATGCCCGAAATCGCCTCCGGATGGAGCACAGCCAGGGTGAGCGCGACCGCGCCGCCGAGCGAATGGCCGACAATGATGGGTCGCTCCAGCCCAAGCTCCTCGATGAAACGCCGAACCACCTGGGCCTGCTCGGGCAGCCGCCCGCTCGCATCGCTTCGTCTGACCGAATATCCGGAGCCCGGCCGGTCGAGAGCGATAAGCCGATAGCCGGTTCCGAAGCGTCCGAACAGCGTGTGCCGGAAATGATGGAGTTGCGCGCCGAGACCATGAACGAAGACGACCGGCCTGCCCTCGCCTTCCTCGACATAATGGATGCGATTGCCGTCGACATCGATGAATTTTCCGCGAGCCGGCACAAGCCTTTCGGCCTTGGCGGCTATCCACTGCGTCCCAAACACCAGGACGAGAGCGACGAGGCCCACCGAGACAAGCAGACCGCCGAGCACCCAGGACAGAACCGCAATCAGCATCTTCCCACTCCAGCCGCGCCTGCGCGCACCTTATCCGCCAGCGTCCGTGCCACAAGAGCCTCCGGCTTTCGCGTTGCGGCCGCTTGCAGGTCGCGTTATCTCAGGCGACCTTGTCGCGGAGCCTGCCATGCCTGAAATCGTCACCGCCGCCATGCTCGTCATCGGCGACGAGATTCTCTCCGGCCGCACAAAGGATAAGAATATAGGCCACCTCGCCGACATCATGACGGCGATTGGCATCGACCTGAAGGAAGTGCGCATCGTCCCTGACGAGGAAGCCGAGATCGTCGCTGCCGTGAACGCCCTGCGCGCGCGCTACACTTACGTCTTCACCACCGGCGGCATCGGCCCTACCCACGACGACATCACCGCCGACTCCGTCGCCAAGGCATTCGGCGTGCCGTGCGAGTACGACGCCAAGGCCTATGCGATGCTGGAAGCAAGCTATGCCCAGCGCGGCATCGAGTTCACCGAGGCGCGCAAGCGCATGGCGCGCATGCCGCGCGGCGCCGACCACATCGATAATCCGGTATCGGTGGCGCCCGGATTCCGCATCGGCAACGTCCATGTCATGGCTGGCGTGCCGTCCATCTTCCAGGCCATGCTCGACAATGTCGTGCCGACGCTGAAGACCGGCACCAAGATGCTTTCGGCTACCGTGCATTGCCCCTTCGGCGAAGGCCTGATCGGCGGACCGCTGGCCGACATCCAGAAGGCGCATCCCGACACCATCATCGGCTCCTATCCGAAGTATGGCGACGGCAAGTTCTGGACCGAGCTCGTCGTTCGTGCCCGCAGTGAGGAAGCTCTCGAGGTCGCACGCAAAGATGTCGAAGCCATGGTGGCGGGCCTGTCCGTCGCCGGTTGACGCGCCGGCGGGGCTTGCGGCCGCGCCGGAACCAAGCAGGATGCTGTGACGTTTGGCGGAATGCGTCGCCGCCGGGAGGCGCTTCGCGCCGACATCTTCGAGGGGCCGTCATGCGTTTCAGGACCATCGTCGTCATTTTGCAGAACGAGCAGGACGCCGAACGCGTGCTCGACTGCGCCGTCCCGCTCGCCGAGCGGTTCGAAAGCCAT
>JBFLWR010000302.1:0-9558 GCA_040755925.1 Pseudomonadota bacterium
CCTGCAGTGTGACCGCGCCGTCCAGCGCCGCGCGGCCCGCCGCGGTGAAGGGGTTCATCGCCTGTGCGATCGCCGGATTGGAGAAGGCCGGATTATAAGGCGTCACGTAGTCGGCGATGTTGGCGTGGTTGACCTGGATGTTCTGCGTCAGCAGCGCGCTGACCACCGAGATGCCTACGCTGGAGCCGATATTGCGCGACAGATTGTACAATCCGGTCCCTTCCGAGCGCCTTTCCGGCGCCAGCGTGGCGAAGGTGATGGTGGTGAGCGGAACGAACAGGAAGCCCAGCCCGGCGCCCTGGATGAAGCCGGTGCTGATGATCGTCCATTGCGACACATCAGGCGTCCAGCCGGTCATGTCGTACATCGCCCAGGCGGTGATCGCGAGACCCGTGAACAGCAGCCAGCGCGTGTCCACCTTGCCGACCAGCCGGCCGACGATGAACATGCAGGCCATGGTGCCGAGGCCGCGCGGCCCCATGACGATGCCGGCCGTCACCACCGGATAGCCCATCAGCGTCTGCAGATAGGGCGTCATCAGGGCGAGCGAGGCCAGGTAAGTGATGCCGATGATGAAGATGAAGACCATGCCGACGGCGAAGTTCCGGTCGAGGAACAGCCGCGGGTTCACGAAGGTGTCGCGCGCGGTGAAGGTGTGGACGAGGAAGATGTAGAAGGCCGACGCGCAGACCAGCGCCTCGACGACGATCTCTGCCGACGAGAACCAGTTGAGCTGCTCGCCACGGTCGAGGAACATCTGCAGCGACGCGATGGCGAGGCTCAGCATGCCGAAGCCCAGCCAGTCGAGCCGCGCCTTGAGGTCGAGCTTGGTTTCCTGGACGAACATCGAGACGCCGGCGAAGGCCAGCGCGCCGATCGGCACGTTGATGTAGAAGACCCAGCGCCAGCTGACATTCTCGGTCAGCCAGCCGCCGATGACCGGGCCGAGCACCGGCCCGACCATCACGGAGACGCCGAACAGCGCCATGGCCGAGCCGCGCTCCTCGACGCTGTAGATGTCGAGCAGGATCGACTGCGACAGCGGGACGAGGGCTGCGCCGAACAGACCCTGCAGCAGACGGAAGCCGACGATCTGCGGCAGCGACTGCGCGAAGCCGCACAACACCGAGGCGACAACGAAGCCGGTGATCGCCACCAACAGGATGCGCTTGCGGCCGAAGCGGTTGGCCAGATAGCCCGAAGGCGGCGTCATGACGGCCGCCGCGACGATGTAGGAAGTGAGAACCCAGTTGATCTGGTCGGCGCTCGCCGAGACGCTGCCCTGGATGTATGGCAGCGCCACATTGGCGATGGTGGTGTCCAGCGCCTGCATGATGACCGCCAGGATCACGCAGGCGGTTATGGCGCCGCGATTGGCGACCACTGGCGCGCCAATCGCGTTGGCGGTGCTCATGACTTTTGCCCGGATTGCTTGAAGAGGTTGGCGATGAAGTCGGGCAGGCCGCGCGCGTGGCCGGTATCGATGTCGACGACGGCGCTCATGCCGCCGCGCAGCGGCGGCTTACCCTGCGGATCGTCGATCGTCACCCGCATCGGGATGCGCTGCACGACCTTGACCCAGTTGCCGCTGGTGTTCTGCGCCGGCAGCAGCGAGAAGCTGGACGACGAGGCGGGGCTGATGCTGGCGACGGTGCCGTGCCAGACTTGGCCCGGATAGCCGTCGACGGTGATCGTCGCGTTCTGGCCGGGCCGGACATAGGTCAGCTCGGTTTCCTTCGGTTCCCCAGCGATCCAGATGTCGGTCGACGAAACCAGGCCGAATGCCGGTTGCGAGGCGGGCAGGTACTTGCCCACCTGGAGCGCGTCGACATTGGTGACGATGCCGTCGAACGGCGCCTTGACGACGGAGTCGTTGAGGTTGCGCTGGGCATCGTCCACCGCCGACTGCGCCTGCAGGTAGAAGGGGTTCTTCTCGACGGGCTGGCTGGCGTCGCCGCCGAGCTGGGCAAGCGTCGCCTGCGCCTGAGCCTTGGCGACGGTCACTTTCTGGCGGGCCGCAATGAGATCATGCTGGGCGCTGTCGAAGGTCGCCTTCGAGGCGGTGGAGGTCTTGAGCAGGTCCTGCTGACGCTGGAACGCCGCCTCGTAGTAAGGAATATCGGCCTCGGCCTGGTCGATCTGCGCCAGCGACTGCTGGTAGCTCGCCTGCAGGGTCAGCACCTGGTTGCGCACCGTGCCGAGCTGCGCCTCGGCGCCGGCCACGGCAGTCTCGAACGAGGCGGGCCGCAGGCGGAAGAGCACCTGGCCCTTCTTCACCGCCTCGTTCTCATGCACATCGATCTCCTGCACGGTGCCCGAGACATCGGTGGAAACGCCGAGCGACTGCGCCTGGATATAGGCATTGTCGGTGGTCATGACCTGGCCACCGGTGACGTAATAGTAACCGCCGGCCACCAGCGCCACGGGGAGCAGCGCAAACAGGACAGGCCGCGTCAAGCTACGCCGCGGCTTGGCCGGGGCTGAGGGAGCCATGGTGACGGCCGCCGGCTTCGGCTGCGCGGAGGGCGCCTCCAGCGCGGCGGGTTCCGGAGCGACCGGGGCCTCCAGCTCATCGTCGTCGATGACGGGATTGGCGCCGCCCCGCCTCTGCTCGCGCTGGGTGTCCAGGCGGATTACCTGGTCGCCGGGTCTTTCGCCCGCATCGTCGTCTTCGGCAGGCTTTCTTGATGAGGTCGATTCAGACATGGACTTTCTCCCGGTCGACGGCCGGCTGGGCGCAGGCCTCGAGCAGATTGGATTTGATGAGGCAAAGGGTTTGCAGCAGCTGCTGCTGCGCGTCCGCGGAAAGGCCGGCAAAGGCCTCGTCGCGCGTCTTCTGGCCATTGCCGCGCATCACTTCGATCAGCGGATGGGCCTTCGGGGTCAGATAGAGGAGCCACGCCCTGCGATCCGTGGGGTCGGGGCGGCGCTCGATGAAGCCTCGCGCCTCCATCTTGTCGAGCAGCCGCGCGAGCGTAATCGGCATGATCTCGATGAGGTCAGCCAGCTTGTTCTGATGGATGCCCTCCTGCCACGCGAGATAGGACAGCACCTGCCATTGCGCACGGGTCAGTCCGGATGCGCGCGAGCGCTGCTCGAAGCGCTTCCTGATCAGGCGCGCGACGTCATACAGCACGAAGCTGATATTGGGCGAAGTAGGCATGGGAAGAGTTCGAAGTTGGCAGACAAACTTTCGTGAGCATGCTTATTATCATCATGCACATAATCCTGCTGGACGCGATGCGCAAGACCGTCTAAGCCGCCTGGAGCAAATGTCGCGTCAGCGTGGCGCAACGAAAGGACCGGCGCGGGCCGGCGAAAAATGACGATGAACTGGCTCAGGACCGTGACCGTGGCAGCCATATTGGGCTGCGCTTTTCCTGCCGCGGCGAAGGACGCCGTGAGCTGCGGCGGCGCTGCCATGCTGGGTGGCGCGCAACTGAACTGCAGCCACGTCGAACCCAAGGCGCCGCCGCAATTCTGCACCTTCAGCTGGGCTTTGCATACGCCAGCCGGAGGACAGCAGATCGTGGAAGGCAGCTTCATGCTGCCCCCCGGCGCGTCCAACGTCCAAGTCTATCAGGGCAGCGGTTTCGACAGCGCGCTTTCCAACCCGATCGTGATCTGCCGCGGCAGTCATTGAGCGCGGTTGGCGCGGTCGCCCGATCACGTTAGTTTGATCGGTGCTTCGCCACGCCATGCCTGCCAGATCGCGGACCGACCCCGATGACCGGACCCAATCCCAACATCAAGCACCCCATTCCGATCCATCCGCGCGTCGGCTTCCTGAAAGCGCTGGTGACGTCGCCCAACATCGAGATCGGCGACTTCACCTACTATGACGACCCCGAAGGGCCGGACAAATTCGCCGAGAAATGCGTGCTGCACCATTATCCGTTCATCGGCGACAAGCTCGTCATCGGCAGGTTCTGCGCCCTCGCCGAAGGGGTGCGCTTCATCATGAACGGCGCCAACCACGCCATGTCCGGCTTCTCGACCTATCCCTTCAACATCTTCGGCCATGGCTGGGAGGACGGGTTCGATCCCGAAACCTGGTCCAAGGAGATCCGGGGCGACACCGTCATCGGCAATGATGTGTGGATCGGCATGGACGCCGTCGTCATGCCCGGCATGAAGATCGGCCACGGCGCCATCGTCGCCGCGAAATCTGTTGTCACGCACGACGTGCCGCCCTATGCGATCGTCGCCGGCAATCCGGCCAAGGTGGTGAAGATGCGCTTCGATGAATTCACGGTGCGGCGGTTGCTGGCGGCGGCCTGGTGGGACTGGCCGGTCGACAAGATCAGCCGCAACCTCGGCGCCATCAGGGGCGCCGACATTTCCAGACTGGAGGCCGCCGCTTGAACGCGCCCGACAAGAGCACAAACGACACGGCGATCAGCCCGGAATTGTTCACACGCGGCTGGATCTTCATCCGCGGCGTGCCGTCGATGAAATTCCTGCCGCCGGAGGGACCGCCCGAGATCGCCTTTGCCGGCCGCTCGAATGTCGGCAAATCGTCGCTGATCAACGCGCTTGTCGGCCAGAAAGGCCTGGCGCGCACGTCGAACACGCCGGGGCGCACGCAGGAACTCAACTATTTCGTGCCGGACGGCTTTTCCGGCGAAGGCGCCGACCTGCCGCCGATGGCGCTGATCGACATGCCGGGCTACGGCTACGCCAGCGCGCCGAAGGACAAGGTCGATGCCTGGACCAAGCTGATCTACGAATATCTGCAGGGCCGCGTCACGCTGAAGCGCGTCTATGTGCTTATCGACGCCCGCCACGGCATCAAGGCCAAGGACGAGGAAGTGCTGTCGCTGCTCGACAAGGCGGCTGTTTCCTACCAGGTCGTGCTGACCAAGACCGACAAGATCAAGGCGGCCGGGGTGCCCAGGCTGATCGAGGAAACTCTGGCAAAAATAAAAAAACGGCCGGCCGCGTTTCCGACCGTGCTCGCGACATCCTCGGAAAAGGGCGAGGGCATGGACGAGCTACGCGCTGCCATCGCCCTGGTGGCGAACGGAGGATAGCGCCAGGCCAAAAGCCTCAGGCGGACGTGGCGTGCGCCCTTTCCTCGGCGGCGAGCTTTTCGGTACCGTAGGCCTTCAGGAAGACATTCACGCCAGAGCGAACGACATGCTCGATCTCGGCCTGGCTTGGCGCCTTGCTGCGATAGGAAAAGATGCACTGGCGGAACAGCCCGGCGAGGCACAGTTCGGTGAACTGATAGGCGGCGAGGTGCACATCCTCGATCTCGACCAGGCCACGCTCGATGGCGGTGTCGAGGAAGGCGACGAACTTGTCATGCCCGCGCTTCGGGCCACGCTCGTAGAAGCGTGCGCCTAGCTCCGGAATCCGGTCCGATGCTCCGATCACCGTGCGCTGGGCCTGGATGACCTTGGCGGAAGTTATCTTCATGCCAAGCACCTTGCCGAACTTCACCAGCGTCTCGCGCAGGTCGTCGGCATGGTCGAGAACATCGTACATGTTCTTGAAGATCGTGCCGCGCTCTTCCTCGATGAGCGCCTCGAACAACTCTTCCTTGTTGGCGAAATAGACGTAGATGGTGCCTTTCGAGACACCGGCCTCGCGGGTGATGTCGTTCATCGAGGCGGCCTCGAAGCCCTTGTCTATGAAGACGCGGCGCGCGCCTTCGATGATCTGGGCGCGCTTGACCGGATCCTGGCCGGCCGCGGGACGGCCGCGACGCAACGTTTCCAACAGATCGCAATCCTCGGTTTTGGCACCGAGCGTTTTAGCATCGGGTAATGTTTGCCCCATAGGATGGTACCTCAAAATATTTCGAACCGCCCGGTTCGATTTACACTTGATATGGGCCTCTTTCCGCGCTATGTCAATCACCAATTCGAACCGAACGGTTCAGTCTGACTGACTTTTATCCAGAGAGATATCATGTCCTCGAACGCGCCAGCCACCGCCGAAGTCCGCACCTTTCCCAACGCCAAGGTCCAGCCGTCGACCGAAGCTCCGGAAGCGCCTGTCCAGCCCGCGCCGGTAGCGCCCGTCGAAGCGCCGGCCAAGAAGAAGCGTTCGGTCCGCTCGCTGCTTTTACCGATCATAGGGCTTGGGCTGCTCGGCGCGGGAGCCTGGTATGGCTATAATTACTGGACGGACGGCCGGTTCCTGATCTCGACCGACGATGCCTATGTCCAGGCCGACACCTCGTTCGTCTCGCCGAAGATCTCCGGCTACATCGACAAGGTCGTGGTGAGCGAGAACCAGCAGGTCAAGGCCGGCGATCCGCTATTCATCATCGACCAGGGCGACTACAAGATCGCGGTCGGCCAGGCCGAAGCGCAGATCGCCACGCTGGCCAAGACGCTCGACCGCATCGACGCGCAGACCAAGGCCGCGCAGGCATCGTTGACGCAGGCGCAGGCGCAGAAGGTTGCCGACCAGGCCGCCGCGGACAATGCGGCGCGCGCCCAGGACCGCGCGGCGCAGCTGCTGAAGACCCATGTCGGCACGCAGGCGCAGCTCGACGACGCGCAGACCGCGCTCGACCAGGCCAAGGCGGCGCTCGTCGGCGCGGACGCCCAGATCACCGCGGCGCAAGCCAATATCGGCGTGCTGGAAGCCCAGCGCGCGGAATCGGCAAGCACGCTGGCCTCGCTGCAGCTGACCCGCGACAAGGCCCAGCGCGACCTGTCCTTCACCGTGCTCAAGGCGCCCTATGACGGCGTCGTCGGCAACCGCTCGGTCGAGCAGGGCGACCTCGTCAGCCCCGGCCAGAAGCTCGCTGTCGTGGTGCCGATGGACAAGCTTTACATCGTCGGCAACTTCAAGGAGACGCAGCTCGGGAAGCTGGTGCCCGGCGAGAAGGTCCGCATCACCGTCGACGCGATCGATGGCCAGAGCTTCGAAGGCACAGTCTCGTCGCTGGCCCCGGCCTCGGGCGCGGTGTTCTCGCTGCTGCCGCCGGAGAACGCCACCGGCAACTTCACGAAGGTCGTGCAGCGCGTGCCCGTGCGCATCGACGTGCCCGCCGATGTGCTGAAGACCGGCAAGCTGCGCGCCGGCTTGAGCGTCATCGTCGCCGCCGATACCCGGACCGCGCCGGCCCCGGCGGCCAACTAGCGCTTTTGGGGGGGCGGTTCAGCGGCTGATCGAGCGCTGAACCGTCCGGCCCGCCAACTACCCGTCACGACGCAATTCCGGACGGCAAAATCGCCGCGTGTTTTCGTGGAATTGCTTAGGGAGGCCATGCAATGGCAACCGCAACCATAACCGCAGGATCAGCGCCGGGACGTCCGGCGGTTGCCGCTCCGGCCCTGCCGGCGGACCATATGCCCGTGCGCCGCGTCGTCGCCTTCCTGGCGATGGTGTTCGGCATGTTCATGGCGATCCTCGACATCCAGATCGTCTCGGCGTCGCTGTCTGAAATCCAGGCCGGCCTGAGCGCCAGCTCGGACGAAATCCCGTGGGTGCAGACCGCCTATCTGATCGCCGAGGTGGTGATGATCCCGCTGTCGGGCTTCCTCAGCCGCATGCTGTCGACGCGTGTGCTGTTCACCATCGCCGCGGCCGGCTTCACCGCGGCCAGCGCGCTTGCCGCGACCGCCACCAACATCGACCAGATGATCGTCTACCGCGCCATCCAGGGTTTCATCGGCGGCGGCATGATCCCGAGCGTCTTCGCGGCCGCCTTCACCATCTTCCCGCCGTCGCGGCGCGCCGTCGTCTCGCCGATGATCGGCCTGGTGGCGACGCTGGCGCCGACGATCGGCCCGACGGTGGGCGGCTACATCAGCCATGCCATGTCCTGGCACTGGCTGTTCCTGATCAATGTCGTGCCGGGCATCCTGGTGGCGACGGCGGCGTGGTCGCTGATCGACTTCGACAAGCCGAACCTCAAGCTGTTCTCGAAGTTCGACTGGTGGGGCCTGTTCGGCATGGCCGCCTTCCTCGGCTGCATGGAGTATGTGCTGGAGGAAGGCCCGAACCATGACTGGCTGCAGGAGCCGGCCGTGTTCGCCTGCGCCATCATCATGACCATCGGCGGCATCGTGTTCTTCTGGCGCGTCTTCACCGCCGAGGAACCGATCGTCGACCTCAGGGCCTTCAGCAACGTCAACTTCGCCTTCGGCTCGCTGTTCTCCTTCGTCGTCGGCATCGGCCTTTACGGGCTCACCTATCTCTATCCGGTGTTCCTCGGCCGTATCCGCGGCTACGATTCGATGATGATCGGCGAGGCACTCTTCGTCAGCGGCCTGGCGATGTTCTTCACAGCGCCCTTTGCCGGCATCCTTTCGAACAAGATCGATCTGCGTCTGATGATGATGATCGGCTTCTTCGGCTTCGCCACCGGCACCTGGTGGATGACGCACCTGACAGCCGACTGGGATTTCTATGAGCTGTTGATCCCGCAGATCCTGCGCGGCTGCTCGATGATGCTGTGCATGGTGCCGATCAACAACATCGCGCTGGGCACGCTGCCGCCGGAGCGCCTGAAGAATGCGTCGGGCCTGTTCAACCTGACCCGCAACCTCGGCGGCGCCGTCGGCCTCGCCATCATCAACACGGTGCTCATCAACCGCAACGCCTTCCACTATGCGCGGCTTGCCGAGCATGTGCAGTGGGGAAGCGCCGCGGCGCAGACCAAGCTGCAGAACATGACGCTGACCTTCCAGCAGACCGCAGGTCTCGACGCCAACAGCGCGGCGATCTCGAAGCTGTCGGGCATGGTCCAGCAGCAGGCGGCGCTGTTGTCCTTCATGGACGTGTTCATGATGCTGACGGTTCTGTTCGCCTCGCTCGGATTCTTCGTGCTGTTCATCAACAAGCCGGCCCAACAGGGCGGTGGCGGCGGCGGCGGCCATTGAGGAAGCCGGAACCCCCGCCTGGCCTCCTCAACGTGTGACCCCGGAAATCGGCGACGATTTCCGGGGGCATGTTTTTTTGGGATAGCAAGTCCGCCCTGGCTGTCAGGCTGCGGTCGCCGGCTTGAAGCTCAGCGCCACGCCGTTGATGCAGTGGCGCAGGCCGGTGGGCGGCGGACCGTCGTCGAAGACATGGCCTAGATGCCCGCCGCAGCGGCGGCAATGGACCTCGGTGCGGGTCATGCCCAGCGACCTGTCCTCGGTCTTGCCGATGGAATTGGGAATTTCCTGCCAGAAGCTCGGCCAGCCGGTGCCGGAATCGAACTTCGTCTCCGACGAGTAGACCGGCAGGTCGCAGCCCGCACAGGCGAAGACGCCCTTGCGGTGCTCGTTGAGCAGCGGACTGGTGCCAGGATATTCGGTGCCCTGCTTGCGCAGCACGTCGAAGGCCGCGTCAGAAAGGATGGCGTGCCATTCGGCATCGGTCTTGGTGACTTCGAACGTCTCGGCGGCCAGAGCGGGTCTTGGCGCGCCGGCGCGCAGCATCGCCGCGGCCCCAACGACGAGAGCGGTGGCGGCGGTGCCGCTCCAGAGAAAATCGCGACGGTTCATGGCCGTTCCTCCTGGTCCATTTTGCCAAGATAGAGCCCTGCCCGGAAATCAAAAGCCGGTGACGCTCTATCGCTTGTCTAGAGCAATTCCGGACGGAAAACTG
>JBFLWR010000303.1:0-7484 GCA_040755925.1 Pseudomonadota bacterium
CCGAAAGACGGGCAAATCGCTTTTCCCGGTCGAGGAGCGCAAGGTCCCCACTGGCGGCGTCGAGCCGGACAAGCTCTCCAAGACACAGCCGTATTCCGGATACGCGCATCTCGACCAGCCGATGCTGAGCGAGAAGGACATGTGGGGCATGAGCCCCCTGGATCAGCTTTATTGCCGTATCCAGTTCCACCGCGCCTCCTATCAGGGCGAGTTCACACCGCCCACCGTCGACCGGCCCTTCATCCAGTATCCCGGCTACAATGGCGGTTCGGACTGGGGCAGTATCGCCGTCGACAGCGATAGCGGCGTTCTGATCGCCAACTACAACGACATGCCGAACTACGACCAGCTCATTCCGCGCGAGAAGGCCGACCGGATGGGCTTCAGGCCGATCGACAAGGGCGGCAGTTCGAAGAAAGCGAAAGACATCGGCGACCCGCAGGCGGGATCGCCGTACGCCATAGCCGTCAACGCCGGCTGGCGCCTGGCCACGGGACTGCTTTGTTCGAAACCGCCCTATGGCCATATTCGCGCGATCGATCTCAAGACGGGCAAGACGTTGTGGGACGAGCCACTCGGCAGCGCGAACAATAACGGCCCGTTCGGCATTCCTTCCATGCTGCCGCTGACCATCGGAACGCCGAACAACGGCGGTCCAATTGTCACGGGTGGCGGCCTGATCTTCATTGCCGCGACCACCGACAACAAGCTGCGCGCCATCGACATCAAGACGGGCAAGGAGATCTGGCAGGCCGACCTTCCGGCCGGTGGCCAGACAACCCCGATGACCTATGAGGTCGATGGCAGGCAGTACATCGTCATCGCGCCAGGAGGGCACCATTTCATGGAAACGAAGGTCGGCGACGAAGTCATCGCCTATGCTTTGCCGGCGGGGTGAACGTGACGAGGCCAGTATCCGGCCGACAGAATGAAAGTGAATGATCCGGCGAAAAGCATCGTGCAGCAAACATGGCCGGCTGTTTGGCGCAACCTCCCTTCCTTGCATCCGGTTCCACTCCGATCATTCTATCGACAAGCGCGCGCACGCGGACAGGCTGGGAAGGCAGCGTCATGGCTCGAGCGCGTGACCGGCCTGAGGGAGTAGGCTTCGTTGTCCTGCTTTACGTTCTTCCGCGCGACCGGCAAAACGCCATTAAACCCGGCGCTAGCGCTGCCCGGCTGCGGCGGCCTCGTGTGCTTCGGCTATGAGATGCATGCATACCAGGATCAGAACGAGACGAATCCCGGCCGTGCACTCAGCCCGGACCGGCGGGAACCGATGCGGTTTTCAGGAGGAGCTTTTCGGCCAGCAACGCGTTTGCGCTTCACACATCCACATGCTGCCGAGGGATTCGACTAATGTATTTCATGGCACTGGCCACAGATTACGACGGCACGCTGGCGCATGACGGTGTTGTCTCGGCTAGCACAGTCAAGGCTTTGGAGAAGCTGAAGAAATCCGGCCGCAAGCTGATCCTCGTCACCGGACGTGAATTGCCAGATCTCAAGGAGGTTTTTCCGGAACTTTCGCTGTTCGACAAGGTGGTCGCCGAAAACGGCGCGTTGATCTATACGCCGGCCAGCGAGGAGGAACGCGCGATCTCGCCCGCGCCCTCCGCCGATCTCATTGACCTCCTCAAGCGGCGCGGTGTGAAGCCGCTTTCGGTCGGCCGTTCGATCGTCGCCACGTGGGAGCCGCATCAGGCGACGGTGCTCGACGTCATCAAAAAGCTCGGGCTAGACCTGGAAATCATCTTCAACAAGGGCGCGGTGATGATACTGCCCTCCGGCATCAACAAGGCGACCGGGCTGGCGGCGGCACTCGAGGATCTGAAGCTGTCGCCGCACAATGTCGTGGCCGTCGGCGACGCCGAAAACGACCACGCCTTCATGCGAGCTTCAGGCTGCAGCGTCGCGGTCGCCAACGCTTTGCCCGCTGTGAAGGACACCGCCGATCTCGTTACCAGCGAAATGCGCGGCAAGGGCGTCGAGGAACTGATCCGCAAGCTGATCAAGCGCGACCATCTGGTGGCAAAGAAGCGCTCGCGTGGCGTGCAGCTTGGGACCTTGCGCGGAAAGGACATCTATCTGTCACCAACCGATACAGTGTTGATCGCCGGCAGCTCCGGCATCGGCAAATCGACTCTCGCCACCGCGTTTACCGAACGGCTGGTCGGGAAAGGCCTGCAGTTCTGCATCTTCGATCCGGAGGGCGATTATGACGGATTGAAGGGCGCGGTACCGCTCGGCAACGGCTCGACGGCGCCTAACAAGGATCAGTTGCTGGAACTGGTCGAGACGCCGCAAAACAATGTCGTGGTCAACGGCCTGGCGCTGAAGGTGGACGAGCGTCCGGATTTCTTCGCCGAATTGCTGCCCGGCCTCGGCAATGTCCGCTACCGCACCGCGAGGCCGCATTGGCTGATCATCGACGAGGCGCATCACCTGATGCCAAAAAGGCGCGGAGACACGCGCTCCATCCTCTCGATCGAATTGCCGGGCACGGTGCTGATCACCGTCCACCCTGAGGCGATCTCGACCGACGCATTGCGCCTGGTGACAGCGGTGATCGCGCTCGGCCCGAAGGCCAAAAGTGTGATCAGGACATTCTGCAAGGAAACAGGCCTGAACGCACCAAAGGACATGCCGCTGCCCAAGGGCGACCGGGTGCTGTTCTGGCGGCCGCATGACGACAAGAAGGCGTTCACTGTCAAGGCGATCGAGCCCGAGCAATCGCTGAAGCGGCACAGCCGCAAATATGCCGAGGGCGAGCTCGACGAAGCCGGCAGCTTCTATTTCACTGGGCCGAAGAAGGCGATGAACCTTCGTGCTCACAATCTCATCATCTTCGCCCAGATGGCGGAAGGGATCGACGACAAGACTTGGGAGCATCACCTGCGCGCCGGTGACTATTCCAAATGGTTCCGCCAACAGATCAGGGACAAGGAGCTGGCGCGGGAAACGGCTGAGGCCGAGAACGATAAGACGCTTTCGGCGCAAGAAAGCCGCAAGCTCGTGATCGACGCCGTACGGAAGCGCTATACGGCGCCAGCGACCGCTCCTGAAAGATAGCAGCCAGGTCGGAGTATGTGACTTCTATGCGAGCAAATCCTCAATCCTGATCGGCAAGTCGCGTATGCGCTTGCCGGTCGCGTGGTAGACAGCGCTTGCGACTGCGGCAGCCGTGCCGACATTGCCGAGTTCGCCGAGGCCCTTCACGCCGGCCGGATTGACCGCGTGGTCGACTTCCGGCACCAGGATCACTTGCAGGTCCTTGATGTCGGCATTGACCGGTACGAGATAGTCCTGCAGGTCGCAGTTCACATAGCGCGCATAGCGACTATCGATCTCGGTCGCCTCATGGAGCGCCTGGCCGATGCCCCATATCATGCCGCCCATCAACTGGCTGCGCGCCGTGCGGGTATTCATGATGCGGCCGGCTGCGAAGGCGCCGACGATGCGCGGCACGCGGATTTCCCTGGTATAGCGGTTGATGCGGACTTCGACGAACTCGGCGCCGAAAGCGTATTTCACCGAATCCTCGTCCTGCTCGCCGCCATGGAATTCCGGCGTGCCGGCATAGAGCTTCTTCAGCGCTTCGGGCGTCGCGCCCTTGGGCGCGAACTCGACATATTCCTCGATAGCTCCGACTTGCATAACTTTGAAGACATCTTCGATTTTGGCGGAGGCGCCGCCCTTCGCCTTGATCTTGCCATCGACAATTTCGAGTTCCTCATTGTGCGAGCCGGCTAGCGGACCGCCCTCGCCTGTCGCCGCGGTGAAGAGCTTGGCGCGAATGGCATCGCAGGCCTTGAGAACCGCGGAGCAGACGCTTGCCGTGGAGATCGAGCCACCCGACACGGGCGCCGGAGGTAGGCTGCTGTCGCCCATTTCGACGCTGATCTTCTCAAAGCCGATACCGAGCCGCTCGGAAGCCATCTGCCCGGCCACGGTGCGCACACCCGTGCCGATCTCGTGCGAGCCGCATTGCACCCGTACCTCGCCGTCGGAAGTGAGACGTACCCTCGCCGCGCAAGGCGCGACGTTGGTCGGATAGATGGCCGTGGCGCAACCCATGCCGACAAGCCAGTCACCGTCGCGCATTGCGCCGACCTTGGGATCGCGCCCAGCCCATCCGAACGCTTTCGCCGCCTGGTCGTAGCACTGGATCAGAGAGCGGCTGGAGAAGGGCTTCTTGCCGATCGGCTCTATCTTCGGTTCGTTAATGCGGCGGAATTCGACCGGGTCCATGCCGAGCGCCCACGCCATCTCGTCCATGGCATTTTCCAGCGCGTAGACGTAAGGCGTTTCCGGCGGCGAGCGCATATAGCCTGGCGTGTTGCGATCGGTCTGGACGACCGAGACATGCGTCAGCACGGAGCCGTAATCATACATCCTTCCCGTCGCCGATGTGCCCCCGACGACATAGAGATCCGGCCGCGACGTGACCTCCCAGCCTTCGTGCGAGAAGGCGATGATGTGGCCGTCCTTGCCGGCGCCGATCCTGATGCGATGACGTGTTTCGGCCCGGTAGGTTTGGGTGCCGAAGGCTTGCATGCGGCTGGTCACGCAGCGCACCGGACGGCCGAGCCGCCTGGCAGCGATAGCGACGATCGCGGTGCGCGGCGTCATCGGCCCCTTTGACCCGAACGCCCCGCCAATGAAGGGGCTGACGATGCGCACTTGGCCTGGATCGACCTTCAACTGCCTTGCAAGCTCGACTTTCCATCCGGTCACGTTCTGCGAAGGCTCATGCACGATGAGCTGGTCGCCCTGCCAGAGCGCCGTGGTCGAAAACAGCTCGATCGGATTGTGGTGCTGCGTCGGCGTCGAATAGCGCTCGTCAATCTTTACCGCCGCCGCCGCATAGGCGCCATCGAAGTCGCCGGCCTTCACGTCCTCCTTGTACATGGGACTTTTCCCTGCCGCAGGGACGGTTATCGCTCCTGGACTGTCGAAGCTCGCGGTCGGCTTGTCCTCCTCATAATCGGCGCGGATCAACTGCGCTGCCTCTTCGGCCGCCTCGAACGTCTCGGCGACCGCCAGCGCGATGATCTGGCCGTCGTGGAAAATCGTCTTGTCGTGCAGCGGTCCGATCGAGGTGGCGCCGGAGTTTCCGAACTTCGGCTTCTCAATGTTGTCCATATCTCCATAGGTGACGATGTCGAGTAGACCGGGCACGGCGCGGGCATCGTCGAGATGCAGCGCCGTCACCTTCCCCTTGGCGATGCTGCTGGTCGCCAGCGCGCCATAGGCGATGTTGGCGGTCGGCAGATCGGCGGGATAATGCGCCTGGCCGGTGACTTTCAGCCGCGCGTCGATGCGGGGCAGCGGCTTACCCATGTTTTCCTTGGGCTTGGGGGCAGCAGGGTCCATGGTCACACCTTCATGTCACGGGTTTCGAGCAGCGCTCGCGCGAGGGTTCGCTTGCCGAGCTCGATCTTGAATGCGTTGTGCTTGCGCGGTGCGGCATCGGCGAACGCGGCTTCGGCCGCCGCTTCGGCGGAGGCTTCATCGAGCTTCTTGCCTTGCAGGGCGTCCTCTGCCGCTCGGGCGCGCCAAGGCACGGTGGCCACGCCGCCGAGCGCTATGCGGGCCTCCCGGACGCTGTCACCGGCCAGGTCGAGCACAACGGCCGCCGAAGCCAACGAAAAGGCGTAGGACTCACGATCGCGAATCTTCAGGTAGAGCGAGCGCCGCGCCCACGGGAGGCCGGGTACTTCGATGGCCGTGATGATCTCGTCTTGTGCAAGAGCAGTCTCGACGTGAGGGGTATTGCCGGGCTGCCGATGCAGCTTGGCGAACGGGATTTTACGCGCGCTGCGTGAGCCCTCGGCGTGGACCACGGCATCAAGAGCGATCAGCGCCTGGGCGAAGTCGCCATGATAAGTAGCGATGCAGGCATCGCTGGCGCCGAGCACGGCGTGCTGCCGGTTAAAGCCGTCCAGGGCGGCGCAGCCGGAGCCCGGCACACGCTTGTTGCAGTTCCAGGATGTCTCGCGAAAATATTCGCAGCGCGTGCGTTGCAGGACATTGCCGGCGAGGCTTGCCATGTTTCGGATCTGGCCACTGGCCGCCAGCCGCAGACTGTCGGCAATGACAGGGTAACGGCGCTTAACCTCTGCATGATCGGCGGCCTCGCCCATGCGCACCAACGCGCCGAAGCGGATGCCGTCATCGGACACCTGTATCTGGCGGAGCCCGGCATCCTTCAGGCGGTTGAGGTCCAGCAGCCGATTGGGCTCCGCGACGCCGAGCTTCATATAGTCGGCAAGGTTGGTGCCGCCGGCGATGAACTGTGCTTTGGCTCGCGTCGGCTGGTCGTCATTGGTCGTAAACCGCGACGCGATGGCGACCGCGGAGGCGATATCGGCCGGCTGTTCGTAGACGAAGGGTCGCATGTCAGGCTCCCTTCGTCTCGTCGCGCGCCTGTAGAACGGCGGCGACGATGTTCGGATAGGCAGCGCAGCGGCAGATGTTACCGCTCATATATTCGCGGATGTCGTCCTCGGATTCCGCGTGACCTTCATTGACGCAACCGATCGCCGACAGGATCTGGCCTGGCGTGCAATAGCCACACTGGAATGCATCGTGATCGATGAAAGCCCGTTGCATCGGATGCAGCTTGCCATCGCGGGAGGCGAGCCCTTCGATCGTCGTGATGTCCTTGCCTTCGTTCATCACGGCGAAGCTGAGGCACGACAGCACGCGCTTGCCGTCGACCAGCACGGTGCACGCGCCGCACTGGCCATGATCGCAGCCCTTCTTGGTACCCGTCAGCCCGATATGGTCGCGCAAGGCATCGAGCAGGCTTGTCCGCGTATCGAGTGAAATATCATAGGACCGCTTGTTGATTTTGAGCGAGGTTACGACCGGCTGCCTTGGTTTCGGCTCAACGGACATCGGCGCCTCGGCCTTTGCGGATGATGCGAGCAGCGGCGCGGTTGCGGCAGCAGAAACCGTGCCTGCCATGAAGCTCCTTCGAGTAAGACCATTGCTAGGGAGAGTTGTAGGCTGGGACATGGCTTGCTCCGTCGCTGGCAGGTGATAGGCGCGCTAACCACCGAGCCGGAGCATTGTTCCAGACGACTCGGCGCAGACGCAGTCGTCTTTCCTGGACGAGCCAAACTGACCGCCGCCGGCCGGCCGGAGCTCGCAATAAGGTCCTCCCTCCGCAAGGAACTTTTCGGCAGACCCGCTGTTGACCCCAACCCCACGTGTCGCGCAACCAGCTCCGTCGAAAGCAATCCGGTGGATACGAACTCTCCCGTCACCGAGCCTGCCGATGAAAGACCCTCACGCCATCCCAATCGCAGGCGCAGCGAGAGCCCGCCCGCGGCCAACGCCGACCAGACGGAAGCGGCTAGGTCCCAATCGGAGCCCGGAGACGCAAAGCAAGGCAGCAATCTGTTCGGGTCCATAAAACGCCATCCGCTTATCACTGGCATCGTGCTGATTGTCGTCTTCCTGATCGCTGTAGGTGC
>JBFLWR010000304.1:0-16079 GCA_040755925.1 Pseudomonadota bacterium
CATGGGTCTCAAGGTCAACATCGAGGACGGCCGTATCCAGGAGCAGAACTACAACGCCTATCCGATCCTGCGCATGCCGTTCGCACCGATGACGGTCGATGCCTATTTCATCCAGTCGGATAATCCGCCGACCGGGATGGGCGAACCCGCCTTCCCGGCGCTGGCGCCGGCGCTGGGCAACGCGGTCTTCGCCGCCAACGGAGAGCGGGTGCGCCGGTTGCCGTTGCGCGATCTCGGTTACTCGCTGGCGGCCTGATGGCATGAGGCCTGCTCAATCGTGCCGGTGCGCGAAGTGTCGGGCCGCGACCTCGACATGTGTATGCCCGGGATGTGCCTCGAAACGTTCGGTCTCGTTGTGGTCGGGTGTTTGGTTAGGCCACCATTTGCCGCCCACTACGATACCGTTGGATACCAGTCGCTGGTCCGCGACCAACGAAGCGCCGACGGCGTCGACGAAGGTAAAGCGACCCGCATGGAGCTTCAGCACCGCGACATCGCCGATGCCGCCAACCTTCAGCGCGCCAAGCTCCGGCCTTGCGATAGCCTCGGCCGGGCGTTGCGTCGCCGCCCGCAGCACCTCGACCAGCGGCATGCCGAGCGCCAGCAGTTTCGACATGCAGACCAGGATGTCGAAGGCCGGTCCATCGACGCAGTAGAGATGTACGTCACTGGAGATGACGTCGGGCGCGAGACCCTCGGCGAGCATCGCCCTCGCTACTTCGAAGTCGAAGGAGCCCATGCCGTGGCCGATGTCGAAAATGACGCCGCGCTCGCGCGCCAGGCGCATGTCCGGGCGCACCGCGCCGGAGGCAAAGACCGGCGCGTTGGGAAAGGGTCGGAAGCAGTGGGTGAGGATGTCGCCGCGGCGCAGGCGAGGCAGGACCTCCGAACGGCCGGGCGGCGGCTCGTCGATATGCGTCATCAACGGCAAGCCGGCCTTGTCGGCTGCCTCCAGCGCCAGGTCGACCGGGGCGACGCCGCTGGCGCCGCCGGCATGCTTGCCGGAGCGCACCTTGACGCCAACGACGACATCGGCGTGCTCGCGCACCGCCGCCACCGTCTCGCGCGGCTCGCAGAGCCGCAGGTCGCCGCACTCGCCGACCGACACCGTGTTGGAGAAGCCGAAGATGCCAGCGAAGGAAATGTTGACGTAGGCGAGGATGCGGACCTTCGAGCGCTCGATCACATGGCGGCGAAAACCGAGGAAGTTGCCGGCGCCGGCGCTGCCGGCGTCGATGAAGGTGGTGGTGCCGCTCTTGGCGGCGAGCCGGTCGGCATCGACGCCGAGCGAGGTGCCGCCCCAATAGACATGGCTATGCAGGTCGATTAGTCCGGGCGTGACGATGCAGTCCCGGGCATCGATGACCCGTGCGGCAGCCTCGGCGTCGATCGCCGCCTCGATCGCGGCGACGCGACCGTTGGCGATAGCGATGTCGCGTGGCGCGTCGAGCCCGGACGCGGGGTCGATCACGCGTCCGCCCTTGATCAGGAGATCGAACTGCATCGGCACCCTCCTTGCTGCGCGCTCGCGGTCAGACCGGCCTGTAGGCGACGGCTTCGATCTCGATCTTGATGTCGATCATCAGCCGCGATTCGACGGTGGTGCGCGCCGGCGGATCCTTCGGGAAGTGTTTCGCATAGATGGTGTTGAAGGTGCCGAAGTCGCGGGCGTCCTCGAGCCAGACGGTCGTCTTCACCACGTCGTCCATGGTGCAGCCGGCGAGAGCCAGCGCCGCTTTCACGTTCTGCAGCACCTGCTCGGCCTGATCGGCGATGCCACCCTTGACCACCAGGCCGTCGCTTCCGACCGGCACCTGGCCGGAGACATAGACGAAGTCGCCGGCCCGAACCGCAGGCGAGAGCGGGACGTGCGATTTTCCAAAACATTGCTTGGGCAATATGGCCTCCTTGTTTCCATGTGCGGATAGTTCTTGTAGCTGTCCACGCTTGCCAGCGTGATCCTCCTAGAGGTTTTGTTGGAAAGCAACATTTTTTCAAAAAATCATGTTGCTTTATTACAGAGGCCTGAGCATCTTGCGGTTCGAAGCTGTCTCGGCGGACAGATGAGCGATCGCCGGGAGCGGCGCTCCGTAGGAAGAGTGGAGATCCGGCATGACCTTCGACAAGAACCCGTTTCCAGAAGGCGACGCCGACCGCCACGCGCTGTGGGAGATGCTGGTGCGGCGCGATATCGACGCCTTCATCGGCCAGGACTGGTCGATGGTCGAGGACGATTTCATAGCCGAGAGCTTTTTCGGCATGCACGCCCATTTCCTCAGCAATGCCGACGCCTGGCGCCTGCAGTTTCCAAGGCTGGAAATCTATCGCGACGAATGGCTACGGCAAGCCAGGGAGACCGCGGCGACGAAGTTCGCGGAACCGCTGCGTGAAGCGCTGTTCCGCGTCACCAATCTGCGCGACATCGATGTCGATGGCGACCGCGCCGTGCTGCACAAGAAGTTCGACGGCTCCGTGGCCAAGGCGGACGGCAGCGTCGACAGGCTCAAATGGCAGACGCTCTACTTCTGCCGCAAGGCCGGCGGTCGCTGGAAGATCGCCGGCTTTGTCGGCTATATGCCCTATCCGCTGGGAAACTAAGGCGCCATCCGGCAGGGATGCGGCAGTCCGCTTAGAACAACCGCGGCAGACGCTCGTCGGGCGAGCGGTGGTCGAACACGACGCCCATCGTCTTGCCGACCGCTTCCATGACGATCAGTTCGACAAGGTGGTCGTCGGTATCCTCGCAAGCCGGGTCGGATCGGCGTATGGCATCGAGCATTGCGCGGGTGGACACGGTGTCGCCAGCGCGAAATTTCGAAAGCACGCACGAAACAATGTCTTGTGGCGTCAGGTCGACGACGGGCGCTTCCGCAGCGACGTTCATTGGCACTCCTCCTGCCATGAACCCTCCCTTGAGGGGAATGATACGCCAATGACCGGATTGCGCCAGTGAAATCGTGGTCCGAGAATCTTCACATCGGTGAAAGCCTTTCGTCACTTGCCCTTAGATGTGGAACACCGGTCCGCCGGTCATCGTCCGCTCGACGCACCGCGGCCAGGCTGGTAAGCCCCTCACGCGCAGGGAGACGATCCGAGTCGAGACATGACGGTTGCAATCGAGATGGGGCAGACGACGGCGGGCGCGTCGGCAACGCTCGACCTTGAGGAGTTGCTGGCGACCCGCCTGCTGGTGCAGGGCAATTCGGGTTCCGGCAAGTCGCATCTTTTGCGTCGTTTGCTCGAACAGAGCGCGCCTTGGGTGCAGCAGACCATCGTCGACCCCGAAGGCGATTTCGTCTCGCTCGGCGAGCGCTACGGCCATCTGGTGATCGATGCCGAGGAGCATACCGAGCGCGGCCTGCAGGCGGCTGGCGAGCGGGCGCGCATCCACCGTGTCTCGACGGTGCTCAACCTCGAAGGGCTCGATGCCGAGAACCAGATGCGGCGCGCCGCCGCCTTCCTCGGCGGGCTGTTCGAAGCCGCGCGCGACCATTGGTACCCGATGCTGGTCGTGGTGGACGAGGCGCAACTCTTCGCGCCCGCCGTCGCCGGCGAGGTCTCGGACGAGGCGCGCAAGCTTTCGCTGGGCGCCATGACCAACCTTATGTGCCGCGGCCGCAAACGCGGACTTGCCGGCATCATCGCCACGCAGCGCCTGGCGAAGCTCGCCAAGAACGTCGCGGCGGAAGCCTCCAACTTCCTGATGGGCCGGACCTTCCTCGACATCGACATGGCGCGCGCCGCCGACCTGCTCGGCATGGAGCGGCGGCAGGCGGAGGCCTTTCGCGACCTGGAGCGCGGACACTTCATGGCGCTCGGTCCGGCGCTGTCGCGCCGTCCGCTCGGCGTGCGCATCGGCCAGACGGAAACCAGCCCCCGCAACGGCACGCCACGGCTGATGCCGCTGCCTGAGGCGGCGCTGGAGGATGCGCGCGCTGTCATCCTGGCGGCGCCGCCGCCGGAGACAGTCCGGCCGCAACGCCGGCCGTCGCCGGACCTGCTCGACCAGCTGATGGCGGCGAAGGCCGCGCCGCTGGAGATTCGTCCCGAGCCGGCGGAGCCGCAGCCCAGCGCCGAGGATCTCGCCGAGCGCCGAGAGCGGATGGACCGCATACTGGGCGCCATCCTTGCCGAGCCCGACGCAGGGTTTCGCGTCATCGGGGTTCTCTACCAGGAATTCGTGGTCCGCTGCCGGATCGAGGGACTCGCCTCGGTCGTGCCCGACCTTTCCGAGTTCCGCCGCATGCTGACGCGCGCCCGCGCCGGCGTCGGTTCCGAGATGGCCGAGGACGACGCCTGGCGGGACGTCTCGGTGCGCGCCTCGCTGCTGCCCGAGGACATGCAGGGGGTGTTCATGATGCTCGCCCGGGCGGCGAAAGAAGGCTGGCCCTGTCCGAGCGACGCGGCCATCGCACGCGCCTACGGCTCGCATTCGCTGCGCCGCGCGCGCCGGCTGCTCGACTATATCGAGGAGCAGGGCCTGATCGTCTGCCAGGTCGATGGGACGGGCCGGCGGACGGTGACGCTGGTCGAGCTTGCCTGGGCGACGGCTCCCGGCAATCCCGATGCCGGGGAGCAGGACAGCTCGGCTGCCTGATCACAGCTCGATGGTGCGGGCCTCGCGAAGCGGCGATGCGCGGTGACTTGAAATCACGACGATACGGTCGCTCAACCGGGCGAGCAGCCGTTCCAGGAGGCGCTCGCCCTGCTCGACGTCGAGATGCTCGGTCGGCTCGTCGAGCAGCACGAGTGGCCTCGAACACAGCCAGGCGCGCGCCAGATTGATGCGCTGCACTTCGCCCAGCGAAAACCTGTCCTGTTGTACCCAGGCATCGAGTCCGCCAGCGTCGCGGATACGGCTGTCCATCTCGACGGCTTCAAGCGCGCGCCACAGCGCGGCATCCGGAACGTCGCCGGCAAAGAGATTGGCGCGGACGGTGTCTTCGAGGATGACCGCATCGTGCAGGACGAGCGAGGAAAGCGCTCGCCGCTCGCCGGCCGACAGGATGCGGTCGCCGGCGGCAAAGGCATCGTCCCCGATCCAGCCGGCGATCTGCTTGAGCAGGCTGGTCTTGCCCGAGCCACTTGCCCCGACGAGCACGGTCGGCTGGCCTTCTTCGAGGCGCAGCGTGACTGGCGCTCCGATGGCTCGACCGTCGGGAGCGCGGCGCTGCAGCCCAACGTGACGCAGCAGGCGCGGTTCCGTCAAATGCTCTGGCCGGTCGGTCGAAGCGGCTTGCGTCCACCGGCCGATCTCGGCTCGCGCGGCATTGCGTCGAAGCGTGGCAACCAGGATGCGCGAGACGCCGTTCAGCGTCTCGCTCAACGCCAGCCACGAGAAGGCAAGCAGCATGGGCAGAAGCAGGTCCGACCCTTGTTGGCCCGCATGCCATGCGGCCGCCATCACGCTGATGCCCGCGATCGGGCCGAAGGCGGCGGCGATCGCGTCCAGCCGGGCCTGCAACCGGCGCAACGCAAGCAATTCGACGTCTGCTTGCGAGAGCGCGGCAAGCGCTTCGGCGCACTCATGGTTCCAGGCGTCTTCGGCCTTCAGTGGAACAGCTGACGCCATGGCCGCGCCAAGCCGGCTCGCACTCCCGCGACGCAGCGACCTGGTCCGCTCCCATGCCATGGCGCCAGCCTTGGCCACCCGGTTCCCCGCGAACAGTATGGCAAGCAGCAAGACAATGATCGGTATGAGCGAGAGCGGAGCCAGGACCGCCGACGCCGCGATGAGGACGACCAGGCCGCAGGCTAGCGTCAGCGCCGGAAGACCGGCGCGCAGCCGGGCATAGTCGAGGTCTTCGACATCGTCGAGATAATCGGCGAGGCGGGCGTCGTCGCCAAGCTGCCATCCTGCCCGGCGCACGGCGGGCGCCGCGGCCATGGCGGAAAAGAGCTCGATGCGATGCGTGACCTGATCAGCCAGCGCCGCCTTGTGGCCGGTCAGGCGTTCGCCATAGCGGGCCGCCGTGCGGCCGACCGCGAACAGCCGGACCAGCGCCGCCGGTATGTGGAAGTTGAAGGTGAGGGCGGCGGCGGAAAGGCCGGCGATCGCCACCGATCCGAGCAACCAGGCGGAAACGCCGCCCAGCAATATGGCGCAGGCGAGGGCGGCGAAGGCGAAACCCGTCGCCAGCCGCCACGACCTGTTGCTTGAAGAACGAAGCGCGGTGCTCATGCCGCCACCTCGATGGTGTCTTTGCGGGCAAGATCGATTGTCAGATCGGCGGCCGCTGTGAGATCGCGGTCATGCGTGGCCACCACGACGAGCCGCGTCCGCGACAACTGCATCAGAACGTCGCGCACTGCCTGAGTTGTCTCGCGGTCGAGTTTTGCGGTCGGTTCGTCGGCGAGCACCCTGCACCCGGAGAGCGTTGCGCGGGCGACCGCGATGCGCAGCCGCTGCCCGCCGGACAGGTTGGCGCCGCCCTTGTCGAGCCTTGTCTCGAGGCCGCCCGGCAGCAGCGCATCGTCGAGCAGGCCGATCGCGCGGGCGGCGTCTTCCAGCCGACGCCACGCGACAGCGCCGGCGTTCCAGGCAATGGCCTCGGCCAGCGTGCCTTCCGGCACATAGCTGTCCGTCGAGACCCAGGCGACGCCATGACCATCGGCGGCGGGCGCACCGCCCGGTTCGAGGCCCGCGAGGCGGCGCAGCAAGGTCGATTTGCCCGATCCGCTCGGACCGACGACGGCGACAAGGCCAGTCTGCGGCAGAACCACGCGCAGACGGTCGAGCACCGGCGACGCATTCGGTGCAACCGGTTCGGCGTTGAGCAGCCGGTCCAGCGCCGCCGCAGCCGCCAGCCCTTCGGCCTTGGCGTGGTATTGCTCCGAAAAGCGCCGGAAGGGCGCGAAATGTTCGGGCGCGATCATCAGGATGAACAGGCTCTGCCACAGTTCGAGATTGGAAAAGCCGGGGATTGTGGCGAGCTTCAGGTGACCGAGGCCGAGGAAGACCGCAAGGATCGCTATCGACAACGATGCGAAGAAGTCGATGATGCCGGCATTGACGAAGGCGATGCGCAGCACACCGATGGTGTTGCCGGAATAGGCTTCAAGGCGCCCTTCCAGCTTGGCCTCCTCAGACGCCGTCGCATGGTTGGCAAGAATGGTGGGTAGCGTGCGGATGCGATCGGCGAACTGCCCAGCCAGCCGACCGAAGGCGCGCTCCTGGGCGTCGGCGCGCTGGCGGATGGCATCGCCGACGAGCGCAAAGAACAGGATCATCACCGGTGTCAGGCAGATGAGAAGCAGCGCGGCCTGCCAGGAGACGAGGAACAGCGTTGCCGAGGCGAGCAATGGCCCGGCCGCCATCATGGCGCTGGCCGCGCGGTGCCCGACAACGAGCGCCGCAACTGCCTCCGGATGGCGCTGCATCGAGACTATGACGCTGCCGATCGAGAGCGATTGCAACTGACGCGCCGGCATTTCGTTCAGCCGCTTGCCCGCGCGTTCGCGCAGGCCCATCGACACGGCTGTCTCCGTGGAAGCCTGCGCGTTGTCGGCGGCAAGGCCCGCAAGGCAAGCAAGCGAAAGAAGCGCAATTGTCGCCGCCGCAAGCCAGGGATCGACAGGTTCGCCCATAACCAGCCGCCCTGCCGCCATGGCTGCCGTTGCAGCGAACCCGATCCGAAAGGCAGTGCGTGCGATTTGCAACCCGAGCAGCCGGCGCAGCCCACCCTTGGCTCGGGCCTGTGCCGCCTCAAGAGTCTCGAACGGACCGGAAGCGGCGGCAGCGGCGTCTGGGCCTTGGGCAGGGGCGGATGGCGATTTCATGCATCTCTTCTCGCACGCGCCGTCGTGAACGGAATTGATCCAGATCAACTCTCGCGCGTCTGTCCGGCGCTACGGTGCGGCATCCAGAAAAGGATGCTCCCATGCCCGATCCCCTTCTCGTCGAATTATCCCGGCTTCAGTTCGCACTGACGGCCCTCTATCACTTTCTCTTTGTTCCGCTGACGCTCGGCCTCTCCATCCTGCTCGCCATAATGGAGACCGTCTATGTGATGACCCGCCGCACCATCTGGCGCGACATGACGAAGTTCTGGGGCGTCCTGTTCGGCATCAATTTCGCCCTCGGCGTCGCCACCGGGATCACCATGGAATTCCAGTTCGGCATGAACTGGGCCTACTACTCGCATTATGTCGGCGACGTGTTTGGGGCGCCCTTGGCCATCGAGGGGCTGATGGCCTTCTTCCTCGAAGCAACATTCGTTGGCCTGTTTTTCTTCGGTTGGGACAGGCTGTCGCCCCGGGCGCACATGACCGTGACCTGGCTGATGGCGCTTGGCACCAATTTCTCCGCGCTGTGGATACTGATCGCCAATGGCTGGATGCAGAACCCGATCGGCGCTGCCTTCAATCCTGACACGATGCGCATGGAAGTCACCGACTTCATGGCCGTGATCTTCAACCCTGTCGCGCAGGCGAAGTTCGTGCACACCGTGTCGGCCGGCTATGTCTGCGCCGCCACCTTCGTGCTCGGCGTCTCTGCCTGGTATCTGCTGCGCGGACGCCATGTCGAGCTCGCCAAGCGCTCCTTCGTCATCGCTTCAGCCTTCGGCATGGCCTCGGCGCTCTCGGTGATCGTGCTCGGTGACGAGAGCGGCTATGCGCTCACCGACAACCAGAAAATGAAACTGGCGGCCATCGAGGCAATGTGGGAAACCGAACCCGCGCCGGCCCCGTTCACGGCTTTCGGCATTCCCAGCCAGAGCGACCGCGAGACCCATTTCGCCATCCGCATCCCGTGGGTGATGGGACTTATCGGCACGCGCTCGGTCGACAAACAGATCGCCGGCATCGACGAACTCGTCGCCCATGCCGAAGCCCGCATCCGCAACGGCACCGTCGCCTATGACGCGCTGGAGAAGATCAAGGCGGACCGCAACGACACGGCCTCGCGCGCGGTCTTCAACGCCAGTTCGAAGGATCTCGGCTACGCGCTGCTGCTCAAGCAGTATGTGTCCGACCCGAGACAGGCCACAGAGCAGCAGATCAAGGACGCCGCGTGGTCGACGGTGCCTTACGTGCCGCTGCTGTTCTTCAGTTTCCGGCTGATGGTGGCCTGCGGCTTCGTGCTTGCCGCCCTGTTCGCGATCTCGCTGTGGCACACAGGCCGGGAGAGCGAAGCACCGCGCTGGCTGTTGCGTGCGGCGCTCCTTGCCATGCCGCTGCCCTGGATCGCCATCGAGGTCGGCTGGTTCGTGGCGGAATTCGGCCGCCAGCCATGGATCATAGACGGCGTGCTGCCGACCTTCCTCGCCACGTCGGAGCTCGGCGTCACCGACCTGTTGCTCACCATCGCCGGCTTCACGCTCGTCTATGGCGTGCTCGCCGTCATCGAGGTCAGGCTGATGCTGGCCGCTATCCGCAAAGGGCCGGAGGTCGCCAGCGTCATCGACGGCCTGCGCCCGAACGCCGACTTCGCAATGCAACCCGCAGAGTAATGCGCAAAGGATCACGCCGATGATCGACTTTCTCTTCGACTATGAAACGCTGCGCGTGATCTGGTGGGTCCTGCTCGGCGTACTGCTGATCGGCTTCGCCGCGACCGACGGTTTCGACATGGGCGTCGGCACCCTGCTGCCCTTCGTCGCCAAGACCGACTCAGAGCGGCGCGTCGCGATCAACACCATCGGTCCCGTCTGGGAAGGCAACCAGGTGTGGTTCATCCTCGGCGGCGGCGCCATCTTCGCGGCGTGGCCTGCGCTCTACGCGCTGAGCTTCTCGGGCTTCTATCTCGCCATGTTCCTGGTGCTCCTGGCGCTGATCCTGCGCCCGGTGGCATTCAAGTATCGCTCGAAGCGGCCGGATCCCGCCTGGCGCACGCGCTGGGACTGGGCGCTGTTCGTCGGCGGCGCGGTGCCGGCGCTGATTTTCGGCGTCGCCGTCGGCAACACGCTGCAGGGCGTGCCGTTCCACTTCACGCCGGATCTGCGCCCCGTCTATGAAGGCAGCCTCTTCGGCCTGCTCAACCCGCTCGCGCTCTATTGCGGCCTGGTCTCCCTCGCCATGCTGGTGACCCACGGCGCTGCCTGGCTGACCTTCAAGGCGGAGGGCACTGTCGCCGACCGCGCGCGGGCGGTGGGCGCACGGTCGGCGGTCGTCACAGCGGTGCTTTTCGCCGGCGGCGGTATTCTGGTCTGGCTTGGCCTGCTCGGCGGCTACCGCGTGACCTCGCCGATCGTCTGGGACGGCCCGTCCAATCCGCTCCTCAAGACTGTGGTGGCTGATAGTGGCGCGTGGCTCGCCAACTTCCATGCCCATCCGCTGCTCTGGATAGTGCCGGCGCTCGGCGTCGCCGCGCCGCTGCTTGCGGCCATCGGCTTCCGCACGGGACTCGAAGGCTGGACCTTCATCGCTTCGAAGCTCGGCGTGGCGACGATCATCGCCACGGTGGGGCTCGCCATGTTCCCCATCCTTCTTCCGTCGAGCAGCAACCCCGGCCATTCGCTCGCGGTTTTCGACGCCTCTTCGAGCCGCGCCACGCTGCGCAACATGCTGATCGCCACGGTGATCTTCATGCCGGTGATCCTCGCCTACACCGCCTGGGTCTACCGGATGCTGTGGGGCAAGGTCGGCGAGAAGGGCATCGAAGAGGCCGGCTCGTCCGCATACTGATTCAAACGGGAGTTCTGACCATGTGGTATTTTGCCTGGATTCTCGGCCTCGGGCTGGCCGCCTCCGTCGGCATCCTCAATGCGCTCTGGTACGAGCTGCGCACCGTGCGCGAAGAGCCCGCCGAGGAAACGGTCGCCCTGCCCACTCCGTGACGGTTCGCGAGGCAAGGGCTGTCGTGATGAGCGTGCGCCAAGGATCGTTCAGCAGCCTGGTCGACATGGAGCGGGCGCATACGCAGAAGCTCGCGCTCTGCGAGATGCTCGAAGCCATCGCCGACACTCTGCCGCGGACGGACCGGCTGCAGTGCCTGGCGGTGGCCGGCGGCCTGCTGCCGCTGCTGCGCGACTGTCATCGCTTTGAGGAGGAATTGGTCTTTCCGGTCTTCATGCGCCGGCAGGGCGGGGGCGACATAGTCGAGCGGCTGAAGCTCGAGCATCTGGAGGACGACTGCGCGGCGGCGGATCTGAGCGAGATCCTGCTCGCTCACGGCCACGGGCAACCGATCGAGAATCCCGAGGCCTTCGGCTACATGCTGCGCGCCTTGTTCGAATCGATGCGTCGCCACATCGCCTTCGAGCACGACCATGTGCTGCCCGTGGTCCTCGGCGTACGGGAGGACGATTCGAGGAAGGGTTCCTGAGGGACGTTGGGCGGTCAGTCTCCGGACCGAGCCATCAGCCGCCCGATGTCGTCGATGATGACGTGGCGGTTGTTCTCGACGCGGATCACCTTCTCCCCGCGCAGGCGGGTCAGCTGCCGGCTCACCGTCTCGATTGTGAGCCCAAGGAAGTCAGCGATCTCGGCGCGCGACAGCGGCAGGTCGAAGCAGGCGCCGCGCTGTTCCGGCCCGGCGGTCGGGTCGATGTTGCGCGCGATCATCAGCAGGAAGCTCGCGATCTTCTCCGCGGCGGTCTTGCGACCGAGCGCCACCATCCAATCGCGCGCCTGGTCGAGCTCGCGAAGCTTCTGCTCGAGCAGGCGATGTTCGAGGTCCGGTTGCTCCTTCATCATCCGTTCCAGCGCCTTGCGCGGGAACGAGCACAATTCGACATCGGTCGCGGCTTCAGCCGTCAACGTGCTTTCGCTCTGGAACGGCCGACCGACGAAATCCGGCGCGAACTGAAGTCCGACGATCTGCTGGCGCCCGTCGGAAAGCGTCTTGGTGAGCTTTACGACGCCGGAAAGCACATTGGAGAAGCGGTCGACGTTTCCGGCATCGCTCACCAGCTCCTTGCCGGTCTCGGCTTTGTGCCGCTTCGTTGATTTGGCCAGGGTCAGGAGTTGGTCCGGGTTGAGCGCGCCGCATATGCCACGATGCCGCGCCTCGCATGAGGCGCAGAGAACGGGAATGCCTTTCGTGTGAATGTCCTCGCGCACGATGGAACAGCTATAGTGTTCCCGCCGCCTGACAGCAATGCACGTAGCGTCGCAGCCTGTAGCTCTGGGAAGCTACTTTACCCTTCGGCCGAGGCCCGTGGTTTTGGCCAGGTTCGAGCGGGCCGCGGAATAGTTCGGGGCGACCATCGGATAGTTGGAGGGCAGGTTCCACTTCGCTCGATATTGGTCCGGGGTAAGGCCATACTGCGTCATGATATGGCGCTTCAGCGATTTGAAGCGCTTGCCGTCTTCAAGGCAGATGATGAATTCAGGCGTGACAGATTTTTTCACCTGGACCACGCTTTTCATGCCGTTGCGCCGGACATCAGGCGATCCAATCGAGATCAGCTTGAGCGACGCATGTATCTTGATGATGAATTCCGGCAGTTCGCCTGGGGGT
Organism: Pseudomonadota bacterium; assembly: GCA_040755925.1. Classification (GTDB taxonomy): domain Bacteria; phylum Pseudomonadota; class Alphaproteobacteria; order Rhizobiales; family Rhizobiaceae; genus Mesorhizobium. The sequence goes on from JBFLWR010000304.1 coordinate 12,404, forward strand.
AGAGCGTTGTTCGAGACGTAGGCGCACACAACAGTCGCGGTGACGGCGACGGCAGGATCAACGCTTTCCTTACGCGGGACGGCGACATCCGAGTTCGAGGGTTTCTTTCCATTGGCCCTCACGCCCGAATACGCAAGGTCGATGCGGCCAGCGTTGTCCGCCGACGGGTCGGGTCTATCCGGGACCCTGGTTATGGTCGGCTTCACATAAGGCCTCTTCAAAGCGCTCTCCTCTCACGGGTCTCGCCCGGCGGTGATCGGTGGGTGAGGGTCTACGTCTCGACAATACAATGTGGGAAAATTTCACACGCGTCAACCAAGTGAAGAACTGGGCCGACGTCGGACTGGTCATGAACCAGCCTACCTGGATTGGGGTTCGACCATGACGCTGCACGGCGCGTGTTTCCGGTCAGCCTATTGTGGAAGCATTTCCCACGGGCTATTTTCCTCAGGAATTTTCGAGGGATAGGTGATTGATTGACGGGTAAGGCACGGCGATGAGCAAATCGGCGGAACAATATCTGGATGCCGCGGGGGTCCAGAGCGCGTTGAACCGGGTTCTTCGCCCGTTGGTGCGGTTGGCAATCAAATGCGGAGTGACGTTTCCCACCTTCGTCGATCTGCTGCGGCAGATCTATGTGAATGTCGCCGAGCATGAATTCACGCTGCCCGATAAGCAGCAAACGGACAGCAGAGTGAGCCTGTTGACAGGTGTCCACCGAAAGGAGGTCAGCCGTCTGAGGGGCGCTGGCGCCCCGGTCAGGGTGATACCCGATTCCGTTTCCAGGACGAGCGCCATCGTCGCACGCTGGCTCGCGGATCCAATGTTTACCGACTCCGAGGGGGCGCCATTGCCCTTGTCGCGAGTGGCCGACGCCGGAGAGGCATCATTTGCGAACCTCGTGGAGTCGGTGACCCGGGATTTGCGGCCAAGAGCGGTCCTGGACGATTGGCTCGATCGAAAGCTCGTGGAGGTCGATGAAAAGGATCGGATTGTCTTGATGGAGGCGGCAATGGCGCCGCGAGATGATGGGCAGGTCAGGCTTTATTACTTTGCCCGGAATCTTCAGGACCATGCCGCCGCGGCCGTCGCCAACATGCTGGCGGACAACCCTCCTTTCATCGAGCGGGCCGTTCACTATGACGGGCTTTCCGAAGACCTCGCCAAGTCGCTCGAGGCCTACAGCCGCAAAGTCGTGATAGAGGCGCTGCTCCACCTCAACAAACATGCGAACGAGGCCGTCCAAAGCGATCCTGGCGGAACAAGCCGGTGGAACTGCGGGGTCTATATCATCACCTCCGACGATGCATCGTTTGCCGGCGAAGAATCCTCCCGGAGCAAGCCGGCCGGCGGGGACGCTTCATGAACTGGAGGCTGACCAGGCGGGCCTTTCTAACGCTCGGCGCCGCCATGCCGGCGGCGTTGTCCAGCATCTTTGCCAGCTCGGCAGACACTTCGAATGACCGGGGTATTGGCGGCACCGGCTGGACGGCGGGGACGGAGAGCGACCACGGCATCGGCGGCACCGGCATAGTGGGAACCATACAGCGCTTCGGCAGCATCTTCGTGAACGACGTGCGGGTCGCGTATGCCCCGGACGTGCCTGTTTGGATAGACGGCGTCCGCTCCGCCACCAACAGCCTGAAGATAGGGCATGTCGTACGAGTAGCCGTGGTGAAGGAGGGAGATCGTGTCATCACGCGCGAAATCCATGTCACCAGCGAGGTCATAGGGCCGGTCGATCGCGTAGGCGCCGGATCGATCCTGGTTCTTGGACAAAGTGTGGACACCAGCAGCGTTCCCGCAATGCCTTCGGTCAGAACGGGCGACATCGTGGCTGTCCAGGGCATTCGCCGGCCCGACGGCAAGATCGTTGCAAGCCTGATAGAACCCAGGCCAACCGAGACGCGCTATCTGGTTCGGGGCCTGGCTGTCGCGAGGTCTGGCTCGTTGCTGGTGGGACGGCTCGATATCGGGCCAAGATCATCGGGATTTGCAAACCGGCGCGTTGAACTGACCCTGGCCAAGGCCGCCGGGGGCTACAGGGTGGTGCGCATCGAGGCGGAAGCTCCGATTCCGAAGGCCGACGTTGCAAGCGTGCTGTACGAGACATTCTTGCGGCGTCGGGGGCGCCGGCTGGAATCAGGTTTGGGCGTCTCCGTAGACGAGCAAGGCGCCGGTTCGAAATCGACAGCTGTCATCCACGCATTTCTTGCTGTCGGATTCGACCGGGCTGGCAATATCATATCAGCTTCTCGTCCGATGAATGCTGGCATGCGGTCGCCAGGCCAGCCTGGGATGCCTAATCAGCAACCCGGTTCAGGGTCGCCGAACGGCCCAGGGGGGCCCGGAGCACCCGGCGGCGCACCCAATGGCGGGCCTGGCGGTCCCGGCGGGCCGGGCAGCCCAGGCGGCCCCGGCGCGCCCTAGGACGAGCGGCTGAGACGCCAGAAAATCGGACTAGTCGATCCGGGGTCGAAGCAAGCCGGCTTGTCGAGGATTGCCGGCGACAGCGCCGATATGTCTTGCGCGGATCCAGCCGGTTGCCTCCCACTCGAGAAGGCGATGTCCGGCCGGTCCGTCTCTTGCCATAGACGGAACCGGCCGGCGCAGCCGTACTGAGCTCTTTTACCGGGGGGGGTGGGTCGAGCTTTTCTCGGTACGCTGCTTTTCCGCGGATCATACGGGGGGCGGGTGATCCGCTGAAATTCGTCCGGGTCCGCGAATGGGAAGGCACGATCGAAGCGGCTGCATTCATCGGTTTGATATATGTGGGAAAATTACCCACATGTCAAGCGGGGCACCACGCAAGGTCATATTTTTCAAACTCACGGTGCTCCACTCTTGACGTGGGTAATTTTCCCACATAGCTATTCGTGGCTGTCGGAAAAGCTTACGTGCCTCGTTTACCGGGTAATTTTGAATTTAATCCTGAAAACAGCGAGAGTTGAAAGCCTTTCTATTCATTGAAGGCAATTACGTCAAAGTAAAAAGGAAATATTTTGAACAAATTGTACATGGATGCGACTTTACCCTTTCGATGGGGGCCTCATCCACCCGTGGGCATACCCCGCGTCGAAACGGCCCTCATTCGTCAGGCCCTTCGATGGAAGGCAGCTCCGATTGGGTTCTTCATCGTGGACTCGCGGGGGCGTGGCCAAGTGCTGAAGGAAGCGGAACTTCATTATCTCAAGCGGCTGGTGGACGGCGAGCTGCCACAGGCCGCCGGCGGAGGGGCTAGCTCATATCTAGCCCGTCTCTGGAAGGTGTTGTCTATCATGCAGTCGGCGCCATTCCTCTTCGGGCGCGAGTTTGATCGAGTGGCGGCGATCTTCGTGTCCGGCGCCGAGAAAAGACGCGGATTGAGGTTCCAGTTATCCAAGACGCTCATTCGCCTTTTCAAGGTCGTGAAATCATGCCTGCGTCGGGAGAGGGTCGATAAGAAGGACCCGCTGAGGGAAGCCGGAGCCGTGTGCTTTCTGTCGAGTGCAAGCGTGCACGGAATTGCCGCAAACAAGCTCGCTGCGGGCATCAAGTGCAACGTCTTGACGATCATGCACGACCTGATTCCGATCGATTTCCCACAGTTCTTCAGCCCTCACCATGCCCGCAACTTCGCCCGCGACACGGCTTGGCAGCTTGAGAATTCGGACCTGGTCGTCTGCGTGTCGCAGTA
>JBFLWR010000305.1:0-4521 GCA_040755925.1 Pseudomonadota bacterium
CGCCATGGAGTGCAGACCTCGCAGAATTGGGGACGCATCGATGCCTGACGGTTCCTTCCTCAACTGGCCCTTCTTCGAAGACCGCCATCGCGCGCTTGCAGAGAAACTTGACGCTTGGTGCGAGAAGCACCTCCCCGTCGACCACGACGATGTCGACGCGGCCTGCCGTGAACTGGTAGCGATGCTTGGCCGCGATGGCTGGCTGAAACCGACGGCGCTCGACCTGGCCAATCCAGGGCCTCTCGACGTGCGGACGCTCTGCATCACCCGCGAGACGCTGGCGCGCCACGACGGGCTAGCAGATTTTGCCTTCGCCATGCAGGGGCTGGGCACCGGCGCGCTCTCGCTGTTCGGCACGCAGGACCAGCAGCGCTGGCTGGCAAAGACACGGGCCGGTCAGGCGATCTCGGCCTTCGCTCTGTCCGAACCGCGCTCGGGTTCGGATGTCGCCAACATGGAGATGACGGCCGTCCGCGGCGGCTACGACTATATGCTTTCCGGCGAGAAGACCTGGATATCCAACGGCGGTATCGCCGATCTCTATGTCGTCTTCGCCCGCACCGGCGAGGCGCCCGGCGCCAAGGGCATTTCCGCTTTTACCGTGCCGGCCGGCACCAAGGGCCTGGCCATTGCCGAGCGGCTGGAAGTGATTGCCCCGCATCCACTGGCGCGGCTCTCATTCGACAATGTTCGCGTGCCCGCGTCAGCTCTGATCGGCAAGCCCGGAGACGGTTTCCGTATCGCCATGACGGTGCTCGATGTTTTCCGCTCGACGGTGGGCGCCGCGGCCCTTGGCTTCGCACGGCGCGCGCTCGACGAAAGCATCAAACGCGTGGCCGAGCGGAAGCTGTTCGGCGCGCCGATGGCCGAGTTGCAGATGGTGCAAGGCCACATCGCCGATATGGCGCTCGATGTCGACGCCGCCGCCCTGCTCATCTACCGCGCCGCATGGACCAAGGACATGGGCGCCGCCCGGGTCACGCGCGAGGCGGCCATGGCGAAGCTCTTCGCCACCGACAAGGCGCAAGAGGTGATCGACAAAGCGGTGCAGCTCCATGGCGGCGACGGCGTGCGCAAGGGCCATGTCGTCGAAAGCCTCTATCGCGAGATCAGGGCGCTGCGCATCTATGAAGGCGCTTCCGACGTGCAGAAGGTGGTGATCGCCCGGCAGGTCATGGGGGCAGTGTAAAGACATGGCTTGCGCAGCGTATTTTTATCAGGGGGAGGCCTAGACATGCACACGATCCTGCAGCCGGAAGGCTGGGCCAAACCGATAGGCTACGCCAATGGCGTGGCGGCGCGCGGGCGGCTGGTGTTCGTCGGCGGCCAGGTCGGCTGGAACGGACAATGCCAATTCGAGACCGATGACTTTGTCGGCCAGGTGCGCCAGACGCTGGCAAACATCGTCGCGGTGGTTGCCGAAGCCGGAGGCGGGCCTGAGCACATCACCTCCATGACCTGGTACTTCACCGACAAGGCCGAGTATCTCGCCAATTTGAAGGGGATCGGCGAGGCCTACCGCGCCACCATCGGCCGGCATTTCCCGGCGATGGCGGCGATGCAGGTTGTGGCGCTGGTCGAGGACCGCGCTAAGGTGGAAATCCAGGCCACGGCGGTTATTCCGGACTGACTTGGTAAATGCTGGAGTTGGCGGCCACACCGCCGCATCGCGCCGGCTTGGCTCCTAGCCCGATTTGTGATCAGATGATCATGCCTGCATCGGCAGGCTGTTCATGTGCCTTCGCACATACGCATAGTCTGCGGCTAAGGAAAGCAAAAGCGTGGCTCTGGGCTTCGAACCTGTATCGGGACGCACGACCGTCCAGGATGGCGTCTACCAGCAGCTTCGCCATGCCTTGATGATCGGCAGCTTCGACCCCGGGCAGGTGCTGACGATCGCCTCGCTGGCCGAAGCCTTCGGCACGTCGAACATGCCGGTGCGCGAGGCCCTGCGCCGGCTGGCGGCCGAGAATGCGCTGGAGATTTCGCAGAACGGTTCGGCCCGCGTGCCGGTGGTCACCCAAGCGCGGCTCGACGACCTCTGCCGCGCCCGCGTCGCCGTCGAAGGGCTGGCGGCCGAACTTGGCGGGCCGCGGCTCACGGCAACCGAGATCGCAACCCTGCAGCGGATCACCGACGACCAGCAGGCGGTCGGCCGCGACGGCAGCGTTTACGAGTTGATCGCCCAGAACCAGCAGTTCCACTTCACCATCTACCGCGCCTCGGGCTCCGACGTCCTGTTCCAACTGATCGAGACGCTTTGGCTTCGTTTCGGGCCCTATATGCGGCTTTTGTCCAACCACGTCGCGCCGCTGATGCATGCCGGCAGGATGGAACCGTCGGGCCGGCATGTCGCTATCATCGCGGCCCTCAAGGACAAGGATTTTGTTCGCGCCCGGAACGAAGTGGTGGCCGACATTACGGCCACCCAGGAAACGCTGCGCGCGATCTGTCCTGACGCGCCCGAACCGCGGACGGTCGACTTTGCCGGTTTCGGCAAGGCGTCCTGACGACACTCGCAAGGCCAAGCCCATGTGGCGCCGGCCTTCCAAACCATAGCCAAGCGCATTTTCTGCCAGCTGATGCGGCTTTCTCAACCAACAGTGATTGATCCTTGCGCCGTTTTGTGATCACATGATCACAAGGGAGCGAGAGACAGCAAATGTCCGGCTATTTTCTCTACCATTCGATCGGGACCTTCCCCGGCAAGGCCGAGCGCATGGCCGCCGCGCTGGCGGAGTTCTCCGGCATCTGGTCCGCCGAAGACGACGGCCAATGGCCCGCCGCCCTTGCCGCACGGCAGCGCTTCATCGACGCGTGGACGAAGCTGATCGAGGCGCCGCAGGGCACGCTCACCGCCGCCGAAAATGTCACGACAGCGCTTTACAGCCTGATCGGCGGCCTGCCGGTCGAGCGACTGGCCGGAAGGCGGCTGCTGGTTGCCGGCGACTGTTTCCCGAGCCTGCACTTCCTGCTGGCGGGACTGGCCGAACGCTTCGATTTCAGGCTCGACACGGTCCCGTTGCGGCCGGGCGAAAGCTGGGTGCGCGACGACGATTTCATTGCGCACTGGCAAGACGATGTCGGGCTTGCGCTTCTTACCTTCGTTACCTCCACGGCCTCGCATCGCTGCGATATCGAGCGGCTCGCCGCGCATGGTCGCGCCATGGGCAGCATTGTCGGGGTTGATGTCACACAGGGCATTGGCGTGGCGCCGTTTTCGGTTGCCGCGACGCCCGTCGATTTTGTGGTCTCGACCTCGCTCAAATGGCTGTGCGGTTCCTCCGGCGCCGGCATCCTGCAGGTCGCGCCGGATCTCCTGGCGGCCTGTCGGCCGGAACTGCGCGGCTGGTTCAGCCAACCGAACCCGTTCTCCTGGGATCTCGACGCCTTCGCTTACGCCGACGATGCGCGCCGCTTCGACCACGGCACGCCGGCAATCCTGGCGAGCGTCGCTTCGCTGCCTGGATTGGAGTGGGTCGAAAGGACCGGCGTAGCCGCCATCCGCGCGCAGAATGCCGCTCTCGTCGAACGTATCATCGGCGCAGCTCTCGAAAATGGCTGGGCGGTTCGCTCGCCGCTCGACGCCACGGAACGTGGCGGCAGCGTGATGCTCGGCCTGCCGCAAGGCGTCGAAGCGGCAAGGATCGTTGCAGCGCTACGCGGCGAGCAACTCTACTGCGACGCGCGCGGCACGACGCTGAGACTGTCGCCAGGAATGGTCACGACGGAGAAGGCGATCGACGCGCTTATCGCGCAGCTCAAGAAGCATATCGGTTCACAACAGCGCCGCGCATCCTGATTGCAGGCACCGCCTCGCCTGCGGCGCCCGGGAGTTGGGCGCCGGAAGAAGCGGAAGAGGAAATGCGTCACGAAGACGTGGCCGAACCAGAGGGAAGCAAATGTTGAAACGTCTAGGACTGATTGGGGTGATCATCGCCGCCGGCGTCGCCTTCGCGGCACCGGCCTTCGCCGACAAGATCGTGGTAGGCGCCTATCCGGCCAATCCGCCATGGGAATACAAGACCGATTCCGGCAGCTTCGAAGGTTTCGAGATCGATGTCGCCAACGACGTCGCCAAACGCATCGGCGCCGACGTCGAATTCCAGGACCTCGGCTTCCAGGCGCTGTTCGCGGCGACCGCTTCAGGCCGCATCGACTTCGCGGTGTCCTCGATCTCTGTCACCAAGGAGCGCTTGCAGAACCAGGGCTTCACGCAGCCTTACTATGACAGCGACGGCACCATCGTGGGCAAGGCCGATTCCAGCATCAAGTCGCTCGACGACCTGAAGGGTAAGACCATCGGCGTCATCGCCGGCTCGACGGGCGAGGCCTACATGAAGGAAAACGCCGCCAAGCTCGGCGTCGCCGAGACCAAGAGCTACAACGCCCAGCAGGACCTGCTACTGGACGTCCAGAACGGACGCATCGACGGCGGCGCCGGCGAGCTCGCCGGCTTCCTGTTCGCCATCAAGAAGACGCCGGCGCTGAATATCCTGGTACGTATACCGACCGGCGAGC
>JBFLWR010000306.1:0-8594 GCA_040755925.1 Pseudomonadota bacterium
GCCTGCCGGCTGGTTCGTCAAACCCAACCGGCTCGGCGCCAAGATCGGCATCTGGCCGGATTCCCGTATTGCCCATCTCGACCATGCGCTGGAGCTTAGCCGGCGCACCTTTGCCCATTACCGCGATGATGTCGTCGTTCAACCCTATGTCGCGGGCCGCAACGTTAGGGCGAGCTTCCTCGGCTTGAAGCCCGAAACCGGCGTCGAGGCTCTCGGCATCTTCTTTGTCGATTCCGGCGGCGATTTTCAGACGATGGCCGACTCGATGGCGCTCTATGGCGAGACCGGCCAGGCCGCGAAGGATGCGGGTATCTATGTCGAGCCGGAGCTCGAGCCGGTCGCCGCCAGCCAGCCCGAGGCCGATCGGAAAATCCGTGCTATCGCGCAAAAGCTGGTCAGCGGGCTCGGCCTGAGGGATGTCTTTTCCGTCGATTTCAGGGTCGAGGCCGACGATACCGTGCACCTCATAGAGTTCGAGGTCTGCCCCGGCCTGCCCTGCTTCGATTTTCGCGATTATTGCCGCAGGCAGTGGGGCATGAGCCTTGCCGATGCGGTGGCGCAGACCGCCGCAAACCGGCTCCCGTCGTGAAACAGCCCGGATTTGCTTGAGGTCGAGGCGCTGGCGTCTTGCCCTTTCGTGCCGAGTTTCCCTTGCGTCCGAGCTGTCGCCAAGGCGTGAAGCCGATGACGAAACATGAACAGAAATACTAATCGTTCGTTAAAATCTTAACTATTTCATTAAGTCGAGGTTTAATAGATTAGCGCACGCTAAACGTGTGGCGTATTTTTCTATTAGGAGATATCAAATGAAAGTTCATGCCGTTGTTAGTCGTGCAATTACTGATCCACTTTATGCGCTAGAGTTATCGGGTAAAGCCAGTGAAGCATCTCGCAAATACCGAGAGAAGGGCGTTGTTGAGAGAGCCGATTGGGAGGGTGTTCTCGCCGAGTTCGCGGAGAGCCCGGAAGAGCTCAGCCGGATGTTTGTGAAAGAGAAATTGGGAGAAGACGGAACCACTTGGACTATTACAACAACCGCGACCGTAACGACAAGTTCCTGCACCGTCACGGTGACAACCGTCGGAACAACCATACTTTAAACAACTCTTACTTAATTCCCTGCTCGATATAGGTGCTTCGTGCTGTCTGCACATGGCGTCGAGACGCGACCTTTTCGCGCGGCGGAAGATGACTGGGCAAATCTCTGCGCCCAGTATCTTCCGCATGAATTTAACGATTCACTTTGGCGATCCAGCCATGCCGTGATGGACATGGTTCCCGACCAAGGCTGGAAGCTGCATGTAACGGCGACTATTGTGACAGCGCCAAGCGTGCTGAAGGCCGTTGGTCACGTCCTTGCCCGCAACGACGCCTGTTTCAAGGGGCCGCGCACGCTCGGCGACCTGCGCAAGCTCAACTGTGGCCTGTTCTTCGGCTATACCCAGATTGGCAAGTTCCTCACGATCTATCCAAAGGATGACGCGGAAGCCTGCCGCTTCGCGCAGCTCCTCGATGAGGCGACTCGCGAGTTCGTCGGGCCTGCCGTTCCATACGAACGCCGAATTTCGCCGGGCAGCAATGTCTACACGCGCTATGGCGCCTTCAAGTCACGACCGATTGACGGCAAGGCGGGCGGCCCGAACGTGGTGCTGAAGCCTGATGGCTCCTTGAGCCCCGACAATCGAACGGCAAATCCCGAATGGGCCGAAATGCCTGAGGGTCTTGTCAGCCCGGACGCGCCGGAGATCCGGAAGCCTGGTCTGCTGAAAACTCGATTTCGAGCCTATGAGCCGATTTCTCAACGCGGCAAGGGTGGCGTATATCGCGCCATCGATCTTGCGCATGCCCCAGCGAAGGCTTGCATTCTGAAAGAAGGGCGTGCGGCCGGCGAGTCCGACTGGGACGGCAGCGACGGCCGCAGCCGACTGATGCGAGAGCACGAGGTCCTCACCGCCCTTGCCTCTACGGTCGCGGTTCCTGCAATCCATGCCTTCTTCGAAGACGGCCCGAACCGCTATCTTGCACTAGAGGCTATCGAGGGTGAGCCGCTGGCGGCAATACTATCCCCAGAGCAGCCTTTGCTTGACTTGGCATCCATGTTGAAACTGGCCACCGCGGCCGCCGGCTTGCTGGACACGATTCATTCCAGGGGCTGGGTTTGGCGCGACTTGAAGCCGTCCAATCTTATCGTCGGCACCAGCGGCGAGTTGCGACCGATCGATTTCGAAGGCGCCGAACGGAGTGGGACGGCAGACGCCCTGCCGTGGGGCTCGTTCGGATACATCTGCCCTGAATGGCTGACCGCTTCGATGGTGGACCCGAGCCAGGATTGCTATGCGCTGGGAGTTGTTCTGCATCAATTGCTTACCAATCATATCCCGACATCCAGCCAGCCGTTGGTCGCAATCGACACGGTCAGGAGCGACGTCCCGTCCCCGCTTTGCAAGTTGATCGAAGACCTGACCAGCGCCGAGCCGGCCAAGCGGCCGTCGGCGGCCGCCACGCTGAGCCGTCTTGGCATGTTGGCGCATGGACTTCTGGCGGCCGGCGCCATCAATCGAAATGTGGAGACCGTCGCATAGCCTGTACCGTGCGTGGATCTGGTAAGCCGGCGTCCATCGCGATACATCCGGCTGGTCCAGCATTCATCCGCCAGCAACGGTCACGCAATGAACACGACGCCTGTCAGCGCCCAGAGCCTTCACCATCACATCAGGCGCATGAGCGGCCGCGACCCGCATGAAGAGCATCGCGTCGCCACGCCGCTCGAGCTACTCTTCGACCTGACCTTCGTCACCGCTTTCGGCCTTGCCTCCTCGCAACTGGCGCATGCCTTGGCGCAGGGCCACTACACGGCCGCGCTGCTCGGCTTCGGCTTCGCCAGTTTCGCCATCTGCTGGGCCTGGATCAACTTCTCCTGGTTCTCCTCCGCCTACGATACCGACGACTGGGTTTTCCGCCTCATCACCATGGTGCAGATGATCGGCGTTCTGGTGCTGGCCATCGGCCTGCCGCGGATGTTCGCGTCCATCGAGCATGGCGAGCATCTCGACAATTCCATCATGGTGCTGGGCTACGTCATCATGCGCGTCGCCATGATCTTCCAGTGGCTGCGCGCGGCAAGGCAGGATCCGGCGCGGCGCGGCATCTGCCTCACCTACGTCACGGCCATCGCCATCGCCCAGGTGGGCTGGGTGGTGCAGATCCTGGTCGATTTCTCTGTCGGAACCAGCCTGGTGCTCGCCGTCATTCTGCTTGCGGTAGAGCTCGCCGGTCCGGTGATTGCCGAACGAAGGCATGGCGGCACGCCCTGGCATGCGCATCACATGGCCGAGCGCTACAGCCTGTTTGCCATCATCGCGCTCGGCGAAGGGGTGGTCGGTACGCTGGCCTCGCTGTCGGCGGTGGTCGAGGAACAGGGCTGGAACCTCGATGCCGCGCTTGTCGGCATTGCCGGCACCGGGCTCACCTTCGGCATGTGGTGGGTCTACTACATGCTGCCGTCGGCGCCGGTGCTGCACGCGCATCGCAACCGCGCCTTCGTCTGGGGCTACGGCCAGATGTTGGTGGTGGCGTCGATCGTCGCAACCGGCGCCGGCCTGCATGTCGCGGCCTATTTCATCGAGCACAAGGCCCAAGTCGGGCCGCTGGCGACTTTGCTCTCGGTCGCGATCCCGCTCGCCATTTTCCTCGGTTCGATCTACGCGCTCTACTATTATCTCGTGCGGCGCTTCGATCCGTTCCACGTCGGGCTGCTGACGGCGACCGCCGCGGTCGTCGTGCTCGCCGTCATCGCCGCCATTGCCGGGGTAGACATGGCGGTCTGTCTCATCATCCTGACGCTCGCGCCGGCGGTCACCGTCGTCGGTTACGAAATCCACGGCTATCGTCACCAGACGCAATCGCTCGCCAACGACGAGCGGCATACGCTGCACTGACGATGCGAGGCTGGCGCGTTAGATGCCCTCGACCAGCACGATCTCGCCGTCGGCCACTTTCTGGCGGATGGCGACGGCGCGCTGGTATTCCGGCGAATGGTAGCACTCATGCGCCGCCGCGAGCGATTCGAACTCGATGATCACATTGCGGCCGCGGCCCGGCCCTTCGGCCTTTTCATGCTCGCCGCCGCGCGCCAGGAATTTCGCGCCGAAGCGGTCGAAGGCGAGCTTCGCGGCGGTGACATAGTCCTTGTAGCCCTCGGCGTCGCGCACATCGACACGGGCGATCCAATATCCCTTTGGCATTCTTGTTCTCCGGTTTGCGTTGCCCGAACTGGGTCCTCAGGCCGACTGCATTTCGGCCAGGATCGCTTCCGCCGCCGCGCGCCGGTCCGGCGCGGCGACGATCGGCCGGCCCACCACCAGATGGCTGGCGCCGCTGCGGATCGCGTCCGCCGGCGTCATCACGCGCTTCTGGTCGCCATGGTCGCTGCCCGCCGGCCGGATGCCCGGCGTCACCACCGCCATGTCCGGTCCGACGATCCGGCGCACGGCGGACGCCTCGCCGGCCGAGCAGACGATGCCGCCCATGCCGGCATGCAGCGCCTGCTCCGAGCGCCGCAGAACCAGCGTATGCGGGTCGTATTCGTAGCCGGCGTCGATCATGTCCTGCTCGTCCATCGAGGTCAGCACAGTCACCGCGAGCAGGCAGAGATCACTGCCTTTGGCCGCCTCGACCGCCGCCCTCATCGGCTTCGGGTAGGCATGCAGCGTCAGCATCGTCATGCCCATCTTGACGATGTTCTCGACGCCCTTCGCCACCGTGTTGTCGATGTCGAGCAGTTTCATGTCGAGGAATACCTTGGCGCCGCCGCTGGCCAGCTCTCGCGCGAAGTCGAGCCCCCCGGCGAAGGCGAGCTGGTAGCCGATCTTGTAGAAGGAGACGGTGCCGTCGAGCTCGCGAACCGCTCGTTCGGCGTCTTTCAGCGTCGGCAGGTCGAGGCCGACGATCAGCCGGTCACGCATGGTTTCGGCCTGAGCCGCGCCGGCGTGCATCACGCCTCGATCCGCACTGAAAGCATGCGCGAGGTTTCGATCAGTGTGCGGCATAGGCGCTCCATCGATTGGTGCAGTCTTTCGTCCCGGAATTGTCCGCTTGCGCCGAAGGCTTCGCTGGCGCCGGAAACCGAGCATTCGGGCGTGATCACCTCCATCTGGCAGCGCACCAGCACGGCGCGCAGATGGTTGATGCAGCGTATGCCGGCGAACTTGCCGTCGGAGGATGAGCAGAGGCCGGCGGGTTTGCCGGAAAGCGGCCTGAACGAACGGCCGCTGTCGCGCCGTATCCGGCTCACCCAGTCGATCGCGTTCTTCAGCAGCGGCGGGATCGAACCGTTATATTCGGGCGTCGCGATCAGCAAACCGTCATGGGTGGCGATCTGGCGGCCGAGCCTGAGCGCGTTTTCAGGAATGCCTTTTTCCTTTTCGAGGTCCTCGTCCATGATCGGCAGCGGGTAGTCGCCGAGCGAGATGCGCGTCACCTCCGCGCCCTGCATGGCGAGCTCCTTCTGCGCGACATCGGCCGTCCGGCCGCTGAATGCGCCGCTGCGGACCGAGCCCGCGAAGACGAGGATTCTTGGGATCACTGCCATTGGCCACCTGTTGGTCGAGGTATAGGCCGAATAGCCTGCAATTCCCAAGTGCTTTCAATGCGCCTTGCGCCGGTAGATCCACAGCTGCGTCGGCGGGATGTTGCGGAAGACGAAATGGAAATGCTCGACCGTGTAGTCGCCGCGCCCGGCCGGGATCGGCGACATCGGGCCATAGGTCAGCTGCACGATCGGCCGGCCATGCGGTATGCGGTCGAGCAGGCTTTCGATATAGGCGATGCGCTGGGCGACCGGAAAGTTGAGCAACGGCACGCCGGACACGACCGAATCGAACACCATGTCGCGCCTGTCGCCGAGCGTCGCATTGAGATTGAAGGCGTCGCCCTCGATGACGTTGACGCCCGGATAGAGCCGGCGCAGGTGGCGCACGAAGTCGATCGAGTATTCGACCGCGTAGAGATTTTCCGGCTTCACGCCCTGGGCGAGGATGGCCCGTGTGATGACACCGGTGCCGGGCCCGACTTCGAGCACCGGCAGGCCCGACTTCGGGTTGACGATTGAAGCCATCTTGCGGGCGGTGATGGAACTCGTGGGAACGATCGAACCGACAGTCTTTGGCTTGTCGATCCAGCCTCTGAAGAACTTCAGCTCGTCGTCGAACTTTTCCGCCAGCGCTTTGCGCAAACCGGGACTACGTGCCATGCGAGCTCTCCTCAACGCTCCCCGCAACCGCTACTTAGCAGGTAGGTGGGACAAGGCAAGGCATCAACCTGGCATAAGGTGTTGATGACGCTCGGTCAGCACCAACGCTCTCGACTTGCGCCCAGCCGATCAATGCTCGCCGAAGGACTCGAAAAAGTCCTTCATGCGGGTGAAGAAGCCGCTAGACTGGGGCGAGTTGTCCTTGGACGAAAGCTGCTCGAACTCCTCCAGCAGCTCGCGCTGGCGGCGCGTGAGGTTCTGCGGCGTCTCGACCACGGTCTGGATGTAGAGGTCGCCGATATTGGGCTGCCGCAGCACCGGCATGCCCTTGCCCTTCAGCCGGAACTGGCGGCCGTTCTGCGTGCCTTCCGGCACCTTCACCTTGGTCTGCGAGCCGTCGAGCGTGGTGACCTCGAACGAACCGCCAAGCGCGGCCGTGGTCATCGAGATCGGCACCTTGCAGTAGAGATCGGCGCCGTCGCGCTGGAAGAATTCGTGCGGCTTCACAGCCAGGAAGATGTAGAGGTCGCCTGAGGGGCCGCCGCGCAGACCGGCCTCGCCCTCATTGGCAAGTCGGATGCGGGTGCCGTCCTCGATGCCGGCCGGGATGTTGACCGACAGCGACCGCTCCTCGGTGACGCGGCCCTGGCCGGCGCATTTCGGGCAGGGGTCCTTGATCGTCTGGCCGCGGCCCTGGCACTGCGGGCAGGTGCGTTCGATCGAGAAGAAGCCTTGCGTGGCGCGCACCTTGCCGTGGCCGTGGCACATCGAGCAAGTGACGGGCTGCGTTCCGGGCTTGGCGCCGCTGCCGGAGCATTCCGAGCAGGAGATCGAGGCCGGCACGCGGATCTGCGCGGTCTTGCCGGCGAACGCCTCTTCCAGCGAAATCTCCATATTGTAGCGCAGGTCCGCGCCGCGCTCGCGGCCGCCCGAGGAGCGGCGCTGACGGCCGCCCATCATGTCGCCGAAGATGTCCTCGAAAATGTCGGCGAAGCCGCCGGCGCCGAAGCCGTGCGCGCCGC
This sequence comes from Pseudomonadota bacterium, assembly GCA_040755925.1. Lineage (GTDB taxonomy): Bacteria > Pseudomonadota > Alphaproteobacteria > Rhizobiales > Rhizobiaceae > Mesorhizobium. Next base: position 7,273 of record JBFLWR010000306.1, read on the forward strand.
CGTTCATGCCGCCCTGCTCGAAGGCTGCGTGGCCAAAGCGGTCATAGGCCGCGCGCTTCTGCGGGTCCTTCAACGTCTCATAGGCTTCGTTGATTTCCTTGAACTTGTGCTCGCAGGCGTGGTCGCCCGGATTGCGGTCGGGATGGAACTGCATGGCGAGCTTGCGGAAAGCGCTCTTGAGTTCCTTCTCGTCGGCGCCCTTCTGGACGCCCAGCGTTTCGTAGAAATCAGCTTTCATTTTTTCCCGCAGTCCGGATGCTCAATGTCTTGAAGCATTGTCGCGTCGTTTGCCGGCACGTTGTTTCGATTTAGGAGCGATGCTGCCCGGATGCTAGTAGTGGGCCGGGCCCGCGCCGTGGTTTTCGGTCATTTTTTCGGCCGGGCCCGCACTTTTTCAGCGAAGGTTGCAAAAAAGCCCGGCTTTGCGCCGGGCTTTCGCTTCATTCGCCGTCAGCCGGCTCAGGCCGACTTCTTCTTGTCGTCGTTTTCGTCGATTTCCTCGAAGTCGGCGTCGACCACGTCCGAATCCTTGGCGGCGTCCGCCTTGGCGTCGGCTTCGGCCGCTTCCTTCTGCGAGGCCTCGTACATGGCCTGGCCGAGCTTCATCGAAGCTTCCGCGAGCGCCTGCGACTTGGCCTCGATGGCGGCTGCGTCGTCGCCCTCGGCGGCGCTCTTCAGCGCGCTGATGGCGTCGGCGATCGCGGTGCGGTCAGCCTCCGAGACCTTGTCGCCATAGTCCTTCAGCGACTTCTCGGACGAATGCACCAGCGCCTCGGCCTGGTTGCGGGCCTCGACGAGGGCACGGCGCTTCTTGTCGGCCTCGGCATTGGCCTCGGCGTCCTTCACCATCTTCTCGATGTCGGCATCCGACAGACCGCCGGAAGCCTGGATGCGGATCTGGTGCTCCTTGCCGGTGCCCTTGTCCTTGGCCGACACGTTGACGATGCCGTTGGCGTCGATGTCGAAGGTGACCTCGATCTGCGGCACGCCGCGCGGTGCCGGCGGGATGCCGACCAGGTCGAACTGGCCGAGCATCTTGTTGTCGGCCGCCATCTCGCGCTCGCCCTGGAACACGCGGATGGTCACCGCGCTCTGCGAATCCTCGGCGGTCGAGAAGGTCTGGCTCTTCTTGGTCGGGATCGTGGTGTTGCGCTCGATCAGCCTGGTGAACACGCCGCCCAGCGTCTCGATGCCGAGCGACAGCGGCGTCACGTCGAGCAGCAGCACGTCCTTGACGTCGCCCTGCAGCACGCCGGCCTGGATCGCGGCGCCGATGGCGACCACTTCGTCCGGGTTGACGCCCTTGTGCGGCTCCTTGCCGA
>JBFLWR010000307.1:0-10555 GCA_040755925.1 Pseudomonadota bacterium
GCGCGCGCGGCGGGGCTTGGGCTATAAGGCCCGATGGCTTCGGATTCGCGACCGTGGCCCCGAGATGGTAAGGACCTCTCTTGCCAACTGAAGGATTGGGCGTGACCGACGACGTGATCAACCAGCCGCCGCCGCTGACGGGCGGGAATGCGTGGCGGGGCGATCCGTTGCTCATCCAGCTTGCAGAGCGTTTTTCCGATCCGGTGCGCAAGGATCTCGACGCTCTCGGCAAGTTCGCCATGACCCAGGAGGCGCAGGAGCTTGCCCGCCTCGCCAACACCGACACGCCGAAGCTCAGGACGCATGACCGCCAGGGCCGGCGTATCGATCTGGTCGAATTCCACCCCGCCTACCATGCTCTGATGCGCCGCTCCGTGGCCGGCGGCCTGCATTCGTCGGTGTGGGAAAATGGCGAGGCCGAGATCGGCCGCCGCCATCAGGTCAGGGCGGCGCGCTTCTATCTGACCGCCGAACTCGAGACGGGGCATCTCTGCCCCATCACCATGACCAGCGCCTCGCTGGCGGCGCTGATGGCGAGCCCCAAATTGTTTCGCGAATGGGCGCCGCGCGTGACGACGCGCAAATACGACCAGAGCCAGAAGCCGCCGGTGCAAAAGACCGGTCTTACGCTTGGCATGGGCATGACCGAGAAGCAGGGCGGCACCGACGTGCGCGCCAATCTCACCAGGGCCGAGCGCACCGGCAGCGGCTTCTACCGGCTCACAGGGCACAAATGGTTCATGTCGGCGCCGATGTCGGATGCCTTCCTGGTGTTGGCCCAGGCATCGGAAGGACTGTCCTGCTTCCTCGTGCCGCGTATCCTTGGCGACGGGTCCGGCAACGGCTTCCGCTTCCAGCGGCTCAAGGACAAGCTCGGCAACCGCTCCAATGCCTCGTCCGAGGTGGAGTTCGTCAATGCCATCGGTGAGATGGTGGGCGACCCCGGGGCCGGCATCAAGACGATCATGGATATGGTGACGCTGACCCGGCTCGATTGCGCGGTTGCCTCATCGGCGATCATGCGGGCAGGGCTCGCAGAGGCCGTCCACCATACGCGGCATCGCCAGGTGTTCGGCGCCAGTCTCATCGACCAGCCGCTGATGCAGCGTGTGCTTGCCGACATGGCGCTCGACGTCGCCGCAGCCACGGCGCTGTCGTTCCGCCTGGCGCGCTCCTTCGACGAGGCGGCAAGCGATCGGGGCGAGGCGGCCTTCGCCCGCGCCATGACGCCCGTCGTCAAATACTGGGTCTGCAAGATCGCGCCCGCATTGCTTTACGAAGCCATGGAATGCCTCGGCGGCAACGGTTATGTCGAGGAAGCCCCGCTTGCCCGCTACTACCGCGAAGCTCCGGTCAACGCGATCTGGGAAGGCTCGGGCAACGTCATGGCGCTCGATGTGCTGCGGGTTCTCGGCCGGGCGCCCGGCCTGTTCGAGGAAGTGCTGGCCGGGATCGATCGCGACCTCGGCGCCGGCGGCCGCGGCACCATCGGCGTGCTCAAGGCGGCGATGCAGGTTGCGTCGACCGACGAGGGGTCGGCCCGCCTGCTCACCGAGCAGCTCGCGCTGGCGGCCGCGGCAGCGGAACTCCGCAGGCTGGGGGCAGGGCGGATCGCCGACGCCTTCGTCGAGACCCGGCTCGGGGGCCAGTGGCGCACCACCTACGGCATGCTCGATTCGCGCCACGACGCGCGCATGATCATCGACACACTCTACCCGCCGCTGACCTGAGCGCGCCCGACACGTGGCCGATCGCTGGCCTGTGGATGGCCGTTAACCTTAACAAATGGTTTCCATTGCGGGAAACCATTGCAAAGCCCACTCTCTGACTCGAGTAGGGAAGGGTTAACCATGGCCTCTGCCGGACTCCGCCAATCAGGAAGCGTATGCGCCACGTACTGACCTCATTCCTGGCCTTGCACTGGGCGGTCGTTTTCGCCCTGTTGGCCTACATCTGCATCGATGGCGATCGTGGCATCGCCTCGGCTCTTGGCGTGCTTGGCATTTCCGTTCAAGGCAGTGGCTTCCCCGGTCTCCAAAACGCTGTCGTGGTGGGACCGCTCTCGGTCGCATTGCTGATCGTGGCGGTGCTGTTCTGCTGGGCTTTCGTCGAAACGCTGCTCAACATCACGGCGAGGCCTGATGGAGGCGATGCCGTGGTGCGGACAGCCTTCATATCGGCCTCTTTCCTTCTATCGTTGATCCTCGTCGGCGGCGTCGCGCAGGGCATCAACGGATTGTTCATGGTGGTCGCTATCCAGATGACAGCGCTGCTCGCCTCCTATGTCGCCGTGCTTGCCGAACGTCGCTCCCCGCCTGCCTCCGTCGCTGTGCATGAGGACGCGCGGGCCACGGCCCATCGGATGGCGATGGTTGCCGCGCACAGTTCGCTGCTTTCGCGAATGTCGGGCCAACCGGAAACCAAGCCGGGGGGCCGCCGCTGATGCGTACCCTGCTGGCACTCTGGGCAATTCCGACTGGCCTCTTCTGGGGCTGGTTCTTCCTGTCGCTCAACGACATCAATTTCGGCTACGTCATGCTCAGCCGGCAACTGCACGACCTGGTCTTCCAGCTTTACGGCCAGATACTCGGCGTCGATCCGGCGGTCATTCCGGGCATGGTGGCTCGTGCCTGCGTGTTCGACACTTTCCTGGTCATGGGTTTGATTGCATTTCGACGCCGCCGTCAGATCGCCGGATGGATCAGGCAGCGTCGGCAAGGTCCGATCAGTTCCGACCGGCTCAGCCGAGCGACTGAAGCCGGTCCAGGACTCCCTGCAGAATAAAGGCGGCCGCGGCCGAATCGATCTTGCCGGCGCGCTTCCTGCGCGAGAAGTCCATTTCGATCAGGGTGCGTTCCGCCGCGACGGTCGACAGTCTTTCATCCCAAAGCACGAACGGCAGATCGGACAAGGTCGCCATATTGCGTGCGAAGGCGCGGGATTTTTGCGCGCGCGGTCCCTCGGTTCCGTCCATGTTGACGGGAAGGCCGAGCGCTATGGCCCCGACATTGTCCTTCTGCAGCTGCGCCAGCAACGCGGCTGCATCCAGCGAGAACTTCCGGCGCAGGATGACCGGACGCGGGTGGGCGAAGGACAGGCCGCGGTCGGAAACCGCAACGCCGATCGTCTTGTCGCCGAGGTCGAGACCGGCCAGCGTCCTGCCGCCCGCAAGCCGTTCCGGCAATTCCTCGATTGAAATAACGCCCACCGGCCTCACCTGACATCCGGGCGTCACACTTCCTTTTGACGTTGGGAAGCGTTGCGCCACTTTCAATTTGTTGCCAGCGTTCTATCCTCCGGCAACGGAAAAATCGAGGAAGCCAATCATGAAACTGACCTGGTACGGACATTCGGCATTCCGTGTCGAGACCAAGGACGCCACCATCCTCATCGACCCCTATCTGATCGGCAATCCGTCCTGGACCGGCGGCTGGGAGGGGCCTGCGGAAGGAGTGACCCACGTTCTCCTGACCCACGGCCACAACGACCATGTCAGCGGCGCGGTCGAAGTGCTGAAGAAGAGTGGCGCCATGCTGGTCGCCAATTTCGAAATCTGCATGTATCTCGTTGGGCAGGGTGTGAGCGACAAGACGATTAACCCCGGCAATATCGGCGGAACCGTCGATTGCGGTCCGTTCACCACCACCTTCGTCCAGGCACTGCACTCGTCCTCTTTCGGCGGGGCCGGCGGCACCAACACCTATCTCGGCAATCCGGGTGGGCTCGTCCTGCATTTCCCGGAAGACAAGACGCTCTACCACATGGGCGACACCGACATTTTCTCCGACATGGCGCTGATCAACGAGTTGCATGAGCCGCAGGTCGGCCTCGTGCCGATCGGCGACCGCTTTACAATGGGCGGCGCCGTGGCGGCGCTTGCCTGCCGCCGGTTCTTCGGCTTCGACACGGTCGTCCCCTGCCATTTCGGCACCTTCCCGATGATCGACCAGATCGCCGACAAATTCGTCGCGGGCCTGGAAGGATCGGGCGTCAAGGTGGCGTTGCCGGAGATCGGCAAGGCAATCACGATTTGAGCCGCTTCACCGGAATCCGGAATGAAACCATGGCCTTGAGGCGAACCCTTTGCCTGTCGATGCTGGTCGCGGCTACGCCCGCGACGGCTGCGGAAGACTTTATCGGGGGCGTCTACCTGCAATCCGAGGATCTTTGCGCGCAGGCTAAGAAGGACACGCTGCAGACGGTGATCGACGCCGGCAACATCGCATTGTCGGCGCACGGCCTGCAGGGGGTGGAATACAATTGCGAATTCCTTCAGGTCAGCAAAGCGAAGATCGCGCCAAGCTGGGCGGTGACCGCGATCTGCCAAGAACCCGGTTATGTTTTTCCTGACCTGCTCTCGGTCACCCAGGTCAATCCGACACAGCTCGACCTCGTCTCGGTCCGCCCGGTTGAGGACGAAGGCGAGCAGGCCGGCAACAGCGGCAGCTATTATCGCTGCGACGGCGTGGCGTTGCCATAAGATGTCGCTGTCGGCACTGATCGGTCCGCTTCTACGTCGCCGAACGGTCTTGCGGAGGCTCGAACTGCATGTCGCGCATGGGTGCAACCTGTCGTGCGAGAGTTGTTCGCATTACTCCAATCACGGGCACGCCGGCACGGTCTCCGTTGATGAGGCCGACCGCTGGATGGGCCTGTGGAGCCATCGGATCTCGGTGAAACGTTTCGTGTTGCTTGGCGGCGAGCCGACCATTCATCCACAATTGCCGCGCTTCGTCGGGCTGGTACGCAGCTACTGGCCGCGGACAGTGATCGAGATTGTGAGCAACGGCTTTTTCCTGCATCGCCACCCGACACTACCGGCAGTGCTGGCGGCAGATCCCGACTCTCACCTGACTATCTCGGTTCATCACGAATCCGACGAGTACCAGGAACGGCTCAGGCCGGTCTTTGCCCTGTTGGAAGAATGGCGGCGTGATCATGGGGTGGTTGCCACCATCCGGCCGTCCAGCAAGAACTGGACCCGCCGCTACGAGGGTTTCGGCGACGAGATGCTGCCTTTCGAGGATGGCGATCCTCGGGCAAGCTGGGAAATCTGTCCGGCGCGCTATTGCAAGCAGCTTTTCAACGGACGCATCTGGAAATGCGCGCCGCTCGCCTATCTGCCGATGCAAAAGGCAAAATACCGTCTTTCCGAGAAATGGGATCCCTATTTGACCTATCAGCCGCTCGGACCGGATTGTTCCGACGCGGAACTCGAGGCCTTTGCCGTATTGGAAGACGAGGCGGCATGCGGCATGTGCTCGGCCAATGAGCGGCTTTTCGAGCTCCCCGTGCCGTTGCGCCGGCCAAAGGCGCGTGTCGGCACGTCCTGATCATCCGCGAGGTCCGGCACGATCGATGTTGCGCCGCAAGCGTCGCGCCGCTATAGCCCGCATTGGTTTTCCCGAGGCGATAGAACATGTCCGTTGATCTCAAGACCGTGAAGCGTGTTGCTCACCTTGCCCGCATTGCGGTCAGCGAGGAGGATGCCGAACGCATGACCGGCGAGCTGAACGCCATCCTCGGCTTCGTCGAGCAACTGAACCAGGTCGACGTCTCCGGCGTCGAGCCGATGACCTCCGTCACGCCGATGGAGATGAAGAAGCGGCAGGACGTCGTCACCGACGGCAACAAGGCCGCCGACATCGTCGCCAATGCGCCGGCCACGGAAGAGAACTTCTTCCTCGTTCCGAAGGTCGTGGAGTAGGCCGCCGTGGCTGTCGAGATCGCCGTCGAGACGCCGTTGCAGGATGATGTGCGCGCGCTGGTCGCGGAGCTGAATGCGGCCCTGCTGGAGTTGACGCCTCCGGAGCATTGCTACCACCTGACCGTGGAGCAGATGGCCGGCCAGGATACGACCGTGTTCATCGCGCGCGACAATGGCCTTGCCGTCGGCTGCGGGGCACTGAAGCGCCACGACGCCACGGTCGGCGAGGTGAAGCGCATGTACACGCGGCCCTCGCATCGCGGCCAGAAGATCGGAACGCGGATCGTCGAGCGGGTCGAGGCGCTGGCGCGGCAGGACGGACTGAAGCGGCTGGTTCTGGAAACCGGCGACCGCCATCCCGCCGCCTGGGCCGTCTATGAGCGCGCCGGGTTCTCGCGTTGCGGACCGGTGCTGGATTATCCCGACTCCGAGTGGTCGGTGTTTTACGAAAAGAGCCTTGCCCGATGAGCGATCTCACACATCTGACCATTTCCGAGGCGCGCGCCAAGCTGCGCGGCAAGGAGATCACCGCGGCCGAGATCACCGAGGCCTATCTCTCGGCGATCGAGCGCGCCAATCCGGTGCTCAACGCCTATGTCGCCGTGACCGCCGATAAGGCCCGCGACATGGCGAAAGCCTCCGACGCCAAGCTTGCGAAAAGCGAAGGCGGCGCGCTGGAAGGCATTCCGCTCGGCATCAAGGATCTGTTCGCCACCGAAGGTATCCACACCCAGGCCTGCAGCCACGTGCTTGATGGCTTCAAGCCGCGCTACGAGTCCACGGTCACCTCGAACCTGTGGGCGGACGGCGCGGTCATGCTTGGCAAGCTCAACATGGACGAGTTCGCCATGGGCTCATCCAACGAGACTTCCTACTATGGCCCCGTCATCAATCCGTGGCGCCGCTCCCGCCTCGATACGGTGGTGATGCCGACGACGCATCAGGGTGACGGCGGCTTTGTATCGGCCGGCGGTACGAAGACCGCGCGCACATTGGACAATGCCCAGCTTGTGCCGGGCGGCTCGTCCGGCGGTTCCGCAGCGTCCGTTGCCGCTTTCCTTTGCGCCGGCGCCACGGCGACCGACACCGGCGGGTCGATCCGCCAGCCGGCCGCCCTGACCGGCACGGTCGGTATCAAGCCGACCTATGGACGGTGCTCGCGCTGGGGCGTTGTGGCTTTCGCCTCTTCGCTCGACCAGGCCGGGCCGATCGCGCGCGACGTGCGTGACGCCGCGATCCTGTTGAAGTCGATGGCTTCGGTCGATCCGAAGGACACGACCTCGGTCGATCGCCCGGTGCCGGACTATGAAGCCGCGATCGGCAAGCCGATCAAGGGCATGAAGGTCGGCATCCCGAAGGAGTATCGCGTCGACGGCATGCCGGAAGAGATCGAGGCGCTGTGGCAGAAGGGCATTGCCTGGCTGAAGGATGCCGGCGCCGAGATCGTGGACATCTCGCTGCCCCACACCAAATACGCTTTGCCGGCTTACTATATCGTGGCGCCCGCCGAGGCATCGTCCAACCTCGCTCGCTATGACGGCGTGCGCTATGGCCTTCGCGTCCCCGGCAAGGACATCGTCGACATGTACGAAAAGTCGCGGGCCGCCGGTTTCGGCCGCGAGGTCAAGCGCCGCATCATGATCGGGACCTATGTGCTGTCGGCCGGCTATTACGACGCCTATTACCTGCAGGCGCAGAAGGTGCGCACGCTGATCAAGCGCGACTTCGAGAACGTCTTTGCCGCGGGTGTCGACGTCATCCTGACGCCGGCGACCCCTTCGGCCGCCTTCGGCATCGCCGACGAGGACATGGCCTCCGACCCGGTGAAGATGTACCTCAACGACGTCTTCACGGTGACGGTGAACATGGCAGGCCTTCCGGGTATTTCCGTGCCCGCCGGCCTCGATGGCAAGGGCCTGCCGCTCGGCCTGCAGCTCATCGGCCGTCCGTTCGACGAGGAGACCCTGTTCCAGACGGGGCACGTCATCGAGCAGGCGGCGGGCACATTTCAGCCGGAAAAATGGTGGTAGAATCGTCCCTCATCTGAATGGGGTGAGGGATGTTCTTCTTTCTTTCCAAGGTCTTCTGGTTTTTCATCCAGCCGCTCAACCTGGCGATCTTCCTGCTGCTCGCGGGCATTCTGGCGGGGTCTTTCCGCCGGCGGCGGCTGGCTGCCACGGGCAGCGTTCTGGCCTTCCTGATCCTCGCCCTTTCGACGTGGACGTCGCTCGGCGCGATGATGCTCAATCCGCTGGAAGAACGCTTTCCGAAGCCGGCGTTGCCGGAGAAGGTCGACGGCATCGTCGTGCTCGGCGGCGGTTTCGAGGGCGCCATCAATCTCGCGCGCGGCGGCTATGAATTGAACACCAGCGGCGACCGGATGGTGGAAACCGCGATTCTGGCCCGGCGCTTCCCGCAGGCGAAGGTGGTCGTTTCCGGCGGCAATGGCTCGCTTCTGCTCGACGGGGAAGGTGACGCCGATACCGCGCCTCGCCTGCTCGGCGCGCTTGGCGTCGAGGCGGACCGCCTGATCCTCGAGGACAAGTCCCGCAACACCTACGAGAATGCCGTCTTTTCCCGCAGGCTTGTCGCGCCGAAGCCGGGCGAGACCTGGCTGCTGGTCACCTCCGCCTTCCATATGCCGCGCGCCAAGGCATTGTTCGACAAGGCAGGCTTTGCAACAATTGCCTGGCCAGTGGACTACCGGACCTCGGGCGAGGAAGGCATCGGCCTGTTCCGCGACAATCCGGCCGATTCGCTGCAGGCGACCACCATGGCAATCCGCGAATGGATCGGGCTTTTCGCTTACCGGCTCTCCGGCAAGATCGATCAGTTCTTTCCCGGACCGGGCGGCTGACCGATCACAGCCTGGCGCGCCGCGGAGAAAAACTGCCGGCGCACCAGCACCGCCAGAAGCACGAGCGTCGAAATCACGAATACGACAGGGTCGACGAACCAGCCGAGATAGCCGATCGAGAAGAAGACGGCGCGCAGGCCGGAGTTAAAGTGCTTGCCAGCGAGCACGTTCATCCGCGTCGCCCGCCACACCGCGGTTTGGCTGGCCGGGTTGCGCGAAGCTTCGCCATGCTGGGTAGGCACCGCGCCGATCAGGATCGAGCAGTAATTGAACAGCCGGTAGGCCCAGCCGAATTTGAAGAAGGCGAAGGCCAGGATCAGCACCAGGCCGAATACCTTGATCTGGAAGGATTCGCGTGAAGCGGCCGCGCCGAACGGCAGGCCGGCCAACACCTGGAGCACACGGTCGGACGCACCGAGCAGGGCAAAGCAGCCGCCGAGCGCGATCAGCGAACTGGAGGCGAAGAAGGCCGTGCCTTGCTGCAGGCCGTTCATGATGGCGGTGTCGACGATGCGGATCTCGCGCTCGGCCATGTTGCGCATCCAGGCCTCGCGCTGGGCGTTCATTGCCGTGGTGAGCGAAACACGGCGGACCAGCCTGCCGTCCGAGGCCAGCGTGTGCAGCACCCAGACCACAAGGAAGAAGGCCAGCGCCACCAGATCAGCCATCGAGAGATGCAAGGAATCGTCCATGCCTTCCTTCTACCACAGGCAAAGCGGGCGCTTCGACGGCCTGACATCGGGCGATGTCGCTGGCGGAGCAAACAAGGTCGGCTCACGCTGCGACGCGGTCCGCAAAACAGCGGAAACATCGCGGCAATTCCTATATGTAGAGTTTCGCCAGGCTTCAGGAGACGACAGCGCGTGTTCCTTTCGGTTTTCGACCTGTTCAAGATCGGCATCGGACCATCGAGCTCGCACACGATGGGCCCGATGACGGCCGCGCGTCGCTTCCTGGACGAGATCCTCGCCGGCGACTGGCCGCGTCCAGCCGGCGCCAATGTCGATCGCATCGGCGCCAGCCTGCATGGCTCGCTCGCCTATACCGGCATCGGCCACGGTTCGGATCGCGCGGTCGTGCTTGGCTTGGCTGGCGAGACGCCACAGACGGTCGATCCGGACGAGGCGGACGGTATCGTTGCCCGCATCGCGGCCGACAAGCGCATTTCGCCACCCGGACATCCAGGCTATCGCTTCGACCCCGCCAAGGACCTTGTGCTCGATCGCAAGACGCCGCTGACCGGCCACGCCAACGGCATGGCCTTCTATGCCTATGATGCGTCCGACCGGCTGCTGCTCAAGCGCATCTACTATTCGATCGGCGGCGGCTTCGTCGTGTCCGAGGAAGAGCTGCAGCGCATGAAGGCCAAGGGCTCGGTGACGACCGAAGGCAAGAAGGTGCCATATCCCTTCAAGAATGCCGTCGAGATGCTGGCGATGGCGGCCAAGAGTGGGCTCTCCATCGCCGAGATGAAGCGCGCCAACGAGGAAAGGCACATGTTGCGCGAGGAGCTGGATGCCGGCCTCGATGCGATCTGGGGCGCGATGAAAGGCTGCATCGATCGCGGCCTGTCGCAGGACGGCATCATGCCGGGCGGCCTGAAGGTGCGCCGTCGTGCTCGCCAATTGCACGACAAGCTGCAGGAGCAGTGGCAGCAGAACCGGCCCAATCCGCTGCTCGCCAACGACTGGCTGTCGATCTACGCCATGGCGGTCAACGAGGAGAATGCCGCCGGCGGTCGCGTCGTCACGGCACCGACCAATGGCGCCGCGGGCACGCTGCCGGCCGTGCTGCGCTACTGGCTGCATTTCCATCCGGAGGCTGACCAGCCGAGCATCCGCGATTTCCTGCTGACCGCGGCCGCGGTCGGCGGCATCATCAAATCCAACGCCTCGATCTCCGGCGCCGAGGTCGGATGCCAGGGCGAGGTGGGATCCGCCTCGGCGATGGCCGCCGCCGGCCTCTGCGCCGTCATGGGCGGCACGCCGGAG
>JBFLWR010000308.1:0-4068 GCA_040755925.1 Pseudomonadota bacterium
GCGCAATGTGGCGGAATTCAGCGGCGGCGTCGACGAGCACACCGTGCTTGCCGCGGCAAACGGCAGGGAGGCCTGATGTCGGACCAGAAGATTTCGGTGGCGGCGAGCCCCTCGGTACCCGCCGCCACGCCGGCCAGGCGCCTCGACCCGCTTGCCGTCATCGTGCGCTTCCAGAGCCTGATCGGCCTTGTGCTGGTGGCGATCGGCGGCATCATCTTCTCGCCGAGGCGCCATGGCGAGATCCTGTTCCTCAACCCCGACAACATCGCCAACATCGTGCGCGCGGTGTCCGAGACCGGCATTATCGCCATCGGCATGACCTTCGTCATCATCACCGCCGGCATCGACCTGTCGGTCGGCGCGGTGCTTGGCCTCTCAAGCGTCGTCACCGCCTCTATGATGATCTCCGGTGGCTTCGGCCTGATCCCGACCATCCTCGCCGTGCTCGTCATGGGCATCGTCTTCGGCATCGTCCAGGGCGCGATCTCGACGCGCTTCAGGCTGGAGCCGTTCATCGTCACGCTGGCCGGCCTGCAGGCGGCGCGAGGCCTGGCGCTCATCGTGTCCGGCAACCAGTACATCAACATCTCCTATGGCGATGGGCCGGGTCTCGCGCCGCCGGTGTTCGCGGTGCTGGGCGAGCGGCTGTTCGACAACACCGTGCCGGTGGCGACCATCGTCTTCGTGGTCTTCGCGGCCATCGCCACCGTCGTGCTCAACACCACGCGCTTCGGCCGCTATGTCTATGCCGTCGGCGGCAATGAGCGCGCCGCGCGCATTTCGGGCGTGCCCGTGTCGATGGTGAAGGTCTCCGTCTACGCCATAACCGGCTTTGCCTCGGCGCTGGCCGGCATTGTCCATGCCGGCCAGTTCAATTTCGGCAGCGCCAATGACGGCATGGGCTACGAGCTGACGGCCATCGCCGCCGTCGTCATCGGCGGCACCAGCCTGTTCGGCGGCGCCGGCTCCATGGTCGGCACGGTTGCCGGCACCATCATGCTCGGCGCCCTGGCCAACATCCTTCAGCTCAACAACATCACCCCCGCCACGCAGCTGCTCGCGACCGCCGCGATCATCGTGCTGGCGGCAGTGCTTCAATCCCTCGTGCGCCGCCGCGAGGGGTTGGGACGATAGGAGGCCGGCGGCAGCAACCAAGGTCCGGCAACCCCCTGCCCGGACGAGGAGGAGACGAAAGTATGAGAACGACATCGAGAGGATCGCGACGGGTGCTCGTCGCCACACTTCTGGCAGGCGCCGGCCTGTGCATGACGGGCGCGGCGCAGGCGGCGAACCCGCTGGTGAAGGCCTGTTCCAAGGACGGCCAGTTCGTCATCGGCTTTTCGCAGGCGAACAACGCCGAACCCTATCGCCAGCACGTCAATGACGAGCTGACGGCGGCCGCCAAGCAGGTGCCGCAATTCACGCTGCAGATCGCCGACGGCGCCGGCAACGTCAACACGCAGACCTCGCAGGTCGACAACTTCATTACCCAGAAGGTCGACCTGCTCCTGATCTCGCCTTTCGAGGCCGCGCCCCTGACGCCCGCCGTGAAGCGCGCCATGGATGCCGGCATTCCGGTGATCGAGCTCGACCGCAAGACGGTGGGCGACCCGGGCAAGGACTACACCGCCTTCATCGGCGGCGACAATTTCAAGATCGCCCAGGAAGCCGGCAAGTTCACCGCCACGAAGCTGCTGCCCGATGGCGGCGAGGCGGCGGTGCTGGAGGGCCTGCCGAGCTCGACGCCGGCGGTGGAGCGCCTCAACGGCTTCAAGGATGGCGTGAAGGCCAACCCGAAGATCCAGATCGTGGCCGAGCAGGCCGCCGACTGGGTTCCGGACAAAGCCCAGACCGCCTTTTCGGCCATGCTGCAGGCGCATCCCGACATCAAGGTGCTCTATGCCTCCAACGACATGATGGCCGCCGGCGCGTTGCTCGCCGCCAAGGGCGCGGGCAAGGACGTCAAGATCATCGGCACCGACGGCCTGCCAGGCCCGGCGGGCGGCATCGAGGCCGTCGCCAAGGGCGACTGGGCGGCGACCTTCACCTACCCGACGGGCGCCAAGGAAGCGATCGACATGTCGAAGAAGATCCTGCTCGACTGCGCCACCTCCGTGGACGCCACGGTGACCGTGGACACCACCGCGATCACGTCGGAGAACGCGAAACAGTTGTCCGGCAAGTAGGGCAGGGCTCTCCAATCGAAGCTGTCGCGACAAGGCCCCGCAAGGGGCCTTGTTCTTGTTTTTGGAGGTGCGGTTGCCGCGCATCGACGGCGCCAACCCTATCGACGGGCCGCGAATCTGTGCTAAGCGGCCGCCGACCAACCGAAGGACGACATGAAGTGAGCGAACCGACCGTGGCCGAAGCCACCGAAAGCATCTATGCCTCGCTGCGCGCCGACAATGCCGACATCGACCAGCATATCGCGACGCTCAAGGCCGCGCTGGCGCGGGAAGGGCTGAAGCAGGCAGTGTTCGAGCCGGCGAAGCTGGCGCACAACAACCGCCAGGGCCGCAAGCTGATGCAGGCCTATTTTAGGCAGCGCGGCGTGACGGTGGCGTTTTCGGCGTAGGGCCGAGCGCGAAAGCCCAGAACGTTGCGACAAGGCCCCCAAAGGGGCCTTTTTGTTTTTGAGATGCCGCTCGGTGCCCAAGGCAATCGCAGACGGCAGAGCCAGGGGCCGCGCTGCCATACGTTATTGCCTGCCTCGCCTGGCTCCTCCACCTCAATGGCACGCAGCCACGGTGTTCAGCGCCTCCGCCCGCGAACCTTGAGGCAAATTCCCGATCCGCCGCACGGCGGCATAGAACCTCGGATAGTCGCTTCCGCACAGGTCGAACAGGCGAAGGAACGCCGGGACCTGTTCGCCGTAGACGGCGGTCGCGGCGAGCTTCGCATTGTTGATCGGGCTGTCGAACCAGCCGTCATAGCCCCGGTATCCCGCCCAGCGCGTGTCGCGCATCTGCCGGTAGCGTGCCCGCAGCCTGTCGATCGTGGCTGCCTTGGCCGCCGCCATCTTCTCCGGCGTCCGGGGACTTCCATACACCTGGCGCAACTCGTCCCGGGTCGTGGCGATCAGCGCCAGGAAATCCGCCCTGCGCGCGCGATCGGCCTCGTAGCGCCGCAGCCCGGCACTGTTTCCCGTGGCGCGCAGCCATTTCCTCGTACCGCTGGTTTCGACGGAAACCGCGAAGGCCTCGTTGAACGCGGAGTCGCCGTTCACGTAGATCTTCTGGTGCGCCAGTTCATGGAAGATGAGGCTTGCGAGATAGGTGTCGTCCTGGCGCAGCATGGTCGAGAGCAGCGGGTCGCTGAACCAGCCCAGCGTCGAATAGGCTGTGACGCCCGACACATAGACGTCCAGCCCCTTGCCACGCAATTCGGCGGCGCTTTCGACCGCGGCTTTCTGCGAAAAGTAACCCCGGTAGGGAACGCAGCCGAACACCGGGAAGCACCACGTGACCGGCGCGAGCGAGAATTGCGGCGCGGCAAAGACGGCGTAGGTCACATCGTCCCGGCCGACATCGACATAGGAGCGGTAGCTTGAGTTATCGGGCTCCGCCAGTTCATCCGTGGCAAATCGCCGTATGGCGGCGGCCTTCGTCAATTTTGCGCGCAACGGCGCCGGCGTCGAAGGATCGCGGATCAACCTCCCGACATTCTTCCGCGCCGCCATGAGCTCAACATGGCCCTCGATCGACTGCGCGTAATAGGAAACGCTGGTGCAGCCGGTGACGGCGGAGGCGAGGATGAGGGCGGCGAGCCAACGTAGAATGCGGTTCACAGATTGCCCATTGCTTGGTCGTCTCCCCGACGGGCAGATGCCCATCTGCGCCGGAGTCTCAAACAGGCGCGCTGATTGTCGTCAAGGGCTGGTGGGTAAGAGATGCGCGTTATGCCTGCGGACTATTGCCAACGCGAACGTCTGTTTTGCGCCGCATGCACGAACCCGCTTCGCGGGAGAGGCGCCTCGTTCTGAGATGGCGCGACAGGCATTGGTCTTGAGCGGGTAGAAGCTGCGATCTGACCATGGAGTTCCTTCAACGAGAGGAACTTGCCATGGAT
>JBFLWR010000309.1:0-8445 GCA_040755925.1 Pseudomonadota bacterium
CATTCATGAGCAATATCGCACAGTGTTTGCGAACAGTGCAATCTTATCGATGCCGGCGCATTGATCCACATTGTCCTCAACACATCGGCGATGGGCTGATTGAACGAGGAGAAGAGACATGAATGCCTTGAAACATGTGACCTTCGCGGCAGGTTTGGCGCTGGCCCCGGCGGATGTCGCTGGAGCGGAGCCCGCGGACTGGAGAGCAATCGCCGACGAGCGCGCCGTCATCCGCATCGCCGATGCAATCGATCGCGCCGTCGATGCGCAGCACTGGAAGCTTGCCCGCGGCTACTTCGCGGATCGGGTCACGGCCGACTTCAGCAGCCTTTCCGGGCAGCCTGCCGCCAACATCGCTTCCGACGATCTGATCGGCGCCTGGGCGGCCAACCTCAAAGGCAACAAGACCAGCCTGCACCTGCGCACCAACCACCAGGTGGTGATCGAAGGAGACACCGCGACCCTCCGTTCCAACGGTTATGCCTGGAACCGGATGGAAGGCAATGGCGACCCGCTCTGGGAAGTCTGGGGCACCTATGAGCATCACCTGGCCCGCTCCGGCGCCGGCTGGAAGGTCGATGGCTTCACCTTCCGCATGACGCATGAGCGCGGCAATCCGTGGGTCAAGGCGACCCCCGGCAAGTGATTTCCGCGGCAGCAAGACCAGGATTGGAAAGACGGCCATGACGATGACCTACTACACGCTCGGCAATAGCGGCCTGCGCGTTAGCCGGCTGGCTCTCGGCACCATGACGTTCGGCACGGAATGGGGCTGGGGAGCGGACAGAGAAACCGCCCGCGCCATGTTCGACACCTATGTCGAGGCTGGCGGCAATTTCTTCGATACCGCCGACCTTTATACCGGTGGCACCAGCGAGACGTGGCTCGGCGGGTTCATCGCCGAACGCGGCTTGCGCGACAAGGCGGTGATCGCCACGAAGTTCACCTTCAATGCGGAGCCCGGCAACCCGAATGCTGGCGGCAACGGCCGCAAGAACATCTTGCGCGCCGTGGACGCCTCGCTGAAGCGGCTCGGGACCGACTATATCGACCTCTATCTCATGCATGTCTGGGACAGGTTGACGCCAGCCGAGGAGGTTCTGCGCACACTCGATGACTTGGTGCGGGCGGGCAAAGTGCGCCATGTCGGCCTGTCTGACGTGCCGGCCTGGTATGCCGGACGGGCGCAAGCAATCGCGGAATTGCGCGGCTACGAGCCGATCTCGGCGCTACAGCTTGAATATTCGCTGGCCGAGCGCACGATCGAGCACGAATACGTGCCTTTGGCGTCTCGCCACGGCGCCGGCATCATGGTGTGGAGCCCGCTGGCGAGCGGGCTGCTCAGCGGCAAATATAGGCCGACGCAGGCAGGAAATGCCGGACGCCTCGACGGCTTTCGCAACACCACCCATCCGGGTTTCCAGAAATTCAGCGAGCGTAATTGGGTGATCGTGACGGAGCTCGAAAAGGTCGCCGCCGAACTCGGCCACAGCATGGCGCAAGTCGCGATCAATTGGGTGGCGACGCAGCCCGGCATCGCCACCGTGATCCTCGGCGCGACCAAGCCGGCCCAGTTGCAGGACAATCTGGCGGCGCTCGATTTTTCCATTCCCGACGAGTTCCGTAAACGGCTGGACTCGGTCAGCGGCGCTCCAGCGCCATTCCCGCATTCCTATTTTGGTCCGGAGATTCAGGTGAGGGTGACGGGCGGCGTGGTGACGAGCGATAAGCCTTCCGGTTATTCACCGCCGGTCGTGGTCGAAGGCGAGGCGGTCAGCATCTCCAGCGGCTGATCGAAAAGCCCGGGAATTTTGCACAGGGGCGCGGCGTGACATCGCCGCGCCCATCGTGTATCGGGTCAACCCGTCATGACAGCATCGCCGGGCAAAGCGGGGTGGTTTTCGCCCCTGGCCTTGCCGCGCCGAGATTTTTCGAGGAACCAGATGACGGTTAAGCCCCTCTATCGACGTGTCTTGCTGAAAGCTTCCGGCGAAGCGTTGATGGGCGAACAGCATTTTGGCATCGACGTCTCGGTCGTCGACCGCATCGCGGCCGACATCGCGGAGGCCCGTGCGATGGGCATCGAGGTTGGCGTCGTCATCGGAGGCGGCAACATCTTCCGCGGCGTAGCCGTCGCCTCCAAGGGCGGCGACCGCGTCACCGGCGACCACATGGGGATGCTCGCGACCGTCATCAACTCGCTGGCCCTGCGCACCTCGCTGAACAAGATCGGCGTCGAGGCGGTGGTGCTTTCGGCCATCGCCATGCCCGAGCTTTGCGAGAGCTTCTCGCAGCGCCAGGCGACCGCCTACATGAACCAGGGCAAGGTGGTCATCTTCGCCGGCGGCACCGGCAATCCGTTCTTCACCACCGATTCGGCTGCCGCGCTCCGCGCCGCCGAGATCGGCGCGGACGCGCTGTTCAAGGGCACCCAGGTCGACGGCGTCTATTCGGCCGACCCCAAGAAGGACCCAGATGCGGTGCGCTTCGAGCGCATAAGTCATGCCGAAGTCATCAAACGCGGGCTGACAATCATGGATACCGCCGCGATTGCACTTGCGCGCGAAAACAACATTCCGATAATCGTCTATTCGATCCACGAAAAGGGTGGTTTCGGCGAAATTCTGAGGGGCGGCGGCCGTTGCACGATCGTCGCGGACAATTGATCGGACGGATTCGTCGAGAAAGACGTCCGGTCCGGTCGAGACGAGAGCACAAGCAGTGAACCCGGCGAACGGGTCGAGGAGATGATCATGAGTGGCGAGTTCGACGACCTCAAACGGCGCATGGACGGGGCGATCGCTGCCTTCAAGCACGACCTGGCTTCGCTGCGTACTGGCCGCGCTTCCAGCAACCTGCTCGACGCGATCCAGGTGCAGGCCTATGGCACGACGATGCCGATCAACCAGGTGGCCAACGTCACGGTGCCGGAGCCGCGCATGATCTCGGTGTCCGTCTGGGACAAGTCGATGGTGAGCGCAGTCGACCGCGCCATCCGTGAAGCCAATCTCGGCTTCAATCCCATCGTTGATGGCACCAATCTGAGGATCCCGCTGCCCGAGCTGAACGAGCAGCGCCGCAAGGAACTGGTCAAGATCTCGCACGGCTATGCCGAAAACGCCCGTGTGGCTGTCCGTCACGTGCGCCGCGACGGCATGGATTTCCTCAAGAAGTCCGAAAAGGACGGCACGATCAGCGAAGACGATCATCGCAAGCGGTCCGACCAGGTTCAGAAGCTGACCGACGAGATGATCAGCACCATCGATCACCTGCTTTCCGACAAGGAAGCTGAAATCATGCAGGTTTGAGGGCCTGTTCTCACCGGCCCGGAAGCGAGACCATGGCAACGCCCGCGCATGTCGCGATCATCATGGATGGAAACGGACGCTGGGCCAAGGCGCGTGGCCTGCCACGGCTTGCCGGCCATCGGGCCGGTGTCGAGGCCTTGCGCAAGACAGTGCGCGCGGCTCCCGGGCTCGGCATCTCCTATCTGACGGTCTACGCCTTCTCGTCGGAAAACTGGTCGCGGCCGAAGTCCGAGGTCAGCGACCTGATGGGCCTGCTCAAGCTCTTCATCCGCCGCGATCTCGCCGAACTGCACCAGAACGGCGTGCGGGTGAGGGTGATCGGCGACAAGGAAGGGCTGCAGCCGGATATCCGAGGCCTGCTGCAGGAGGCCGAATCGCTGACCGCCGGCAATGAGGCACTGACCTTGGTCATCGCCTTCAACTATGGCGGCCGCGACGAGATCGTACGCACGGCGCGCAAGCTCGCCGCCGCCGTTGCGCGCGGCGACATGGAGACCGACGCGATCACTGCCGAGAGTTTTGCGCGCTCGCTCGACACCGAGGGTATTCCGGACCCGGAACTCGTCATCCGCACCAGTGGCGAATTGAGGCTGTCGAACTTCCTCCTTTGGCAGGCCGCCTATAGCGAACTCGTCTTCCTGCCTTGCTATTGGCCGGATTTCAGCCGCGAGCACCTGGCCGACGCCTTGCGTGACTTTTCCGGCCGCGAGCGTCGATTCGGCGGGCTTACGGCCCGAGATGTCGCCTCTTAGCCGCCGTCCCAGATGAGCAATCTCCAGCAGCGCGTCATCTCGGCCATCGTCATGGCGGTTGTCACGCTCGCCGTGACCTGGCTTGGCGGCCTGCCGTTCCGTCTGTTCTGCGCGGTCATCACAGCCGCGATCTTCTACGAATGGACACGCATGTCACGCTCCACGGGCGGCGCCGGGCTCGGCTTTCTGCCGGAAGCGCTGGCCGTGGTCTTCATCGTGGCGCTGATTGCCGGTCTGCCGGCCCTGTGGCTGCTGCTTTTAGCCGCGGCTCTCGCCGTCATCGTGCTCGTCGCCGCCCATTCGCGGGGCGCCGCGCAATGGGAGGCGTCCGGGCTGGCCTATGCGACGCTTTCCGGATTCTCGCTCGCCTTTCTGCGCGAGGGCGATCACTCCGGCATGATTGCGATCCTCTTCCTGTTCGCTGTGGTCTGGGCGACCGACATCGCGGCTTATTTCGTCGGTCGCGCCATTGGCGGGCCGAAACTGGCGCCGTCGATTTCACCCGGCAAGACGCAGAGCGGCGCGTTGGGCGGCGCCGTCGGCGGCGTGGTTGCGGGGCTGCTGCTGGCAATCGCCGCCGGGGCCAGCAACCTCCTCGTGCTTGGTCTCGTTGCCCTGTTACTGTCCATCGTCTCGCAGATCGGCGACCTGTTCGAATCCTGGGTCAAGCGCCGGCATGGCAGCAAGGATTCGAGCAATCTCATCCCTGGCCATGGCGGCGTCATGGATCGGGTGGACGGGCTTGTCGCGGCGGCGTTCGCCCTGTACGTCGTCGGCTGGGTTTCGGCGGCGTCCGCCGATCATCCGGCGCAGGGGCTGTTCTTGTTCTAGAAGCATCGCGGCGGGCGAAAACGCGGCATGCCACGGATTTGCCCGGATTGATGTCACAGTCGCGACGCCGTATCGCGATTTGCGGGCGAAATTGAGGGCATGAGTTGAGCGATTTTCTTCACGCGGTCTTCAGCACGCAAGGCTTTGTCCTCGGCACGCTCGTGCCGTTCCTGTTCGTGCTCACCGTGGTGGTGTTCGTTCACGAGATGGGCCACTACCTTGTCGGCCGCTGGTGCGGCATCGGCGTGAAGGCTTTTTCCATCGGCTTTGGCCCTGAGCTGTTCGGCTTCAACGACCGTCACGGCACCCGCTGGAAGCTTTGCGCCATTCCGCTTGGCGGCTACGTCAAATTCGTCGGCGACATGAATGCGACCTCGAGCCAGCCGAGCTCGGAAGACCTCGAATCACTGACCGAGGCAGAGCGGCTGGTCGCCTTCCACACGCAGCCGATCTGGAAGCGCGCGGCGACCGTGGTTGCGGGACCTTTGTTCAACTTCCTGCTGACGATCGCCGTCTTCGCGGTCTTGTTTTCGCTCTATGGCCGCCCTGTCATGGAACCGACCGTGGCGGAAGTTACCGCCGGAAGCCCCGCCGCCAAGGCAGGCATCCAAGCGGGTGACCGATTCGTCAAAGTCGACGGCGACAAGGTGGAGACGTTCGCCGACGTCCAGCGCCTGGTCTCGGGCCGGGCAGGTGACGCCATCACCTTCACCATGCTGCGTGATGGCAAGGAGGTCACGGTCACCGCCACGCCGGAGCCCATGGAGCAGACCGATGCGCTCGGCAACAAGGTCAAGGTGGCGGTCATCGGCGTCGTCAACAATGCCGAGCTCGGGCAGCCACGGCTGATTTCCTACAGCCCGGCGGGAGCCGTGGCCGCGGCCGTCGAGGAGACCGGGCACGTCATCGAGCGCACCGGCCAGTTCCTGCAGCGCTTCGTCGTCGGACGCGAGGACAAATGCCAGCTGGGCGGCCCGATCAAGATCGCGAAAATGTCGGGTCAGGCTGCCAAACTCGGCTTCGAATGGCTGGTGCAGCTTGTTGCATTCCTGTCAGTCGGTATAGGAATTCTCAATCTACTGCCGATTCCCCCTCTCGACGGCGGCCATCTGTTGTTCTACGGCGTGGAGGCCGTCATCAGGCGGCCTGTATCGGAGCGGATGATGGAGATGGCCTACCGCGCCGGCCTTTTTCTGGTGCTCGGCTTCATGGGGTTCGTTTTTTGGAATGATCTGTTTGGGTGCTGAAATCATGAAGGAATTTGGCTTCGGCACCGGTTGCGTTGAGATGCCGTTTACCATGCGTGGGGATATGCGTGACGCGAAAGCCACGCGGTACGGTTAAGTAAATACAAATTAACCGGGAGCCTTGCGTGTAGGGAAAATCCGGTTAATACGGTAGGGGAAATACCGCACGTCCGGTTTTCTCGCCGTGGGGACTACGAGAAAAAGGTACAAAAGCCCGATGAAGGCAGCATCCAAGTTTCTGAGCGCCGCGTCCGCGGCGGCCCTGTCCGCCGCCCTGGTTCTGCCAGGCGCGCTCGCCGTGCAGCTCGTTGCTACATCGGTAGCCGAGGCTGCTGTCATCTCGCGCGTCGAGGTAACCGGCAACCAGCGTGTCGATGCGGAAACCATTCGCAACTACATCACGATCAAGCCCGGCAAGCCGTTCTCCAGCGCCGACGTCGACGCCGCGGTCAAGGCGCTGTTCGGTACGGGCCTGTTCTCGGACGTCCAGATCAACCAGGTCGGCTCGACCCTGGTCGTCAAGGTTTCCGAGTACAAGGTCGTCAACCAGGTCCTGTTCCAGGGCAACAAGAAGCTCAAGGACAACGCGCTCCAGGCCGCGATCCAGCTGAAGCCGCGCGCGACCTTCTCGCAACAGGCGCTCGATGCCGACGTGGAGTCGGTCAAGTTGGCCTACAAGCGCATCGGTCGCGACGATGCCGGTGTGACGACGCAGGTCATGGATCTCGGCGACAACCGTGTGAACGTCGTCTTCAACATCACCGAAGGCGGCCGCACCCAGATCGCGGCGATCAATTTCGTCGGCAATCACGCCTATTCAGGGCGCCGCCTGTCGGACGTCATCAACACCAGGCGGTCGTCGTGGCTATCGTTCGTGCTGCGCGACGACGTCTATGACGAGGACAAGCTGCGCGCTGACCAGGAATTGCTGCGCCGCTTCTACTACAATCACGGCTATGCCGACTTCCAGGTCGTGTCGGCCGTTGGCGAGCTCGACAGCGCCACCAACAAATACACGGTCACCATCACCGTTCAGGAAGGCGATCGTTACACGTTTGGCGACGTCAGCGTCGAGAGCACCATCCCGGAGGTCGACTCGAAAGCACTGCAGTCAGTGGTCGAGACTCAAAAGGGCGACGTCTACAACGCCAAGCACGTCGAGGATTCGATCGTCGCGCTGACCGAGAAGGTCGCGGGCTCGGGCTATGCGTTTGCCCAGGTGACGCCGCGTGGTGATCGCAATTTCGAAAACCACACCATTTCGGTCGTCTACACCATCGACCAGGGCACCAAGGCCTATATCGAGCGTATCGAGATTCGCGGCAACGATCGCACGCGCGACTATGTCATCCGTCGCGAATTCGACGTCAGCGAAGGCGACGCTTTCAATCAGGTTCTTATCCAGCGCGCGAAGAAGCGGTTGGAAGCTCTTGATTACTTTACGTCCGTCGATATCTCGACCGTTCCTGGCACGGCTCCGGACCAGGTCGTCCTCGTGGTCACCGTTGTCGAGAAGTCGACCGGCGAATTCTCGGTCGGCGCCGGTTATTCGACCGGTGGCGAAACGCCTGGACCGTCCGTCGAAGGTTCGATCACGGAGCGCAACTTCCTCGGTCGCGGCCAGTACATCAAGCTGGCTGCCGGCGGCGGCAAGAATTCGCGCGACTACAGTCTCTCTTTCACTGAGCCGTATTTCCTTGGGCGGCGCATCGCGGCAGGCTTTGATATTTACCGGTCGACCCGCGAGTACAGCCATTACGACACCAATGTCACCGGCGCCACCGTCCGCTTCGGCCTGCCGATAACCAACAGCATCTCGACGCAGCTTGCGTATAATATCTCGCAGGAGAAGTACTCTTATCCTGATAGCTGTCTCACCAATGGGATTCTGGATCCCACAAAATGTGACGTTTCCATTCCGGTCCAAGCGGGTATCCAGGAAAGCCCGTGGCTCAAGTCTTCGGTCAGCCTCGGGCTGGTCTACAACACCATCGACGACATGAAGAACCCGCATGAGGGTCTCTATGCTAACTTCGGCACGGAATTCGCCGGCCTCGGCGGCGACGCCAAATGGGTAAAGTTCACGGGGCGCGCGAGCGTCTACCAGACGCTTTCCGAGCAGCTCGACGTGGTCGGGTTGATCTCGGGCGGCGCCGGCCACCTCGAGGGCTATGGCAACGGCAACCTGCGCATCTTTGACTACTTCCAGAGCAACGACCGCATGATTCGCGGCTTCGAATATGGCGGCATTGGTCCGGTCGCTTCTGGGGGTAGCGGCGACCATCTGGGCGGCTCGACCTATTTCAA
>JBFLWR010000031.1:0-11742 GCA_040755925.1 Pseudomonadota bacterium
AGCAGTTCGGCAAGCCGCTCGCCGGCACGCAACTTTTCCAGAAGAAGCTCGCCGACATGCAGACTGAGATCGCGCTCGGCCTGCAGGGTTCGCTGCGCGTCGGCCGGCTGATGGACGAAGGCAAGATGGCGCCGGAGATGATCTCGATCGTCAAGCGCAACAATTGCGGCAAGGCGCTCGACATCGCTCGGCAGGCCCGCGACATGCATGGCGGCAACGGTATCCAGATCGGCTACCACGTGATGCGCCACGCGCAGAACCTGGAGACGGTCAACACCTATGAAGGCACGCACGACGTGCACGCGCTGATCCTCGGCCGGGCACAGACGGGGATCCAAGCCTTCTTTTGAACGGTCTTGAGCCGGCAACGGTTCATTAAGCCAGTTGCAGCGCAACATCCGCTTGGAGAATGGCGGCTAGATGTGTCAGGGTTCGGCGACTGAAACGCCGTTCTCCGGGGCACCATGGCAATTCTGGCGGCCGTCCACCACCTGACCCATTACAAATATGACCGGCCGGTGGTGCTGGGGCCTCAGGTGATCAGGCTGCAGCCGGCGCCGCATTCACGCACCAAAGTGCTCAGCCACTCGCTGAAGGTCGAGCCGAAAAACCACTTCGTCAACCTGCAGCAGGATCCTTACGGCAATTTCCTCGCCCGCTTCGTCTTTCCGGAGCCTGTGACGGAACTGAAGATCGAGGTCGACCTCGTCGCCGACATGACGGTCTACAACCCGTTCGACTTCTTCGTCGAGGAGACTGCCGAGACGTTTCCATTCGACTATCCGGAAGAGATCAGGGAAGACCTCGCCATCTACCGGACGCCGGAACCGGCCGGGCCGCTGCTTTCGGCTTTTCTCAAGACCATCGATCGCAGCCCGGCAAACACGGTCACTTTCCTTGTCGGCCTCAATGCGCGGCTGCAGCGCGAGATCGCCTATATCGTGCGCATGGAGACCGGCGTCTATTCGCCGGAGGAGACGCTTGCCGCGGCCAAGGGCTCATGCCGGGATTCGAGCTGGCTGCTGGTGCAGATCCTGCGCAATCTCGGCATCGCCGCGCGTTTCGTCTCCGGCTACCTGATCCAGTTGAAGCCTGACCTCGTATCGCTCGACGGGCCGCCCGGCACGGCTGTCGATTTCACCGACCTGCACGCCTGGTGCGAGGTCTATATCCCGGGCGCCGGCTGGATCGGCTTCGATCCGACCTCGGGCCTGCTCACCGGGGAGAGCCATGTGCCGCTGGCGGCAACACCGCACTATCGCAACGCGGCGCCGATCTCCGGCATGGCGAGCTTCGCCAATGTCGATTTCAATTTCGACATGCGGGTCGACCGCATCGCCGAGCATCCACGCATCACCAAGCCATTCTCCGACGAAAGCTGGCAGGCGCTCGATGCGCTGGGCAACCAGGTCGATGCCGTCCTGCGGGATGAGGACGTGCGTCTCACCATGGGCGGCGAGCCGACTTTCGTGTCGATCGACGATTTCGAATCCGCCGAATGGAACACGGCGGCGGTTGGCCCGACCAAGCGCGACAAGGCGGACGAGCTCATCCGCCGATTGCGTGAACGCTTCGCGCCTGGCGGCTTCCTGCATTATGGCCAAGGCAAATGGTATCCGGGCGAGAGCCTGCCGCGCTGGACCTTCTCGCTCTACTGGCGCGCTGACGGCGAGCCGGTGTGGCGCGATCCGTCACTGATCGCGCGGGAGAAGAGCAGCATTGCGGTCGGACCCGAGCAGGCCGAAAGCCTGCTCAAGACGATCGCCGGCGAGCTCGGCATCGACAAGTCGATGGTCGGCGAAGCCTATGAGGATCCGGCCGAATGGCTGCTCAAGGAAGGCAAGCTGCCGGACAATGTCGATCCCTCCAATTCGAAGCTGGAAGACCCGGAAGAGCGCAGCCGCATGGCGCGCGTCTTCGAGCGCGGATTGACCAAGCCGTCGGGATACGTGCTGCCGGTCCAGCGTTGGAACAGCCAGGCCGCGGGGCAGCGCTGGCGTTCGGAGAAATGGAAGACGCGGCGCGGGCGCCTGTTCCTGGTGCCGGGCGATTCCCCGGTCGGCTACCGCTTGCCGCTGGGAACGCTTCCCTATGTCCCGCCGGCGCAGTTTCCCTATATCGTTTCGGTCGATCCATCCGTGCCGCGCGGTCCTCTGCCTGCGCGCGCCGAAATCCTGGCCGAGGCGACGGAGCCCGGCGGCGCCGACGAGATGGCGCGGCGTCAGGTCGAGGCCTCGTTCACTGCCGCAACCGCCCAGCAGGACCGTATCGAACAGCAGCTCACCGAGATCGGCGGCGCGGTGCGTACGGCGCTGACGGTCGAGCCGCGCGACGGGCGGCTCTGCGTGTTCATGCCGCCGGTCGAGGCACTGGAGGACTATCTCGAGCTGGTGGCGGCGGCCGAGAACGCTGCAAAAGCCATCGGACTGCCGGTGCATATCGAAGGCTACGGCCCGCCGCAGGATCCACGCCTCAACGTGATCCGCGTCGCGCCCGACCCAGGCGTCATCGAGGTGAACATCCATCCCGCCGCCAACTGGCAGGATTGCGTCGCCACGACGACCGCGATCTACGAGGAAGCGCGACAGTCGCGGCTCGGCACCGACAAATTCATGATCGACGGCCGCCACACCGGCACGGGCGGCGGCAACCATGTCGTGGTGGGCGGCGCCACGCCCAACGACAGCCCGTTCCTGCGCCGGCCGGACCTTTTGAAGAGCTTGGTGCTGCAATGGCAGCGGCATCCATCGCTGTCCTATCTGTTCTCCGGCCTGTTCATCGGCCCGACCAGCCAGGCGCCGCGTATCGACGAGGCGCGTCATGATTCCCTCTACGAGCTCGAGATCGCTCTGGCGCAAGTGCCGCATCCGGACAAGGGCGAGGCGCCGTTGCCCTGGCTGGTCGACCGGCTGTTTCGCAATCTCCTGACCGACGTGACCGGCAACACGCATCGCTCAGAGATATGCATCGACAAGCTCTTCTCGCCGGACGGCCCTACGGGTCGGCTGGGGCTGGTCGAGTTCCGTGGTTTCGAGATGCCGCCCAATGCGCGTATGTCGCTCGCCCAGCAACTTCTGGTGCGCGCCATCATCGTTCGCGCCTGGAAGAACCCGCTCGATGGCCGCTTCGTGCGCTGGGGCACATCGCTGCACGACCGCTTCATGCTGCCGCACCATGTCTGGGCCGATTTCCTCGACGTGCTGGAGGATCTGAAGCTCAACGGTTTCGACTTCCGTCCCGAATGGTTCGCCGCGCAGCTCGAATTCCGCTTCCCGTTCTGCGGCGAGGTCCAGCACGCCGGCGTCAAGCTGGAGCTGAGACAGGCGCTGGAGCCTTGGCATGTGATGGGCGAGCAGGGCGCTATCGGCGGCACCGTCCGCTTCGTCGACTCGTCGGTCGAGCGGCTCCAGGTGAGGACGGAAGGCCTGAACCCCGAGCGTCACGCGGTCGTCTGCAATGGCCGTGTCGTGCCGATGAAGGTGACCGACAGCAGGGAGGTTGCCGTGGCGGGCGTGCGCTTCAAGGCCTGGCAGCCGGCATCGGGCCTGCATCCGGCGCTGCCGGTCAACACGCCGTTGGTGTTCGACATATACGACCGCTGGTCGGGCCGCTCGGTCGGCGGTTGCGTCTATCATGTGGCGCATCCTGGCGGGCGCAATTACGACACCTTTCCGGTCAACGGCAACGAAGCGGAGGCCAGGCGGCTCGCGCGCTTCGAGCCGCGCGGCCATACGCCTGGAAGCTATGTGTTGCGCGAAGAACAAGTCTCTGAAGAGTTCCCCATGACCCTTGACCTCAGGCGGCCGGCGAGACTCTGATCGATTATGGCCAAGGGGAATCAGAAACGGGCGAGCGGACGGTCGCGGGCACGTGGCCTGCTGTCGCACTACCGGCCGATCGAGGGCGTCTTCGACGAGATGGTCGACGCCACAGGCAATCCACGCCCGGCCTGGCGGTCCTTCATCGAAGCGTTGGACGAACTGGGCGCGGAAAAACTCGGGCAACGCTTCACACGCGCAGACCAGTATCTGCGCGACGCCGGCGTCTACTACCGCGTCTATGACAGGGCCGGCGCCAATGAGCGCGAATGGCCGCTGGCGCATGTGCCGCTACTGATCGACGAGAACGAATGGGCCGAGATCAGCGCCGGGCTCGTGCAGCGCGCCGATCTGTTCGAGGCGATCCTCGCCGACACCTACGGGCCGAACCGACTGATCGAGAAGGGCATCCTCCCGGCCGGGCTGATCGCGGCGAGCCCTGAATATCTGCGTCCCATCGCAGGTGTTCGGCCGGCCAGCGGTCATTTCCTGCATTTCTGCGCTTTCGAGCTCGGCCGTGGTCCGGACGGACGCTGGTGGGTTCTGGGCGACCGCACGCAGGCGCCGTCGGGCGCCGGCTTCGCGCTGGAAAACCGCGTCGCCACCACCCGCGCGTTGTCCGACATCTATGGCGAGATGCATGTGCACCGGCTTGCTGGCTTCTTCCGCCGTTTCCGCGATGCACTGAACGGCATGGCGAAGGACTCCGGCGGTCGCGTCGCCATCCTGACGCCGGGGCCGCTCAACGAAACCTACTATGAGCACGCCTACATCGCCCGTTATCTCGGCATCATGCTGCTCGAAGGCGAAGACCTGACAGTGTCGGGCGGCCGGCTGATGGTGCGCACCGTTTCCGGCCTGATGCCGATCGGCGTTCTGTGGCGAAGGCTCGATGCGGCCTTTGCCGATCCGCTGGAGCTCAAGCCGGATTCGCAGATCGGCACGCCTGGCCTTGTCGAGGCTATCCGGCGCGGCACGGTTTCAGCCGTCAATGCGCTGGGCTCGGGCCTGATGGAGACGCGTGCGCTGCTCTCCTTCCTGCCGAGGATCGCGCGCGAATTGCAGGGCGAGGACCTCAAGCTGCCGAACGTCGCCACCTGGTGGTGCGGCCAGGAGGCAGAACGCGATCATGTGCTCGCCAATATCGACCGCATGGTCGTCGGCCCGGCGCTGTCAACGCGGCTCGCCTTCGAGGACGATGGCTTGACGCGGCTCGGCTCGTCGCTTTCGGACGCCGAGCATGCGGAACTCGTCGCGCGCATCGAGGCGGACGGATCGGGTTTTGTCGGCCAGGAGGCGGTGACGCTTTCGACCACGCCTGTCTTTGTCGACGGCGTGCTGGAGCCGCGACCCGCCAGCCTGCGTGTCTATCTGGCGCGCACGCCCGACGGCTGGGCGGTGATGCCCGGCGGCTTTGCCCGCGTCGGTTTCTCGCTCGACCCGACGGCGATCGCCATGCAGCGCGGCGGCCAGGCGGCGGATGTCTGGGTGGTCAGCGACCGGCCGGTAGAACGCGAGACGCTCCTGCCGCAAGAGCATGACGATTTCACCCGCACCATGCCGGGCAGCCTGCCGAGCCGCGCGGCCGAAAACCTGACCTGGCTTGGGCGCTATATCGAGCGTTCGGAAGACACCGTGCGCGTGCTGCGCGCCTATCATGTGCGTCTCGCCGAGACATCCGACCCCGACATGCCGCTGCTTGCGGACATCAGGGAGTATCTCGAACCGTTCGGTATCGACGTCGAATCCGCGATCCCATTGGGGCTGATCGGCACGCTGGACAGCGCCGTCTACAGCGCCGGCCAGATTCGCGACCGCTTCTCGCCGGATGGCTGGCTGGCGCTCAAGGACTTGTCGAAGACCATCCATCAATTCGCCGACACAGTCTCGCCCGGCGATGACGCTACGCGGGCGATGACCGTGATGCTGCGCAAGCTTGCCGGTTTCTCCGGCCTGCTGCACGAGAACATGTACCGGTTCACCGGTTGGCGGTTCCTGGAGATCGGCCGCAGGCTGGAGCGCGGCATCCAGATCGCGCGCACGCTTTCCCGGCTCACGAAGGAAGGGGCGCCGGACGGGGCTCTCGACATGATGCTGGAGATTGGCGACAGCGTCATGACCCATCGGCGCCAGTATCCGGTGCAGGCCGGACGCCGGACCGTGATCGACCTCCTGGCGCTCGATCCGCTCAATCCGCGCTCCATCCTGTTCCAACTCGAACGGCTGAAGGCCGAGATCGGCATGCTGCCTTCCATAGGCGGCGAGGGACACATGTCGCCAGCCGCCAAGGAGATCCTGCAGCTCAACACGGCGATCGCGGTCATGGAGCCTGCGGACATGACCGTGAAGGTGCTCGACGATCTCGCCGGCCAGATCGGCGATCTCTACAACAGCCTCGCCAAGGCTTACTTCGGATAGGTGGCGATGCTCTACGACATCAGGCTCCAACTGCATTACGACTATGCGGCCGCGGCCGGCGGCGGCCGGCATCAGGTGCGGGTGTTGCCGCAGACGCTTAACGGCGTGCAGCGGGTGATTGCCGCCTCGCTGTCCTTCGCGCCGACCCCGGCCGAGCGGGCGGATTTTTCGGACTTCTTCGGCAACAAAGTCACCGCCATCGCCTTTCGCGATGCACATGATGCGCTCGATATCAAGATGAGCGCGCGCGTGTCGGTCTCCCGGTCGGAACCCGGCCTCGACGTATCGCCCGACATTCACGGCCTGAGGGCTGAACTCGATGCGGTGCGTTCGCTGTCACCTGGAGCGCCGCATCATTTCGTTGCCGCGAGCGACCACGCCGGCATCGACGCGGCTATCACGGCCTATGCCCGGGAGAGCCTGGCGGGCTCGGCGGTCGCCACGGCGATCGACCTCTGTAATCGCATTCACCGTGATTTCACCTATGATGGCAAGGCGACCACCGTTCAGACGCGCGCCGGCGACGCCTTTGTCCTGAAACGCGGGGTCTGTCAGGATTTCTCGCACATCATGATCGCGGGCCTGCGCGGTCTGGGCATCCCGGCCGGTTATGTCAGCGGTTTCCTGCGCACCATCCCGCCGAAAGGAAAGCCGCGCCTCGAAGGCGCGGACGCCATGCATGCCTGGGTCAAGGTCTGGTGCGGCCGCGATGCCGGCTGGCAGGAATTCGACCCGACCAACGGCATGCGGGCCAGCAACGATCACATCACCGTCGGCTATGGCCGCGACTATTCCGACGTGGCGCCGATCGTCGGCGTCCTGAAAACCACGGGCGGCCAGGTCGGCGAGCAGGCGGTCGACGTCATCCCCGTCGCGGCCTAGAGGATCGTCTCATGGAAACGACGAACGGCTCTGCCTCCGTGTTTTGACGCAATTCCGAACAGAAAACGCTCCAGTGCGCGTCACGCCGAAACGATGATACGCTAAGCCTTTGTTTTTGCTGGAATCACCTTTGCCGCGAGCGCGGTGCATGTTGCGCGCCACGTATTAGATGCTTCTCAAAACCGGATAGGACCGGTATCGTGAACGCGGGGGCTAGATACCGACGCATCGCGGCGGCGACTTGGAGACTGGCTTGCAAGCAGTCAGCGTCATCATTCCAGCCCACAACGCGGCAGCAACCGTCGCACGCACCTTGGCTTCGCTTGCGTCGGAGGCCGTGGCCATCGGCGAGATTCTTCTGGTCGACGATTCCTCATCCGATAACACCGCGACGGTCGCGATCGAAGCTGCCAAGCGGTTGGCGCTGCCGCTCCGCGTCATCAAGTCGAACTGCCGCGACGCCGGCGGTTCGCGCAACCTTGCCCTGGCCGAGGCAGGCTTTCCCTGGATCTACATGATCGACGCCGATGACTTGCATCTGCAGGGCGGGCTGCGGGCGTTGCTTTCCAGGAGCCAATCGGGCGCCGACATGGTGGTGGGCGCGTACCGCCGGCGGACCGATGGCGAGGACCGGCAGATCAAGACGCCGGTCGGCTATACCGCCGACCGCCTGGCCAATGCCTCGGCCTATCTGGAAGGCAGGGTGCGTTCGATTGCCGTCGGCAGTGTGCTCGTATCTCGTCGTGCTATCGGCGATATACGATTTCCGACAGGGCTCGCCTACGACGAGGATACGCTGTTCTGGGCGCAGATACTGAGCAGGGTGTCGCTGGCGTTGGAACGCCAGCCGGTCATGATCTATCTGGTGTCTTCGGAACGCTCTGATGGTCGCTTCGTGATCAAGCCCGTCCGGCGGTTTCTCGAATGGCGCCTGGAATTGCGCAAGCTGACCGGATGCGGCATTGCCGAATCGACGCTGAAGCGACGGGAAGGGGTTGTCGCCCTCAAGATCGCGCGCGTCCACTATGCGCGCGGCGATTTGGAGACGGCGGCGAAGTTCCTGGCAGTGGCCCGGGCCGCGCCAAAGGTTCCCTTGGACGCCTGGCGTTGCCTGCGTTACCGGTTGAAGATCGCGGCGCGGCGCGGCAGGTCGACCTTGTCGGTCCAACTGCAACGTGCCTGACCCTTCCGGGAGGCGCAAACTCCGACGCAAGTCCTGGCCGATAACCAGTCGCGCGGAACCTGTGGCGGGCCGGCGGCTTATCTACGGACCAGTTCCGTGGAGCCATCATGTTGCAGAAATCGCCATCGTCCCCGGATTGTTTGCCCGGCGAGGAAGGGACGGGGAAGGACAGTGCGCAAGATTCGGCCGATCGAGCCTCGCTGAGCTATGTCAGCGATACCGATCCTGGCATTCGCAGGTTGAGAAAAGGCAAGGGGTTTTCATATGTCGGCCCGGGCAGGCAGTCCGTGAGGACGCAAACGCTTGCCCGCATCAAGTCGATCGCCATCCCGCCGGCCTGGACCGATGTGTGGATATCGCCCGATCCGTTCGGCCATATCCAGGCGACTGGCCGGGATCAGCGCGGACGCAAGCAGTATCGCTATCATCCGCATTGGACCGAGGAGCGCGACGGCGCGAAATACTCCAGCCTTGTCACTTTCGCCGAAGGTCTGCCTGATCTTCGCCGCCAGATCGATACCGATCTGCGTCGCCACGGCCTGCCTCTGGAGCGCGTAGTCGCATCGGTGGTCTGGCTGCTCGATAACACGATGATCCGCGTCGGCAACGCCGCCTACGCCCGGGACAACAAGAGTTTCGGACTGACCACTCTGCGCGACCGTCATGTCCAGATAGAGGGCTCCAGCCTGCGGTTCGCCTTCAAGGGAAAGTCGGGCAAGGAGTGGAAGCTAAGGCTGGTCGACCCGCGCATCGCCAGGATCGTGCGCGGTTCCCAGGACCTGCCCGGGCAGAAGCTGTTCCAGTATCTGGACGAAGACGGCAACCGGCGACCGGTTCGCTCCGAGGACGTGAACCGCTACATTCGCGAGACGTCGGGGGCGGAGTTCAGCTCCAAGCATTTTCGCACCTGGGGTGGCACCATCCATGCAGCATCGCTGCTAGCTCAGAAGGAACTGCCGGAACACGCGAGCGAACAAAGGCGGGTCATAAACGGCGTCGTCGACAAAGTCGCCGAGCGGCTGGGCAATACGCGCGCCGTTTGCCGAAAATGTTACATCCACCCTCTTGTCTTCGAAGTCTGGTCCGCGGGGCGGCTGTTCGCTGAAATGGCTGAAGCCAACAAACGGAAGCGGATCATCCCCGGGCTCGACGAGGAAGAAACGCTGGTGCTCAGATGGCTACACGCCCATGGTGCTTGAGGGCTGGCGGTAAAGCCGGTGATCGGCCTATTTTTTTATCGACCTCATGTCGGGAAGGGTCCTACTGTCGCGTCCTTTGATACGGAAAGGACCGACCATGCTTTATGCCATCCTCTGCTATGCCTCCGAAGACGTCGTCTGCTCCTGGAGCAAGGAGCAGGACGAGGAAGTCATGGAGAAGCTCCTCAACGTGCAGGAAAAATACGCGAAGGCCGGCCGGCTCGGACCGGTGGCGCGGCTCTTGCCGACCACAGCCGCGACGACACTGCGGAAGGTCAAGGGTGAATCCGTCGTGCTCGATGGTCCGTTCGCCGAAACCAAGGAACAGTTTCTCGGCTTCTACACGCTCGAATGCCGCGACCTCGACGAAGCCGTCGCTTTTGCCCGCGAGCTCTCCGAGGTCAATCCGAGCGGCGGTTCCTACGAAATAAGGCCGGTTTCGGTCTTCAATCCCACCAAGGTCGCCGTATGACGGAACTTGCCTGGATCAGCACCGCGATCGGCAACGCCCGTCCGCAGGCGATGGGCGCGCTGTTGCGCTATTTCCGCGACCTTGATGCAGCGGAAGAGGCTTTCCAGGACGCATGCCTGAGGGCGTTGAAGAACTGGCCGAAGAACGGGCCGCCGCGCGACCCGGCGGCCTGGCTGATATTCGTCGGCCGCAATTCCGGTATCGATGCGGTGCGCAAGCGCGCCAGACAGGCGCCGATGCCGGAAGAGGAGCATATCTCCGACCTGGAAGACGCCGAGAGCGACATCGCCGAACGACTGGACGGCGCGCACTATCGCGACGACATCCTGCGGCTGCTTTTCATCTGCTGCCATCCGGACCTTCCGGCAACGCAGCAGATCGCCGTGGCGCTGCGCATCGTCTCCGGCCTCACCGTCAAGCAGATCGCGCGCGCTTTCCTGGTCGGCGAAAGCGCCATGGAGCAGCGCATCACCCGCGCCAAGGCGCGCATCGCGGACGCTGGCGTGCCGTTCGAAACGCCTGGGCCGGTCGAACGTTCGGAGCGGCTCGCCGCGGTTGCCGCAATGGTCTATCTCATCTTCAACGAGGGTTACTCGACCAACAGCGGCGAGGCGCCGGCACGAGCCCCGCTTTGCGATGAGGCGATCCGGCTCGCGCGCCTGCTGCTCCGGCTCTTCCAGGCGGAGCCGGAGATCATGGGCCTCACCGCACTGCTCCTGCTGCAGCATGCGCGGGCGCCGGCAAGGTTCGATGAAAATGGTGAGATCATCCTGCTCGAGGACCAGGACCGCGGCCTGTGGAGTCGCAAGATGATCGACGAGGGCCTCGCGCTGGTCGACAAGGCGCTGCGCCATCGCAAGCCCGGTCCCTACCAGGTCCAGGCGGCGATTGCGGCCCTGCATGCGCGGGCGGCAAAGCCGGAAGATACCGACTGGACCGAGATCGACCTGCTTTATGGCCTGCTCGAACAGATGCAGCCCTCGCCGGTGGTGACGCTCAACCGCGCTGTGGCGGTCAGCAAGGTGCGCGGCCCGGAGGCGGCGCTCGCCATGATCGAGCCGCTGGAGGACAGGCTGTCGGGCTATTTCCACTTCTTCGGCCTGAGGGGCGGCCTGTTGATGCAACTCGGCCGCAACGAGGAGGCGCGCGTCGCCTTCGACCGCGCTATCGCGCTCGCCAACACAGCAGCCGAAGCAGCGCATATCCGAATGCATATCGACCGGCTGATCAAGGAAAGCACCGAGAAGCCGACGGTTCACAAGGCCCGCTAATCAAAAGTTCCGCCGTGTGGCCCAATCCTGCAATTTCGCCTTGGACCATGCCGGGGTGGCGGTTTTCCCCTGAAACGAGTAATGCCACGCCATGAAAGCGCCCCGCCATGCCCCATGGCATGGACAAAGCGTGGCGCAAGGTTTTTGACCCTCGCCATATGAATGGCGGGATCTGAAAGGGACAAACATGACGTTAGCGAAGGAAACGGCCTCACTTCTGGAGAAACTCGGCGTTGCCAAGGACGCTCTTTCCGGTGGCGACCTGATCGTGCGCAGCCCGGTGACGGGCGAGCAGATCGCGGCGCTGAAGTCGATTTCGGCGGCCGATGCCGGCAAGGCCATCGATGCCGCTCACAAGGCATTCCAGGCCTGGCGGCTGGTGCCGGGACCGAAGCGCGGCGAACTGGTGCGGCTGCTTGGCGAAGAACTGCGCGCGCATAAGGCCGAGCTCGGCCGTCTGGTGTCGATCGAGGTCGGCAAGATCCCGTCCGAGGGTCTT